>NZ_JAFY01000002.1:0-339714 GCF_000526375.1 Aminiphilus circumscriptus DSM 16581 | reverse complement strand
CCGGCGAGGGCGTTTTCCGCATCGGCCTCCTGCACGCCAACGTGGGAGGCCGGGCGGGACACGAGAACTACGCTCCCTGCTCCCTTGACGACCTCTGTGCCGCCGGCATGGATTATTGGGCTCTCGGGCACGTGCACGAACGGGAAATCCTCCGTGAAAGAGAGCCTTTCGTGGCCTATCCGGGAACGTTTCAAAGCCGCAGGCGCGGCGAGACCGGCCCCAGGGGGTGTTTTGCGGTGACCCTGACCCCGGGTTCCCGGCACGTGCGGTGCGAGTTCATCCCCGTGGACGCGGTGCGTCGATACCGGCACACGCTCAATCTTTCTTCCGTGGAGACGGAGGAACGGCTTCTCGGTGCTCTTTCGGAACTCAAGGAGTCGGTTCGTGCGGACGCGGAGGGGCGGATGGCCCTCCTTCAGGTTCGCTTCGAGGGGCGGACCGCTCTGCACGGAGCGCTTCTCCGCAAGAATCTCGGCGAGGAATTTGCGGTGCATTGCAACGCCGGTGAGGTGGAGCGGGACGATTGCGTCTGGCTTCTTCCTCCGGAGGATCGAACCGCTCCCTGCGTCGCGGTGGAGGAGTTGCGCGGAGGCGATCATTTCGTGGGGGACGTGCTGCGCTCTCTGGAAAACATGCGTGCCTGCCCGGATGTCTCCCTGCTCACGCGTCTCCTTTCCGAGGACCCGGAATCCCGGGGATGGGAGCGGCGAGAAATCCGGAACATCCTCACCTCTCTTTCTTCCGGGGAGATCCGGGAGATCTTCGGCGCCTCCGAGGCGATGCTTTTGGACGGACTGCTTCGGGAGGAGGCCTGAGCATGCGCTTCACCCGCTTCTTCGTCTCCGATTTCGGCATTCTCCACGATCAGGGGGTGGATCCCCTCGAAGGAGATCTCGTTCTTTTCGTGGGAGAAAACGAGAGCGGCAAGACGACACTGCTGCATTTCTTCCGCTACGCTCTCTTCGGCGTTCCCGACCGAAGGGCCTCGCGCAATCTCTACGAACCGGTCCGCGGGCGGATCCGCCAGGGACGGCTCGCCTTTTCCACCCGGGACGGCAGCGACTACCTCCTCGAAATGCACGACCGAAAGGTGCTTCTCAACGGTGACGCCGGGGGAAACGTGTCCGTTCTCCTGGGGCATCTGAACCAAGGATGCTACGAGAGCATCTTCGCCATGGGCCTTTCCGATCTTCAGGGAACGCGGATTCTTCGGGATGAGACGGTGCAGGGGAGGCTTTTCGCCGCCGGTGCGGGGCTCGGGGTCGCCAGCCTTCCCGATCTCATGGAGCGTCTCGCCGAGAAACAGCGGGAGTTCTACCGCTTTGGCCGCGGCAAAGGGACCGGCGGCAGGGTGAACGAGCTGCTCGAATCCCTCAGGGACGTGGAGGAGGAGCTTCATGGGCTGGCGGAGCAGGAGGGGCGTTTCTGGGACCTTCGGGACGAGGAGGAACGACTGCGGCAGCAGGTGGCGCGGGAGACCGGGGAGGCCGAAGACGCCCGGAGACGGCTTTCCAGAATTCTTCTCCTGGAGAAGATCCGGCGCCCCTGGACGGAGCGGAAGCTGGCCCTGGAGAAACTGGCGCAGATCCGGGGCGGGAGATCTTTTCCGGAGCGGGGGATTGAACGGTACGACGTTCTTGTTCAGGAAGCGGACGCCCTGCAGGCTTCCTGCCGGGAGGGCCGTGAGCGGGTCTCCCGGCTCGAGGAGCGGGAGACGCTGCTGCAGGACCGGTATCCCTGGGTTCTTCTGGAGCACCGGGAGGCAGTGGAGGCACTCCGGGGAGAACGCGGGCGCTTTCAGGAACTCCTCGCCTCGGAGACGCGTTTGGAGGTGGAGATCCGCAAGGACGAAAAGCGCCACGCGGAGCATCTGGCGGAACTCGGGGACGGATGGACCGATGCACGCCTCTTCCGGGTGGACCTCTCCCTTCCCGCCATCCAGGAAGCGCAGCGTTTCGACGCGGCTCTCCGGGATGCACGGGAACGGCGCCGCCTTGCGGAACAGAATTTTCGGGCATCCCGGGAGAATGTGGAGGAGGCCGAGGCGGTGCTCGAGGGAAAACGGGAGCGTCTCGCCGACGTGCCCCTTCCGGAGGATCTCGACGAGGAGTTGCTCGGGGAGCGCAAGGAGGCTCTCTCGCGGCTCCGGGTCTTCTGCAGCAGGCGGGATCGGCTCGACGAGGCGGTGCGTCTTGCCCGGGAAAACCGGGACCGCCTCCGGGTGGAACTGGCGAATCTCGAACAGGACACGCCGGGACGGTATGCCCTCTTCTCCCTCTGGGCTCCCGTGTCGCTTCTCGTGGGCGCCTTCGCTCTGGCGTTCCTCTGGTTCCTCAAGCGCGATCCCATGGTGATCGTCCTCGCCGTGGTGGGGTTCGTCCTGGCGCCGCTCTTCTACGTTCTGGCGAGACGCCAGGGCGGCGCCGACGAAGAACTGCAGCGCAAATGGAAAACCCAGACGGAACGCAAGCGCGCGGAAGTGGCGGAGGCGGAGGCCTACGCATCGGAGCAGGAGGTGCTCGCCGAGGGAATCCGGGAGCAGATTTGCGCCGTGGCCGACGGAAGCGGCCTTCCTTCGCCGGACGATGCGGAACGTCTCGAAGCGCTGGTCCTGCTTGTGGAGGAGGAGGAAACCCTCCTCGCGAACTACCGTGCCGCCAGGGCTGCCCTGGAGGATGCTCAGGGTGCCTACGAGCGGGCGCTCTTGCGCATGCGCAAGGCCGACGAGGAAGTTCACGCGGCGGGAAAGCTTCTCGAGGACGGAGAATGGCGTTGGCGGGAATGGTTGCGCGAACGGGGGTTCGAGCCTCGCCTCGAACCGGGGGGATTTCCCGAGTTCGTCGCCAAAGCCGACTCCTGCCGGGGGGAGACGACGCGTATCGCCGAGGCAAAGACCACCCTGACGGCGGTTCGGGCGGACCTGGAGGCGCTCCGGAATCGACTTGCCGCATGTCTCCGTGCCTGTGGGCTTCCCGTGCCTGAAAAACCGGACGTGTCCTCTCTGGATCTCCTTGTGCGCACCTTCGACGAGGTCCGGGAGGCCTCAAGAGAACTCGATGCGCTTCGGGAGCGCCTGGCGGAGGAACGTGCGGCTCTTTGCGTCTGCGAGGAACGCCTTGAGGGAAAACGGAACGAACAGGCCCGCCTCTTCGCCCTCGCGGGTGCGACCGACGAGGAGTCGTTCCGAGCCTGCGCCGCTGAGACGGCCCGTCGCCTGGAGCTGGAACGGCTGGTGGAAGAGCACGAGAAGGTGCTGGTCTCCCTGGGCGGTTCCCTCGACGCCCTTGCCTCCCTGGAGGACGAGATGGCGGCACTTCCTCTGGACCTGGAGCAGGAGCGGGATCTTCTGGAGCGCCGGGTGGCCGAACTGGAGGAATCCTGTGCAGGGGCGCACCGCCGTGCGGGGGAAGTTGCCGCGGAATTGCAGCGCCTGGCCCACGACGAGAACAGCTCCCGACTTCGCCAGGAGCGACAGGCTCTCGCCACGTCCCTCCGAGAGGCGGTCAAGGAGTGGCTTTCCATCGTGTTGTGTCGCCGCAGCCTCGACGAAGCCCGGAGCATTCACGAGCGGGAGCGTCAGCCCGGTGTCATCCGCGATGCGGACCGGTTCCTGAGGACGCTCACGGGAAACCGGTACGCCCTGCGTCTTCGGGATACCTCCGCGGGAGGCGCGGTAGAGCTGGAGGAATACGCCACCGGGGCGCGCAGGGGAGAGGATGCCTGGAGTTCCGGCCTCGCGGACCAGACCTACCTGGCCCTGCGCCTTGGCATGGCCCGCCAGTTCGGTCTCCGGGCGGAACCTCTTCCGCTGATCTTGGACGATCTCCTCGTGCGTTTCGACGAGGAGCGTCGCCTGGGGGCCGCGAAGGTGCTTCTGGAGATCGCCCGGGAGCATCAGGTTCTCCTCTTTTCCTGTCACAACGCCACCCGGGAGATCTTCGCGACCCTTTTGGCCGAAAGAGCGAGCCGTTGCGAAGAAAGCCGCTTCGACGGAGAAAAGACGCTTGGGGCAACTCCCCTTCGCGTGAGCTGTTTCACCCTCTCCCGGGGGAGATCCGCGAGACGCCCCTTCCGTTTCCGGAATGGACGCCCTGTCTTTCCGAGGAGGGACGGGCATGACGGCGCCGGGCATCGTCATCGCCGCTCCGGAGAGCGGTGTGGGCAAGACGACGTTCACGGCAGGACTCTGCCGCGCTCTGGCGCGGCGCGGAGTGCGTGTCCAGCCCTTCAAGGCCGGACCCGATTTCATCGACCCCTCCTACCATACCCTTGCCGCAGGGCGGGAGTGTCGGAATCTCGACGGCTTTCTCACGTCTCCGGCGACGCTTCCCTTTCTCTACGCCCGAGGATGCGGCGGTGCGGACGTCGCCGTCGTCGAGGGCGTCATGGGACTTTATGACGGCATCGGCTCCGAGGGACGCAATTCCACGGCCTCTCTCGCGAGGGCGCTGTCCCTGCCGGTGGTGCTCCTCCTCGACGCCACGAAAGGCGCGACGAGCCTCGCCGCGATGGCCCTGGGTTTCGCCACGCTCTCCACCGCGGAGGACGGACATCGCGTTCCGCCTCCTTCCGTCGTCGGCGTGATTCTCTGCGGCCTGCGCGAAGGCGAGCGGAGAACCCTGATCTCCGAGGCAGTGGAACGCTTCGCGGGACTTCCCGTACTCGGTTCGATCCGCCACGTTCCGGAGGCGCATTTCCCCTCGCGGCATCTTGGACTGATTCCCGCGGCGGAGCGAAGCGAACTCTCCCTGCAACTGGAGCGCCTTGCCGATGCCATCGACGAGGGCGTTTCCCTGGAGCGCCTCACGGCGCTGGCGAAGGCCCCCTCCGTTCCGGCGGACGCCGCCTTTCCCTCCGAGGTCGCCCGCGTTCTCGAGGCAGCACCGCGGAAACGCGTGTGTATCGCCGTCGCACGGGACAAGGTTTTCACGTTCTATTACAGGGACGGGCTGGAGCTGCTGGAGGAGCTCGGGGCGGAACTCCTGGAGACGAGCCCCGCCGCCGATGCGGCGCTTCCCGAGGAGATCGACGGGCTGTATCTCGGAGGCGGCTATCCCGAGGAATTTCTCGGGGAACTCGCCGGAAACGAAAGCTACCTCGCGGACCTGCGGCGTCGGAGGGCTTTGGGGCTTCCCGTCTACGCGGAATGCGGCGGCATGATGTATCTCGCCCGGGAGATCACGGGACGGAACGACGAGCGGGCCGAGCTCGCGGGACTTCTCGATCTCTCCGTGACCATGACGGGACGACTGCGCCGTTTCGGCTACGTGGAGGCACGCCTGGAGACGGAGACACTGCTGGCCTCCAGAGGGGAGGTGCTTCGGGGGCACGAGTTCCACTATTCCGAGAGCGCCGGCGAGACCCCAACGGCCTATCTGGTCCGAAGGGCGTCCCGTCCGGAGGTCTGCTGGAACGAGGGGTATGTGCGGCCGAACCTGCTCGCCTCCTACGTGCACCTGCATTTCTGGGGCTGTCCCGGGGCGGCGGTTCGTTTCGTCGACACCTGCCGAAACTGGAGGAATGCCAATGTTCGTTAAATCGCTTTGTGTGGCGATCGCGCTGGATCTCTTTCTGGGAGATCCGAGGACGGAATGGCATCCCGTGCGCCTCCTCGGGCTTGGGGCGGAACGTCTGGAACCGCTCTGCCGCAGGTTGCCCCTGCCGGCGCGCCTTCAGGGAGTGCTCTTTCTCCTCCTCGCCCTCGCGGGAACCCTTCTTCCGCTCGGCATCGCCGTGACCGCGGCACGCATGCTTCCAGCGGGATGGCTTCTGGAGGGGGGCATGCTCTACTTCGCTCTGGGGGGCACCTGTCTTGCCCGGGAGGTGCGCGGTGTGGCGCAGCGTCTCGCCGAGGGCGATCTCGCGGGTGCGCGAAAGGCTCTTTCGCTCCTCGTGAGCCGTGACACGGACCCCTTGGACGAGCGGAAGGTCGTCTCGGGGGCGCTTGAAACCCTCTCGGAGAACTTCGGCGACGCTCTCTGCGCCCCTCTTCTCTACGGAGCCCTCGGAGGACCTCTCGGCGCCTGGCTTCACCGGACCGCCAACACCCTGGACGCCATGGTGGGGTACAAGACCCCAACCTACAGGGAATTCGGATGGGCCGCGGCCCGCTTCGACGACCTGCTGAACCTGCTCCCTTCCCGCTGCGCGGCCTTGCTCGTCGCTGTCGCCAGCCCCGGCGTGGGCGGTTCGTTCTCCCGGACGCTCCACACGGCCCGGACGTTCGCGCCGCTTCTCTCCAGCCCCAACAGCGGCTGGCCCATGGCAGCCTTCGCGGGGGCGCTGGGGATTTCCCTCGGCGGTCCCACCCCCTATTTCGGGCAATGGGTGGACAAACCCTTTCTCGGAGAGGGGCCTCCTCCGAACCGGACGGACCTCGAGCGGGGATTCGCCCTCTACTGGAATGCCTACGCCTGTGCCGCCCTGTCGGCGCTCTTTCTCGCGGTGCTTTTGGAATGACCGGAATGAATTCCTCCTGGGTCGCTTCGGGCCACGTGCACGGCGGGCGGATCCACGAGCACGACGACCCCTACGGATGGCTCGATTTCTCCGCAAACATCAACCCCTACGGTCCTCCCGCCTTCGCCCTTCGGGCCGCCCGAAAGGCCCTTGGGCACGTGCAGGTCTATCCCGATCAGGAGTCGAGGCATCTTCGAAGGACGCTCGCCTCCTGGAGCGGACACGGTCCCGGCGAGGAAGGCGTCGCCGTCGGGAACGGCGCGAGTGACCTGCTGCTTCCGCTCGTTCTCGCCTTCCGCCCGAAGCGGCTGCTGCTCCCCCTTCCCACCTTCGGGGAATATGCCGCGGCGGCATCGCTGGCGGGCGTTCCCGTTGCAGGCCATCCGCTGGTCCCGGAGGACGAATTCGCCTATCGCGCCGACGAACTGGCGGAGCGGGTGCGCCCCGGGGACCTGGTGGTGCTCTGCCAGCCCAACAATCCAACGGGACGGGGCTGGAGCGAAGAGGAGACGGAGTGCGTTCTCAAGGCCTGCACCACCAAAGGGGCCCGGCTCCTCCTGGACGAGTGCTTTCTGCATCTCTCCTGGCCGCCTCTTGCCACCCTGGCGGCGTCCCGGAGGGACGCCTGGCCGGAGGAAGTGCTGCTCTTGCGGGCTTTCACGAAAGATTTCGCCGTACCGGGCCTGCGGGTGGGCTATCTTCTCGGCGGACGGCGCGCGGTCGCGGCGGTGCGGGCCTTTCAGCAGTCCTGGCCCGTCAACGCCGTGGGCGAAGCCTTCGCCCTCGCCTGCATGGAAAAGGGGGACGCCTGGCTCGCCCGCACGCGAAAACGAATCGCCTCGGAGCGCGCCTTCCTTTCCGCGGAGCTTGCCAAGCGCGGATTTTTCGTGTTTTCCGGCGCGGCGAATTTCCTCCTGGTCCGCCTTCCCCGGAACGACGCGGGACAGGTCGTGCTTTCGGGAAGCGAGGTGCAGCGCCGCCTGCTTCCCTTCCGCATTCTTCTGCGCACCTGTACGAGTTTTCCGGGGCTCGGAGACGACTACGTGCGGCTCGCCGTGCGGCGCCGCGAGGAAAATCGGCGTCTTTGCGCGGCCCTCGACGAGGTTTTTGAAGGAGAGCGCCGCCGGGGATGACGTCATTTCCCCGTCAAGGATTTCTTGCCGTACTTCCGTCATCAGGACCTTCATGGCGTTCGTTTCGTTCCCGAAAGGAGCTTTTCATTCCAGCGAAAGGACTGCTATGCTTCTTTCCGGTCATGGTGTATCGCCTCCCAAGGGCTCGGGTTGTTTGTGCGCAGCAGACACCCTACATCATGACCTTCTTGCTTTGAATTTCCTTCCGCAATCACTTTTCGCACACTCTTTAGGGAATCTCTGAATAAGGCTGCGTCAGCCCCGCAGGGTGCCTCGCAGAGCCTGATGCGACCCGAGTCAAGGGAAAGCGAAAGGTCTTTATTCAGAGCTTCCTTAGAGCATAATCCTACTGCGGGATATCCGTCGCCTCCAGAGGAAAAAGAGCGATGTCGATCTTCACCACCACTTTTCGCACCCGGGGCGAACCGGGATGCCGCAGCGGGCAGTGGAGGTCCCGTGGAAAGAAGACCGCATAATGGCCTGGAGACAGGTGGAGCCACGAGGGGTTTTCCGGAGGCTCGAAATAGAGACAGTCCTCCTCGGCAAGGGCGTTCCTGCGGAGAGGGCGCTCCTCGTCAAGAGCCCAGCCGATGCTCTCTTCTCCTTCGAGAACGCATTGCACGTCCACGTACCGCCGGTGTGCCTCCCATTCACCCTCCGAAACGGGACCGGTCTCCTCCTCGGCGAGGATGGCGTAGAGCCCCTCCTCCAGTTCGATGCGTCCCGGCTGCAGGCCTGAAAAATCCGTTGTCGCCAGAAAAGCGAGCGCCCGGACGACAGGTCCGGGCAGAACGGCTTCGTCCATCCTTCGAAAACGCAGACTTCCGCAGAGCATACAAAGGCCTCCTTCGGGTCGTTCCGGTGTCTTTATTCCGGGGATGTTTCCGTGTTCTCCTCCCAGAAGCGCCAGAGATTCCGTCCGTCGTTCTTCGCTCGGTACATGGCCATGTCCGCCCGCTTCATCAGGGTTCGGACATCTCTCCCGTCCAGGGGGTAGAGGCTGACGCCGAGGCTGGCGCTCACCTCCAGAACTCTGTCTCCGAGCGAATAGGGACGTGCGACGGCTTCGCGGATCCTCTCGGCGACCTGCTCCGCGTCCTTTCTGTCGTGCAGTCCGGGGAGGATGAGGGTGAATTCGTCTCCTCCCATGCGAGCCACCGTATCGACCTCGCGGACTTCCTTCTTGAGGCGTTTCGACACGGCCTTGAGGAGCAGGTCCCCCACATCGTGCCCGAGAGCGTCGTTGATCTCCTTGAAATCGTCCAGATCCAGGAAGATGACGGCGACGACGGTTTTGTTCCGGCGCGCCTGCGCCATGGCGAGAAGGAGATGGTCGTTGAAGAGCGTTCTGTTGGGAAGCCCGGTGAGGGGATCGTGGGTGCCCGCGTGACGGAGGCTCTCCTCCACCTGGACCTGTTCGGTGATGTCCCTGTGGGTTCCCACGATGCGCAGGGGTTTTCCCTCCGCGTTTCGTGACATGACTTTGCCTCTCGAGAGAATCCACTTGTAGCTCCCGTCCTTGCAGCGCAGCCGATGTCTGGCTTCGTAGAAAGGAGTCTCCCCGCGAATATGCCGTTGTGTTTCCTTGACGGCGTGTTCCCGGTCCTCGGGATGAACCCGGTCGTACCATTCGGAGAAACGTTCCCGGAGTTCTCCCGGGCCGTACCCCAACATTTCGAGCCAGCGGGGAGAGAAATACACGTCGTTGGTGAGAAGATTCCAGTCCCACACGCCCAAATCGGAGCCCTCCAGGGCGAACTGTCCGCGTTCTTCACTGCGTCGCAATGCCTCCTCGGCCTTTACCCGCTCCGTGATCTGGGTTCTGAGGAGGGCGTTCGCGTTCTGGAGGGAGGCGTGTTCTGGAGGGAGGCGTTGAGAAAGGCCATCTGCCGCCGATGGACTCCCGCCTCCGCGATCAGGTTCGCCAGGATGTGAAAATGCCGCAACGCCGCGTCGGCCCGTTCTCTGGAGACGATGGGGACGGTTCGGAGAGCTTCCGTGTAGGCCGCCTCGTCGAGATTGTTCGCCCGCGCTCTGTCGAGAAACGTCGTTTCGTCCGGAGGAACGAGGAAAAACTGTCCGATGACGACGTAGCCGAGGAGATCGCCCTCGACACGGATCGGAACGGCGCCATCCATGAGACCATTTTGGCAACGGTGGAGATATTCCTCGTCACCGTTCTCGATTGCTCTGCCAATTTCTTCCCAGCTCGCCTCGCAGTATTTCCGGTACTCCGGATGTGTCCGGTGGAAATGATGACAGAGCGTCTGCCCTCCCGCCGAGGCCAGGGGAGAGCCGTCCTTCCCGCAAAAGGCACAGGGAATTCCCGAGGCGGTGTAAAAATGCCGGAGCATTTCCGAGCAGAGCGGGACATTCACCACGTCCGAAAAAGAGTGATCCACGGCGAAGACTCCTTTCGAGGCGCTTTGGTGTTGCTGTCCGGTGTCGCACTGTCTTTTCCGCAGTTTCCGCCACGGCGGCGGGGAAACGCCGATCCGTCCAAAGCTCTTGTTTGCGGGAACACTCAGAATCTCCACTCCCTGGGCGAACGCCTTGAAGAATGGGTCGTTCTTTCTCCGGAAGGAGCGTTTTTTCGGTACGGGCCGAGAAGGTCCGTTGGACCTAGAGCCTTCGGGCCAGGTTGAGCGCCTCGTAGGTGATGATCAGGTCCGCGCCCGCCCGGCGGCATGCCCGATGCGCTTCGAGAAGTGCTGTCCCCTCGTCGAGAAGCCCTCGGGCGATGGCGCTCCGGAGCATCATGTACTCGCCGCTCACCAGGTAGCACGCCAGAGGGAGAAGCGTCTTTTCCCGAAGGCGGGCCAGGATGTCGAGGCAGGTGAGAGCCGGTTTGACCATGAGCAGGTCCGCTCCCTCGTCCTCGTCGAGAAGCGCTTCTCGAAGCGCTTCTCGGGTGTTGCCCGGAGGCATCTGGTAGCTCTTGCGGTCGCCGGATCTGGGGGCGCTTTCCGCCGCGTCCCGGAAGGGACCGTAGAAGGCGGAACTCATCTTCGCCGCGTAGCTCATGATGGCCGTTTCGGAGAACCCCGCCTCGTCCAGGGCGGCCCGAATCCTCCCCACTCGTCCGTCCATCATGTCCGAGGGGGCCACCATGTGCGCCCCCGCTCTGGCGTGGCTCACCGCAGCCCGGGCGAGCTGCTCCAGGGAGGAGTCGTTGTCCACCTCGCCCTCGGGAGTGAGGTGGCCGCAATGACCGTGGTCCGTGTACTGGCAGAGACAGACGTCGGTGATGCAGTACGCCTGGGGAAAACGCTCCCGCAAGAACGAGCAGGCCCTCTGGGTGGGCTGGTCCGCTTCGGCGGCGCTGGTGCCGAGGGCGTCCTTGTAGGTCGGAAGGCCGAAGAGGATGAAGGCCTTGACGCCCGCATCGAGAGCGGGTTGCACGATGCGGGAAAGTCGGTCGACGCTCCAGTGGTTCACGTTCTCCATGGATGGAATTGGTTCCTCCACGCCCTCGCCGGGGACGACGAAGAGGGGGAGCACCAAATGGCGGGGTTCCAGAATGGTTTCTGCGAGCATGTCCCGAAGTGCCGGATGGGAGCGGAGCCGCCGCATCCGGAGAGCGGGAAAACCTGCGGTCATGAACAGGACCTCCTTCGAAAAAAGCCATGGAAAGAGACGAACCTCTCTTGAAATCCGGTATCCTATGGTATGGTATCTCTCCTTGGATTGTCACGTCAAACGCAACGGAGATGGAGCCAGCTCCCGACAGGCCTCCGCAGGAATAGGCCATCCGAGGTGCTTTCGTGGCCTGTTGTCGAGGAGCGACACGTACTGATCCACCTCCTCCCGGCTCACGCTCCGGAAGTCCTTTCCTTACTCATCCGGGCATGTCGGGCGAACTCTTTGCCGTTGTCCACGGCGATGCCGCGGCAGACGCCCCATCAAGAATCCATAGAACCGCTTTCGCCAGGGGGCTCGAAGCCCTGCTTCTCATAGTCACGGGCGCCGCCTGCGCGGAATCTCCCGGCGGATGACGCTCCTGGAACGCCCGATCCGGGAAGCGATTGCCTGCGGGGATACTCCGATTCGCAGGCCGATGACGATGATCTCGCGCTCGTCTCTGGTAAGATGGTGGTGGCTCATGGCCGGTTTCTCCCGCTAGCTGGCTGTTGTGGCGACTCCATCTTAGCGAAGTCCTTGCCGTGGACCCCCCTGTTTTTTCTCCGGGGACTGTCCCTTAGCCCTTGTTTCGGAGCTGGTCACATCTTCTTCGCGAGCTCCCGGAAAATGCGCTCCGCCGCGGCGAGGGTCTCGTCGAGGATCGCCTCATCGTGGGCGGTGGAGACGAAGAGCGCCTCGAAGGCGGAGGGGGCGAAGAGGTGTCCCGCCTCGACCATGGCGGCGAAGAACGCAGGGTACAGGTCTCCCCGGGTGCGCTTCACCTCGTCGAGGGTGGCGGGAACCGCGGAGGCGAAGAACATGCCCAGCACGGAGCCGAGTCGCGTTACCACAAGGGGAAAGTGCGCCGCCTTCGCGGCGTCCGCGAGCCCCGCGGCAAAACGGGACGCCCTTGCTTCAAGCACTCGGTACGTCTCGGGGCGTTCGAGCACCGAGAGGGTGGCGATGCCCGCCGCCATGGCGAGGGGATTGCCCGCGAGGGTCCCCGCCTGGTAGACCGGGCCGACCGGGGCGAGTTTTTCCATGATCTCCCGGCGTCCGCCGAAGGCCCCCACGGGCAGCCCGCCGCCGATGATCTTGCCGAGGCAGGTCAGGTCGGGAACGAGAGAGAGGCGTTGCTGTACGCCCCCCTCGGGAACGCGGAATCCCGTGATCACCTCGTCGAAGACAAGCAGGCTTCCGGACGTGGCCGTGATCTCCCGCAGGGATTCGAGGAACCCCTCCCGGGGCGGCACGAGGCCCATATTGCCCGCCCAGGGTTCTACGATGACCGCGGCGATGTCCTTTGCGTGCTCGACAAAGCAGCGTTTCACCGCGTCGATGTCGTTGTAGGGAAGGACTATCGTGCAGGACGCCACGTCCTCGGGAATGCCCGGACTGTCCGGGCAGCCCAGGGTGAGAGCGCCGCTTCCGGCGGCGACGAGAAAGGCGTCGGCGTGGCCGTGGTAGCAGCCGGAGAACTTCACCGCGAGTTTCCGCCCCGTGAACCCCCGGGCGACCCGGAGGGCCGTCATGGTCGCCTCCGTACCGGAGTTGACGAAGCGGATCAGCTCCATGGAGGGAAAGCGTGCCCGCACCTTCAGGGCAAGCTCGATCTCCAGCGGCGAGGGAGCGCCGAAGGAGGGCGAATCCGCGGCGGCTCGCACCACCGCCGCCACCACTTCCGGGTGGGCGTGGCCGAGGATGAGAGGGCCCCAGCTGCACACATAGTCGGTATAGACGTTGCCCTCCACGTCCTCCAACATTGCCCCCGCTCCCCGCAGGAAGAAGCGTGGCGTTCCTCCCACGGATTTCCAGGCCCGGACGGGACTGTTCACGCCTCCCACCAGCACCTCCCGTGCAGCGGCGAAGCACTCCGCATTCGTCTTCCGTTTCCGTTCCATTTCGGATTCCCCCTTCGACGGATCGTTTTGCTTTTTGGCCTTGGATTGTCAATGCAAACGCAACAGAGGCGGGGCAGGCTCCCGATAGACTTCCGCCGCAGCGCGGCGTCCCTTCCTCGTCGGCGTTTTCTTTCGATTTCGGGAGTCCTTTTCCTGCGCTCAGAGCCCCCGGGCGATCAGCTCCTCCAGGCGCGTCATATCCAGATGGGCTGCCACGAAATCCGCCCAGGCGTCGTAGCTTCTGTCCCGGAGTTCCCGCCCCGAGGGCGCCGTTTCTCCGGTTCCGCCGAGAGGGGCGAGCCCCTTGCGCCGCCGCAGCCAGTTGACGAAGGCCCGCCGGAAGAGCGGGTCGTCCGCCAGACCGTGGAGATAGCAGCCGAAGACCGTCCCATCAGGCCGAGCCGCGCCGTCCGCCTCCAGGATCTCGCGGCCTCCCCGGGCGATGAGGGTGAGCAGGGGCGTGCCATCGCCGAAAGACGCCGCCGCAACGGGGATCGTGCGTCCCATGTGGATCTCGTAGCCCGAGATCTCCCGGTCCCGAAGGGCTTCCCACGGTCCCGGGGCCCAGTCGTTCACCACCGCTCGGGCGGGGGCGGCGATCTTGGTTCCCTCGAAGAAGGTGCGCACCGGCAGCAGGCCGAGCCCCTCCATGCTCTCTGGTCCCGATCCCTCCACGCCCCCCGGGTCGTCGATGCGCTCTCCCAGCATCTGGTAGCCCCCGCAGATGCCCCAGAGAGGAATGCCCCGGTCGGCGGCATCCCGGAGAGCCGTGGCGAGGCCTCGCTGCCGAAGCCAGCGAAGGTCTGCCATGGTGGCTTTCGTCCCCGGCAGAACGATGCAGTCCGCACCATCGAGATCCCCCGGTGCGTCGGCGAAGACCACCCGGCAGCCGTCGTGCTCCAGGGCGTCGAAGTCGGTGAAGTTGGCGATGCGGGGAAGCTTGATCACCACAATGCGCAGGGGGCCGTCGCCGAAGGAGCGCAATCCCAGGGAATCCTCCGCGGGAAGGCGGAGATGGGTCGCGTAGGGAAGCACTCCCAGAACGGGGCGCCCCGTGCGCGCTTCGAGAAAACGGCACCCTTCGTCGAAGAGGCTCGAATCTCCCCGGAACTTGTTGACCGCAAAGGCTTTGATCAGTGCGGCGTCCTTCTCGGGGAGCACCGCGAGGGTGCCCACCAGCGAGGCGAGCACGCCACCCCGTTCGATGTCCCCCACGAGGAGGACCGGCGCCTCCGCCTCCCGGGCGGTCCGGAGGTTCGTGAAGTCCGCGGCGTAGATGTTCATCTCCGCGGGGCTTCCCGCGCCCTCCAGGAGCAGCAGGTCGTACTCCTCCCGGAGGGCCGCCAGGGCATCGCGGGCGGTCTCCCAGGCGGTGGCCGCGTAGCCTTTTCCGTTCCTGCCGTGATAGTCCCGGGCGGAAAGCGTGGCGGCGGGGCGTCCCAAAAGCACCACCTGGCTCGTGCTGTCTCCCTGAGGTTTGAGGAGTACCGGATTGAAGCGCACGTCCGGCTCCAGGCCGCAGGCCTCGGCCTGGAGGGCCTGGGCGACGCCCATTTCGCCTCCTCCCGGGGCGGTGTAGGCGTTGAGGGCCATGTTCTGGGCCTTGAAGGGCGCGACTCGTATGCCCTTTCGGAAGAAGTGGCGGCAGAGAGCGGTGACCAGAAGGCTCTTTCCCGCGTCGCTGGTGGTGCCGCAGACCATGAGTCCCTTTGCCCGTGCGGTGCTCACGAGGGGTTCCCCTTCCGCGTACGGCGCGGTGCGGTGTCGTTTCGTTCCGTCTTTCGGCGAGGGCCTTTTCTTTTCGGTGTTTCCTCGTCGCTTTTTCCGACATCCGCCGCGGCCTGTTCGAGGCGCAGGTCCGAGAGAAGGGCGTTCAGACGGCGCAGCACTCGCTCCAGCCCCGGGAGGTCCGGTGATTCGAGCACCGCCACGTCACGTCCTCCTTCCCTCTGGGTCTCCAGCAGCTCCCGGATTCGACGTGCGCACGTTTCTCCCCAGGCGACGGGAACGGCGCCGGGAGGAAGACCGCCGAAGCGGTCCCACCACGCCTCGGCGAGGGCGGCGCTGCCGAAGACCACCGCGTGGAGCGGTGCCTGGCGCCACAGCTCCCGGTAGAGTTCCTCCCCCGGCAGAGGGTTGGGGATCATGCGGTAGGCGGCAAGCTCGAAAGGAACGCCTCCCGCTTGCCGGACGGCCTCCTCGGGCAGTGACGAGGCCCGTTCATTTCGGACGAAGGCCACCCGCTCGCCGGGGCGGATCAGGGAGCGCAAAAGCCGGGCCAGTCCCTCCGACGTGGGTTCCTCCGCCGTGACGTCCGGGGGCAGTCCCTCCAGGGCGAGGGCCCTCGCGGTGCCCTCGCCGATGGCGGCGAGGCGGCCTCGAAGGCGGCGCAGGTCCGAAGCGCAGCGTTTGATCTGCGCCGCGCCCCGGGGGCTCGTGCAGACGATCCAGTCCGCCCGGGCGAGAAGGTCCGCCGCGCCTTGGAGGGGGCGTTCCTCCAGTTCGAGGAGGGGAACGCTGTAGGCGTCGGCGCCGAGCTGTTCCAGGCGCCGTGCGGTGTTCCAGGATTCGGGAGCGGGACGGCACACCGCCACCTGGAGCCCCGCGAGAGGACCACGGAGAGGGTGGAGCGCCACGCCGGCGGTTCTCCCCAGAACGAGCACGCTCGGGCTTCGCAGCGCGTTCCGCCGGGAGGCCTCGATGAGTTCTCCGAAGGTTCCCGAGCGGAGCGTCGCCCTTCCCCAGCCTCCCCAGGTCACGCATGCCCCGGGCGTGTCCGGTGTCACTCCGCCCGCTTCGAGGAACGGCGCCGCCTCGGCGAAGGAGGAGGCGCTCATGTAGAGACAGAGCGTTCCGGGAACGGCGCCGAGTTCCCGAAGGAAGTTCCGGCGCGGATCTCCGGAATTTGTTCCGTTGTCCGGCGTCGTCTCGGCGCCTCCGTCGCCGAGGCGCCCCGTGGCGAGGGTCACCGCGCCGGAAAGGCCCCGGTGGGTCGGCGGAAGCCCCGCCGCGGCGCACCCGCCGAGAGCGGCGGTGATGCCCGGAACCGCGTCCCAGGAAAGCCCCGCTTCTTCCAGGGCGAGGGCCTCCTCGCCACCCCGTCCGAAGACGAAAGGATCTCCTCCCTTGAGGCGTACCACCGAGGCAAGGCGTTTCCCCAGCTCCACCAGAAGGGCGTTGATCTTCTTCTGCGGAAGGGTGTGGTCGCTCTCGCGCTTGCCCACGGGGTGATACTCGCATCCCTTGGGGCAGAGCTGGAGCAGGTCCGGATGGATCAGGCGGTCGTAGACGACCGCCTCGGCGGTGCGGAGGAGTTCCGCTCCGCGGAGCGTAAGCCACGAGGGAGTGCCGCACCCTGCGCCGACGAGATGGACGGTCATGATCTCCTCTCCTTTCCCGGATGGTTCTTCCTGCCCGGAGGTCTCACGGGACATATACAGAAGGGGTTCGTTTTGCCGCTGCAACGAGACGGCGGGCCAGGGGGTTTTCGGCCATGTTTTTCCAGAGGCGTTTCCCCGCCTCTTCGGCTTCGGCGAGGGAGGCGACCGCAGTTTCCAGCTCCGCTGTTTCCCGGGCCTTTCCGCCTCCGTCGAGCAGTTCCGCCCGCAGATGCAGCACACCGCTCTCCCAGAGACCGTGCACACCCAGGGGGAGCACGCAGCCGCAGGAGAATTCCGCAAGAAAAGCCCGTTCGGCCGTCACCGCCAGCCGGGTGGGGAGGTGGTCCAGATCTCGCAGGAGCTGCTCCAGGGGCGTTCCCGCGCAGGTCTCCACGGCGACGGCTCCCTGTCCCGGAGCGGCAAGGAACGGAAGGGGAGTGCTTCCCCGGCGCAGCAGCTCCCGGTCGGGCGCGGAAAGCATGCTGTCTCCCCTTCCGCCCGGGGTGTTCTCGAGGCGGGAAAGTCCCGCCTCGGCGAGGATCGTTGCCGCCACCTCTCCCTCCCGGAGCTTGCGCAGACGGGTTTCCACGTTGCCCCGAAAGGGGACGACCTCCAGATCCGGGCGGAGGAAAAGGAGCTGCGCCCGACGGCGCAGGCTCGACGTGCCCACCTTCGCTCCGGGCGGAAGCGCTTCGAGGGGCAGTCCATCGAGGGTGAGCAGAATATCCCGGGCGGATTCCCGGGGAAGTACTCCGGCGAGGATGAGCCTCGTTCCCCGGCGTTCGTCCCCTCCGAGCTTCGAGGGCACGTCCTTGAGACTGTGCACCGCGCCGTCTCCCTCCCCCGCGAGGAGGGCCTCCTCCAGGGCTTTCACGAAGGCTCCGAAGCCGCCGAAGGCGGAGAGGGGCGTCTTCTGGTCCCGGTCGCCGTGGGAGGTCACGGTGCGCACCTCCGCCAGGGCTCCCCGGGTGGCGAGGGCCGCCGCGGCCAGTTCCGCCTGGCGCAGGGCGAGAAGACTCCCACGGGAGAGAAGCACCAGCGGTTGCGCGCCGCTTCCGGAGTGGCGTCCCGCATTGTCGCAATGCTCGGAACGGGGCGTCTCGAGAATCCAGTTTCCGACGCGGGAGGAGAGCGCACATCGCTGCGAACCGTCGGAATGCGTCGCCTCCTCCGCCGGTTCGTTTGCGCCGAATGTCCGGGTCGTCTCCGCATCGAGGCAGGCGAGAAGGCGCCGTTTGAGCCGCGCCGCCTCGCAGGGATCGTCGCCTCCCGTGCCGATTCCGATGAAGCAGGGGCCGTGCCGAAATTGGGCCACCAGTGCCCAGTCTCCCTCGTCGGCGCAGGCGGCGCAGTTCACGAGACATCCCGCTTTCCGTGCCCAGGCGAGGGCCTGTTCGAGCGAAGTGCTCGCCCCATCCGCCTCCGTTCCGAGGGGAAGGGCCAGAAGAACGAGTCGGACGGCGGCGAAATCTTCGGGGAGAACCGTGCGGCGAAGCCACTGGATTCGTCCCGCTTCGGCGAGTGCCCGCAGTTCCGGTGTCGCCTCGGGGGAGACGAGGACGACCTCGCATTCCGCGCCGAGAAGCGTGGCGATCTTCCGGGTGCCCACGCTGCCGCCCCCGACCACGAGGACGCGCTGTCTCCGCGTGTTCACCGACGCGAGGAGCGAGAAGGCGCGCCCTGTCACGAGCGTCGCTCCGTTTCCGCCAGGAGGCGCCAGACCCTGTTTGTGTGGGACGTCCGGTTCGAAAGAAGGGGGTGGAGCACTCCCTTCACGACGCTCCAGGCCATCGCCTCCAGGATCTCCGGATCGGCGCCGGTCTTCTTCGCCGTCCGTTCCACCCGGTCCCGAACCACCTGTTTCGCCCGCGCCAGGGCCAGGCGCCGGTAGGTGTCGCCGTAGATTCCCGAGAGTTCCTCCCAGAGCGCCCGAGCGGTGATGTCCGCCTCCTGCTCCAGGCGGCGGAGTCCCTTGCGGTGGGTTTCGAGCAGACGTTCGGCGCACTCCCGAAGGTCGTCCACGGTGATGCGAATCGCCCCGCTTTCCGGAGAGGACTGGGGAATTCCTCCGAGGTCGAGAACCCAGGGAAGAGAAAGGGGCTCTTTCCGGCGGCACTCCTCCGGACTCTGTTTCTTTCCGGCGCCGAGCGTTTCCGTTTCGCTCCCCCGCCAGAGCGGTTCCGGTGCGTCGGTGCAGAGAAAAAGGCCGTCCACGTCTTTTGCCGCCTCGCGCCAGTTCTCCCAGGAAAGCAGCGGAAGGCCGAGCCGTTCCGCCACTTCCTCGCCTTTGCGAAGCGTGCGGTTGACGAGACGGACCTCAATCCGGCATGCCCGGAGAAGCCGCGCCGTCTCCTCTCCCATGGCGCCGGTGCCCACCACGAGGGCGCGCACCCGGGGCCAGCGGGGATGTTCCTTGAAACGCTGCAGCATAAGGTAGGGGATGGATGGCGCCCTTCCGGGGGACCAGCAGGAGCGCAAGGTCCCCGCCAGGTGGAGCGCCCGCTGGAAAAGGCGGTGGAGCATGCGGCCACAGCGCCGTTTGTCGTTCCCCTCGTAACATTCCCGGAACTGGGCCACGATGTGCTCCTCTCCGATGGCGAGACTTTCCAACCCCAGGAGAAGACGAAGAAGGTGCCGCACCGCCTCTTCGTCCTCAAGATGCCGCACGCCGGGGACGAGCAGTTCCCGGGGTGGTCGCCCGCCCGAGGGGAGTACCAGGTACATTTCCGCCCGGTTGCAGGTGCGCAGGCGGAAGCACTCCCGGACAGCGGAGCCGTCGATCTCCGGTATCCCGTCCGTCCCGTCGTCCGAGGCCTCGTCTGCGGTGGCAGCGCGGGCGTCTCCGTTACGGGCTTCTTCCTCCGGATCGTCGCCACAGGGAAAGGAAAGGTGCTGCAGCCGCGGAAGAACGGGTTCGTCGCCGTTCATGCGGCTCCAGATGCTCCACGCGGCGGCTCGCCTCTCGGCGGAGGCGTCGCGGTAATCCAGGACAAGACAGTGGAGAGAACTCATTGTGCCTCACCTCGCCAGAAGAACAGGAATCGCCGCTCCCACAAGGGAGAGGAGCATGAGCGGAACCTGCGTTCCCGTGTGCCACACCAGGAGGGAGCGCACCAGGTCCCGCGGAAAGAGCCCGAGCCAGTAGCCCACGTTTTGCCGGGCCGTCCGGGAGAAGGAGCCCAGGACGTTTCCCACCAGAAGGGCCAGCACCGCCTCCGCCGTCGTGAGCGTTTCCGTGGCGAGGCTTGCCTTGGCGGCGGCGAGGGCCACGTTGTTCTGGGCCAGGCTGCCCGCCACCACGGTCCATCCCGCCGGAGGCAGAAGAGGGAGCAGGTGCACGTGCTCCAGAAGAAACGCGTCCAGATAGGGCACGAGCACGAAGGCCAGGGCATAGAAACTCCACGCCCAGGGAAGCGTCCGTCCCAGGAGACGCAGCAGCATTCTTCGGCGTTCCCCGGCGCTGACGAAGCGGCTCTTCCTTTCGTTCAGGAGCGCGGATTCTCCCGTCTCCGGGGTCGTCGCCTTAGCCTCGCCGTGCGCCGTCTCCGCTGCCATCGCCTCCAAGGGCTTTTTCCCCCGCCGGAGCAGCAGCAGCACGAGGACGAAACGGATGGCGCTCCGGAGAAGAAGTACTGTGGAATAGATGGCTCCCGCTATTCCCGCGAGACCCGCCGCCACGGCGAAACTCGTCACCCAACGCCGCAGATAGCCCGGAAAAGCCAGAAGCAACGTGCCGAGCACGGTGTCCCTCCGAGCGAGTCGCCCCTCCCGGAACGCTGCCGCGATCATGGCCGCTCCCGCCCGGGAGGAGCCGAGGCTCACCGCCAGCGCTGCCCCCAGATCTGGAGAAAGGCCCCAGCGGGAAAGGCGGGGAAGCATTCTCCTGAAGAGACGGTCCGCCACCTGAAAGTGCAGGATCGTCTCACCGAGGGCCAGTCCCAGGGCGACGTTCGCCGTGAGAAGCAACTCACCTCGCAGCAGGGCTCCCCAGTCCACGGAAAGGGATGTCACACGGAAGCACGCTCCCTCCAGAGCAGCACCAGGGAGAGATATTCCGAGCAGGGGGAGATGGCCTCCTCCCCCTGAAGAATGCGCTCCTCCGGCAGTCCTCCCCGCTCGATGCGCACCATGTGTTTCCAAGGTCCCGCGGCGGAGACCGTCCGGGCGAGGTCCTTCCCCAGGGCCGAGGGCTTGTAGAGTGCCGCTGTGTCGGCGGCTTCCAGAATGCGCC
Source organism: Aminiphilus circumscriptus DSM 16581 (assembly GCF_000526375.1). NCBI lineage: Bacteria > Thermotogati > Synergistota > Synergistia > Synergistales > Aminiphilaceae > Aminiphilus > Aminiphilus circumscriptus. The sequence continues at coordinate 318,989 of NZ_JAFY01000002.1, read as the reverse complement.
GCACCTCGTCGGCTCCTGCGGTGCAGGGAACCACCGCGAGCCGCTCCTCCGCGAGGGCCAGGAAGGACGAGAGGGCGCAGGCCGCGAAGGAGTGGGCGGAAATGCCCGGGACCAGCCGAAGTTCCAGCTCCGGCGCGAGGGGGCGCCAGGCCTCGAAGAGCCAGGCCACCGTGGCGTAGAGGGCCGCGTCGCCGAGGACGGGAAGCGCCGCGGCACGTGCGCCTTCCCAGCGGGGGCGAAGCATCCGGAGCTGTTCCTCCAGAAGGCGCCGCCGCTCCTCCTCGTCCCGGACCATGGGGAAGACCAGAGGCACCAGCTCGGGCAGGGGCGTGCTCCGCTCTGCCCAGGCGGCGGTGACGATGTCTCCTGCGACGCTCGCCCGTCCCTGCCGCGAGACGGGAACGAGGACCAGATCCGCCTCTTCGAGAAGTCGCAATGCCTTGAGCGTCACCAGTTCCGGATCTCCCGGACCGACGCCGATGCCGTACAGAATCATGAGATCGCTCCTTTTCGCTTTTTTTCGGAAGTGTTCCCGAGTTTTTTCTCCTCCCACGATGCCAGCACCGTCTCAAGCTCCTCAAGGGACGAGACCGAGGGAGCCCCCTTCGTCTCCGCCTTGGGGCGGTTCAAGAGCACCAGGGGCAAGCCGAGGTTGCGGCAGGCCTCGATCTTGTTGTGCAGACCGCCCTCCTCGCCGGAATCCTTGGAGAACATGCACGCCGCTCCGGTCTCGAGGAGAAGCGCCTCGTTCAGATGCACGCTTCCCGCTCCCCAGAGGGCGACGATCTCCCTCGGCTCAAGACCGGCTCTGCGGGCCGCGCAAAGACTTTCCTCCGTGGGAAGCACCCGGGCGACCACGCGCCGGTTCTCCTTCCGGAGGAGCGGAACGATGCGGGGAAGCAGCTTCACCCCTACCGCGAGGAAAAGGCATTCCCCGGGGCGCGTCACTCCCCAGAGAAGGGCGCATCCCTCCTCGGGCGAGTCCGCCCGGAGAAGAAAACGTGGCGGAAAGAGTTCCCTCTCCTCGCTCTCCTCCGCAGAGCACATGGTCCGCTCGAAGACGACGAAGGGAATCCCCTGCGCCACCGCGGCGGCGGCGAGTTCCTCCGTGGCCGCCGTCGCGAAGGGGTGCGAGCAGTCCACGATGCCTTCCACGTCCCCCTCTTCCCCGTGCGGTTTCTTCCGGGAGAGCAGTTCCGTCCATTCGGCCCGGTCCCGGGCGCCCAGAAGCGCCTCCGCGCCGGGAGGAACCGTCTCGAGCCCCCAGGTGCGCGTTACCGAGACGGTCACGGCATGCCCCAGTGCGAGAAGGTGTTCCGCCACGCGGCGCGCCGCGGAGGTGCCGCCGAGAACGAGGAGCCTCACGGGGCGGCACCTTCTTCGGAGGGCGATTCCTGTCGCGACCGCACGACCGCTTCGTCCTCCCGAACACGTTCCGTGCTCTCGTTCCGTCCTCTCTCACTCCGGTATCCCCGGCGGTCCAGAAGGCGCGTGCCATTCCAGAGGACGTTCCGCCCGGGAAGCACCACAAGGGTCCGCATGTCCACCTCCGCCGGGGAAAGCGCCTCCAGAGGAATCGCTCGGAAAGACTCCTCGGGCCTGCCCACGTCCCGCACGAGCAGGACCGGCCCCTCCAGGGATGCGAAGATCTCCCGCACCGCGGCGAGCTTGGTCTCCAGGTCGCGCCGCACGGGATTGTAGAGTGCCACCGTGAGCCCTCCCAGGGCGGCGCCGCGCAGCGCCTGCAGCACCTCCTCCCAGGGTTGGAGATAATCCGAGAGGGAGATGCAGGTGAGACCGTTCGTGTAGGGCGCTCCGAGGAGCGCTCCCGCGGCCTGTATGGCCGAGATGCCCGGGATGACCCGGACTGGCACGGAGGTCTCCGCCGCCAGGGAATGGGTCAGTCCCGCCATGCCGAAGAGCACCGGATCGCCTCCGGAGAGAAGCGCCACGGCGTATCCCCGTTCCGCCAGGTTCAGGGCCAGACGGACCCGTTCCTCCTCTTCTCCCATGGAGAAGCGTTTCACCCATTTGTTCCGTCGCCACGCCTCGGGAATCTGGTCGATGTAGAGGGCGTACCCCACGAGAACCTCCGCGCCTTCGATGGCCGCCCGTGCCTCGGCGGTGAGAAAGCGTGCGTCCCCCGGTCCGGTTCCCACCACGTCCACCCGACCCTGAAAGCGGAGCGGGCGCAGGGACAGCGCCACCGTCACGCCCCGGGAACTCGTCCGCGGCGCGAGAAGAGGACCCGCCGTGGCGGCGCAGGGTTCGGCTACGCCGGGGAGATCCAGATGGCGTTCCGCCACGGAGGGGGTGAAAGGGCCGGGAAGTGCCAGCAGTTCTTCCCGAGAGCAAATCCGAAGGGGGACGCCGAGCAGGTTCGCCGCCTCCACGAGTCCAGGCTCGAACTCCTTTTCCGGAATGGTGCGGCATTCCGCCAGGGCTGAAAGGGTGTATCCTCCTTCCCGGAAGGACGCCCGGAGGGCCTCCACCACATCCTCCGCGGCGACGCCCTTTCGGCAGCCCACCCCCGCGACGATGCAGGGAGGGACCAGTCGCACCGCGCCCGGAGGAAGGGGAGCGTTTCGGAAGGAGACGAGAACCTTCGGGTGGGGTGCGTCCTCTCCGGGTGCGGTCTCTCCGTCCTTTTCTTCCGCGGGCTCGACCCGGTAGCAGGGTGGAAAGGGAAGCCGGAGAAACTCCGGGTCCGCCCGGAGCGGAAGGATGCCCTCGTCGAGGAGTGCTCCGTTCACCGCAGGAAGATGTTCCTTGCCCTCCAGGACGAAGCCCCATCTCCGGCAGAGCAGGTCCGGCGCGGTGAGCCCCGCCCGGTCGCTGGAGCAGGTGGCCGCGAGCGTGGCATCCAGGGCCTTTGCGCAGGAGCGGGCCAGGTCGAATCCGCCGCCCAGATGTCCCCCCGTGAGAGGGACCACCATGTGCCCGTCCTCGGAGACGCAGACGAGAGGCGGGTCCGAGGCCTTGTCCCGCAGGAGCGGTCCGGCGGCGCGCAGATAGATGGCGGCGGCGCCGACCCCGATGATGCCCGAAAGGGCCGTCCTCGGCCGCTCCCAGAGGGAGGTCAGGAGGGTCTTCAGTTCCCCCGGGGCGGGAGAGAGGACATCGCCGCCCAGGGTGGAGGCGAGGCGCCGTGCCGTTTCCTCTCCCCGGGAGGAGAGAATCAGGATGGCGGGAAGTGCGCTCATGACAGCGGGGATCTTTCCGCATTCCGGAAGCCGTGGGAGAAGCTTCCGTCGTAGAGGAGACTCTTCGCCTCTCCGGGGTCGAGGCAGCTCCCGATCACGAGGAGCGCGTGATTCGCGATGCCCGCCTCGTCCATGCGTCGGGCCAGTTCGTCGAGGCGGGTCCGGAGAATTCTCTCGTCCGGCCAGGTGGCGCGGTAGACGCAGGCGCTGGGCGTGTCCGGTGCGTAACCGCCCCGAAGAAGCGCATTGGCGACCTGATCCGCCTGTCCGGCGCTGAGGAAGATCACCAGGGTGCTTTGCGATGCGGCGAGCCGCTCCAGGGCTTCCGAGGCCGGAACGGGCGTGCGCCCCGCCGCTCGGGTGCAGATCACCGTCTGGGTGCCCCCGGGCACGGTGTATTCCACGCCGAGGCGCGCCGCTGCGGCCTGAAGACTCGACACGCCGGGGACGATGGTCACGACCACGCCTCGGGCCTCCAGTGCCCGGATCTGCTCCGCCGTGGCCCCGTAAAGGCTGGGATCTCCGGTGTGGAGGCGCACCACGCGCCGCCCCGCCAGCGCGGCCCTGCTCATGAGTTCCACCTGTTCCTCCAGGTCGAGGGGGGCCGAATCCACCCTCTCGCAGGAAGGGTTGCAGAACGCCAGCAGCGCGGGAGCCACGAGACTTCCCGCGTAGACCACGAGGTCCGCCGTTTCGAGGAGGCGCTTTCCCTTCAGCGTGAGCAGTTCCGGATCTCCGGGACCGGCGCCGACGATGGTCACCTCCGCCTGGAACGGCGTTGCGTGTTCCCCGTCCGAGTGTTCTCGGTTCATGCCTGTTCCGCCTCCTTGTCTCCCCAGACGAGAAAGACCGGGTTTTGCCCCGTCAGCATCCACGATCCCGCCAGGGGCTTGCCGTATCCTGCGGTGAGCTGCCAGAAACCCGGCGAGCCCCCCAGATCCTCCAGTGTGTGCAGTGCCGTCAGGGCGGCGTCGAGAAGAATGAACGTCGCCGCCAGGCGTCCTCCGGAACGGAGCAGTTTCCAGCAGGCGGCGAGCACCTCCGGAAGGGCGTCGCCGTGGCCGCCCACGAAGACCGCGTCCGCGCACCGAAGTCCCGCCAGTGCCTCCGGTGCATTCCCCCGGAAAAAACACACTCTCCCCGGGGGCGTCCGTCCCGCACGTTCTCCGCCCTCTGCTGCGTCGCGGCGGAACGAGTCCTGCGTCGCAAATTCTGTGGAACCGGTCATGGATGCCGTCGCAGTGACGGCGTCTTCCTTCGGAGAAGAGGTGGTTGCTCCGTGTCGCGTCCTCATCTCCACGGCAATGCCCGCCCGGAGACAGTTCCGCGCCGCGAGAGCAAGCGCCTCTTGCTTCGGTTCCACCGAGAGCACCATTCCCTCCGGTCCCGCGGCGCGGGCAAGCTCCACCGTCATGCCTCCCGTTCCCGTTCCGATTTCGAGAACCCGACATCCCCGGAGAGGGTGAAGCAGACCGAGAAGGGCGGCGCGGACGGGGGCTTTCGTGAGGGGGATTCTCTCGTCCCGGAAAAACCAGGAATCGGAGAGGACGCCCGGTGGGAGGGGTTTTCCCCCGGCTTCTGCGTCGTCTTCCGGAAGGGGGGGACGTAACAACGGAGGTTCTCCACATTCGTTTTCCCCCGCCCCGGCGTCGTCTTCCGGAAGGTGTCCTTTCCGCTGGCAATCCCTGCGGGGCTGCTCGCCCTCGGGGGGGTCGAGCCAGAGAAGAGGCAGGCGTCCCCGAGGCTCCATGGTTGCCAGCTCCGCGAGCGTTCCCTCCGTGATGGATTCCTCCGGCAGCCCTAGATCCCAGGCGAGCGCGCCTTTGCGCTCCGGACCGAGAAGGTCCGCCAGCTCCCGGAGCTGTGCCGGAACCCGCTCCCATCCGCCCAAAAGGACCACCGCCTCGCCTTGGAGAGCGGCGAGCGCGCCTCCGGTGGTCCTCGGCCCCGAGGATGTCTCCCCGGAGAGGTGTTCTCCCGTGGATGGGCGAATCTCCTCCGGATTTTCGAGTGTCCGTCCGTGCAGGGAGAGGGTGGGGACATTCACCCAGGAGCGGCCGCGTCGTGCCGCCAGAAGCTGCATGCTGGAAATGCCCGGAACGAGCCGGACCTTTTCCGGACCGAACCGGCGCACCAGAGAAGAGGCGAGACTGTAGAACCCCGTGTCACCGCTCACCAGAACGCCCACGGGGCCTTTTTCGAGAAGTTCCGCCACACGCCGCAACGTCGCCTCGGTTCCCCGGGGCAACTCCTCCAGGTGTTGCGGCGTTACGGAGGAGCCTGCCGCAACGAGGGCGAGAAAACGGGCGTCTCCGAGAAGGAACGGTACGGACGCCGCCGTTTGCAGTGCCGCCCGGGTCACCTGTTCGGCGCCTCCGGGTCCCATGCCGATGCAGAAAATGTTGTTCATGGCCTTCTCCACGCTTTCCTCAACGTGCGAAATGTTCCGTGCTCCGCTTTGTGGACTGAACTGAATTCCTCTCTTCCGTCGCCGTTTCTCCGAAGCCACAGAAGACGAAAGAGGAGGGCGAGATCTCCGCGCCCTCCTCCGCAGGTTTTCCAATGAAACCGGCCGAGGCAGCCTGCCGCCCGCGCGGATGCTCCCCTTCCAGAACAGATCGGTCTCCTGGCTTCCGTTCGTCCTACTTCCGCCCCTTCCCAGAGCTTAACTCCAGTGGGATGTGCGCGGTTTCGTCCCGGTTACAGTGGCGAGGGCCGCACCGGCATGCTACCGGTTTCCCGTCACCTGTTCTGCCGAACTATGGGCACACCTGCCGACGCGAAAAAAGATGTCCACAGGTGTGCATCTTGACGTCCTGTCAATTATACCTCTGATCCATTCGGAGAATCCTTCGGAGGAGTTTGGTTTTTTTGTGCGCTTGTGGATTTGCTTGCAGATCAGTCCTGAGAGATTTTTGCAAGACCTCTTTGAATGTCTTGGCTTGGGGAAAGCTGTTCTCTCTTTTTACATGATTCCGCCGAAGAGAGCGGAAAGGGAACCGCGCATGTTCAGAAGACGCGCACCACGAGAAATGGGATCCTCCGATGGTTTTGTCCGAGGAGGTTCCTCCCCGCGCCTCGTTGTCGAAGCGTCAAGACAACATCAGGTCAAGTGCCCTCTTGACAACAGGCCAAAAGTGATTTCTAATAACGGAAATTGATTTCCGAAAAAGGGGGGAGTTTATGCGGCCTCTGGTTGGCGTTACCTGTGCGTGGAGCCTTGAGACATGGGGACATTTAAATCCTTGCAATAGCTATATTTATGTTGGAGAGCCCTACGTGAGAGCCCTGGAGGAGTGCGGTGCGTGTCCGGTGCTCCTTCCGCCCGTTTTTTCGGAAAACAACTTCCGAAAAATTGGCGCGGTGCTGCGAAAGAACCTTGACGGCCTTCTCTTCAGCGGAGGTGGCGATGCGCGTCGTCCTCCCGGCTCGCCTCTGCCGTCTCTCGAAGAGCAACAACCACGCCGCTACCTCTGGGAAAGAGAGCTCTTGCGCTACGCCAGGGAAGAAGGGTTGCCTTGTCTTGGTATTTGTCGCGGCTTTCAGATGATGGTGGAGAGTTTCGGCGGTTCCTTGCGCACCTCCCTCGTTTCTGGTCATTCCCAGAAGTGTCCGGGAATGGAGGGAAGTCATTCCATTCACCCTGTTGAGGAAAGCCTTTTTGCGCGGATTGTCGGTTCCGAGCCATGGTTCGTCAACAGCTTTCATTTGCAGGCGGTGGAAAGGATTCCCCAGGGATTCGTTCTTTCCTGTTCCGCTGAAGACGATGTCTGCGAGGGAATCGAGAGCACAGAAGGAGCCTTTTTTCTAGGTGTTCAATTTCATCCAGAGGAGTTGTTTCAGGGCAAGGACGCGAGGGCGGAGGCGCTCCTGCGCGCCTTTGTCGATGCTGCCAGAGCGGCGCAGAAGAGGAGGTGTTGAGAAAGGGATGATGACGAAAAAGGGCGATGGAGCGACGTGGACTTGTTAGGCATGGAAGAACTCTCCGATTGAGGAGAGAGGGGAGTGAACAGGCGGATCATGAAGAAAAAAAAGAGCGTGCGTATTCTGTGTCCGAACGGTCATCTCGGTTTTGCTCCCACGAAGGAAGAAAGCTTTTTTCTCGGGGTTGAAGCGCGTCCTGATTATTACTGCTGTGATTCGGGAAGCGACGATATCGGTCCAGCGGCGCTCGGCAGAGATGTCTCGGTAAGTCCCGTAGCATGGCAAAGGCATGATTTGGAGCTCATGTTCCTCGCATCGCGGAGACAAGGTGTTCCCATGATCATTGGCTCCGCCGGGGACACGGGAACACGGAGTCGTGTCGATCTCTACGTGAAGATGATCGCCGAAATGGCGGCGGAGCACGATGTGCCTCCCTTTCGCATTGCCTGGTTCTATTCGGACGTGGAAAAAGAGTTACTCCGAACCATGATGGAGCGGGGGGTGGTTGTCGAAGGGCTCGACGGACGGCCTCCGCTGTCGCTTGAGGAGCTGGAGAGGACAACGCGTATTGTGGCCGTTGCGGGGGTACACCCTTTTCGGAAGGCCCTCGAGGCGGGAGCGGATGTCATTATTGGAGGGCGCTCCAGCGATTGTGCGATTTTTGCTGCTGCGGCCCTGCACGAAGGATGTTCTCCGGATCTCGCCTATTATCTCGGAAAAGTGTTGGAATGCGCCTCCTTTTGTGCGGAGCCTTACGCAGGCAAAGAGTCCGTCCTTGGAACGATCATGGACGACGCGGTCTACGTTACGGCGATGCATCCCCAGCAGAGATGTACCGTGGCCTCCGTAGCGGGACACGCCATGTATGAGCGGGCCAATCCTTTTTTCGAGCACGTGGCGGGAGGCGTTTTGGACATGCGCACCTGCCGGTACGAACAAGTGGAGGAAAAGACGTGCAAAATAACCGGTTCCATCTTTCGTCCCGATGAAAAGGGCGTTCGGGTGAAACTTGAGGGAGCGGGCAAGGTCGGTGAGCGTTTCATCGGCATTGCTGGCATTCGGGATCCCTATTCCATCGCCCACGTGGACGACATGATTGCCTGGGCGCGACAGCAGGTCCGAGAGCGCTTACCTGAAGAAGCGTATCACCTGGAATACCATGTCTACGGCCGAGATGCGATCTTGAAAGATCTCGAGTCCTGTCTTGATGCAGTTCCTCATGAGGTGTGCGTCGTCGTCGAAGGAGTCGCCTCCGATGCGTCTCTTGCAGAGGAAGTGGCGCTTATCGGAACGCGGCAACTTTTTTACGCTCGTCTTCCCGAAGTCAAGGGAACGGCGGGTTCTGTGGCGTTTCTTTTTGACGAAGTCCTTCCTGCGCCGCCGGTCTATTCGTGGACGCTCAATCATGTTGTTCCTGTCGAGGATCCCCTTGAGCTGTTCCCGGTCTTTTCCGCTCAGGTGCGGAAAGGAGTTTTGGAAGGAGAGAAACGGCTATGAAGAAGCCCCTTGCCTCGATCGCCAAGACGGTTCGCAGCAAAAACGCAGGAGTCGATAAGATCACTTTCGACGTGATCTTTCCAGACGATCATGCGTATAAACATGTTTGCGCCACGGGTGTTTTGGAAAAGAAGCGCATCGCCGAACTCTTCCGTATTTGTGAGGAAAGGATCACGGATCATGTCTATTTCGATCCGGCGAAGGCTGTGAAATTCACCATTCGCCGGCTTGTGCCGAGCGGAGGTCTCGGAGAGACAGATCTCTTTGGATGTCAGCAATATGCGCCGCTGCTGCAGATTGAGGTTCCCTGGAAGGATGAAGTGGAGTGAGTGGACTCTCCGCCGAAGCGGTGGTTTCAGGAACACTCTTTTCTCACAGGAAATCGTGGTTCTTGGAGGTTTTCTCGTTCCTTTTTGATGCATCTTCCTGAAAAAAGGAGGTTATCGCATGCGTTTTCCGGAATGGATCAAGAATCCGCACGGATATTTTATTATTTCCCTGCTCATTCTTTTGGCTACCCTTGCCACATGGACCCTTCCCGCCGGAGAATATCAGCGCGTCAAAGATCCTCACAGCGGCAAAACCGTTGTTGATCCCGCTTCGTATGCGATTGTGGAATCACAACCGGTGAATCCCTTCAAGATGCTTCAGGCGATTCCCACGGGATTCCGCCAGAGCGCTGGCATCATCGCCTTCGTGTTTCTCATCGCTGGAGCAATTCAGATCATTCGCGCCACAGGGGCACTCGATGCGGGAATCATCGCCGCGGTAAAATTCATGCAGGGAAAGGATACGCCACTCCTGGTCTGTATTATGTTGGTTTTTGCTCTTTTGGGTGCCTTTTTCGGCTTTGCGGAGGAGACGATCCCCCTCATTCCTCTTGGTGTGGCCATGGCCCTCGCTCTCGGCTATGATCGCGTTGTGGGATTTCATCTCGTCCGCACCGCCGCGTGGGTCGGTTTTGCTGGTGCTATCATGAACCCCTTCACCATCGGTGTAGCCCAAAGCATCGCGGAAGTGCCCCTGTACTCTGGAATCGGATACCGCGTGGTCTGTTTCCTCGTGTTCTTCGTTATCGCCGCGTGGTTTATTCTCCGATACGCCAGATCCTGCAAGGGCGATCCTTCGAAGAGCATTCTTTGGGGATACAAAGAAGAAGAAGGGGAAATGGCCAAGTACGATCTGGATTATTCCATGCAGGAACTGACGCTGGTGCGTAAGCTCATCCTTCTTCTCCTTTTGAGCGGCATAGGCATACAGATATGGGGTGTCATCAAATATGAATGGTATACCACCGAAATTTCTGCCCTTTTTCTGGGTGTTGGGCTTCTCGCGGGAATTCTTGCGCGAATGAACCCAACGCAGCTTTTTCGAGAGTTCGTCAACGGTGCCAAGGGCGTTACATACGGTGCTCTGATCATCGGATTCGCTCGTGCCATCGTGGTCATTCTCGAAAACGGCAAGGTTTTGGACACCGTCGTGTACGGATTTGCCATGCCGCTCGCGCATGTGGGGAGCGTAGGTGCTGGGGTCGTCATGTTTCTCGTTCAATCGGGGATCAATTTCTTCATCGGTTCTGGAAGCGGACAAGCTGCGGCGACAATGCCCATCATGACTCCTCTTTCGGATCTCGTAGGAGTCACGCGCCAGACCGCTGTCTTGGCGTTTCAGTTCGGTGACGGCATCACAAACATGTTTTATCCCGCCATGATCTACTATCTTGCCTTTGCGGACATTCCTTATGACAGATGGGTTCGGCACATTGCCAAACTCACGCTTCTTTTGACTGTGGCTGGCGGTGTCCTTGTTGCCGTGGCCGCTTGGATAGGATATGGTCCTTTTTAGATACGTCCCGTCCTGACGGTTTCGAGTGTTGTCTTTTGATTTGACTCGGCGGGGAAGCGCACGTCGCCCCCGCTCTTTGTTGTGAGGAGGAGTGTGGCGATGGAGGAGCTCTCCGGTACGTTGCGAGAAATCTTTTCCCTGCTCTATTTTGAGGAAGGGGAGAAGACATCGACAGAGCTGGGGGAAGCGTTGCGCATGCGCGGCGTGAACGTCGATACGAGAACTGTCCGATATCACCTTACATCTCTCGAGAAAGAAGGGCTTCTCAAAAAAAACGGGCGCAAAGGCGCTCTTCTCACGCAAAAAGGAGTCGAAGTAGCCCGGCGCATTCTCCTTCAAGAACGGTTTGGTGCGCCCTCCCTCGAGGTGGAACGTCTCCTCTGCGAAGCTACGATCGATCCGACGCAAGGAAAAGGAAACGCCATCGTCAACATGGTTCTTCTTCCGGAAAAACACCTCTCTCAAGCGCTGGAGCTCCTCTCGCATCTCGCGGGCTCTTCCTTGATCATTTCGCCTCTTCTCGACATTCTCTCCTCCGGAACCCGCCTTTGGCATACGGAGGTTCCGTTTGGTTCGCGAGGACTGCTCTGTCTTTCATCACGAAACTACGACGTGCTGTTTCGTCGTGCCGGTATTTTCTGCGAAAGCAGCGCTACGGGACTTTTTCAAATCCGAGAAGGCGCTCCAGAGGGATTTGTAGAGCTTCTTTCCGCATCCGGAAGCACCTTGAGCCCAGGGGAGCTACTCATCCGGGGGCGGTACACCTCTGTCTATGAAGCGGCAACCCGAGGAACGGGATATGTGACTACGGGAATCAAAATCTTTCCGGCTTTCCTCTACAATCAGGCCCGTCATGTGGTGGACTTGCTCGAACGTATCGGCATTTCAGGAGTCGTCTCCATGGGAAGCACTTTGCCTTCGGAGTACGCTCCGGTTGTTTCAGCCCGCAACAGAGGAATTTGTCTCGTCCACGGAGGCGCGAACTATGTCGCACCCCTTGTGGAAAAGGGTTTGACGGAAGAGCTTTCCATCGCGAGCGGACTCTATCCGCTGGAAAACATGGCGCCTCCTGAAACGTTTTTGCGTCGATAACAGCTGCGGAAAGATTATTCCACAAGACACGACTAGGCGGCGCGTTTTGCCTCGAAGGAGCGGCCTGCGTGGGCTGGGCTGGTGGAGGGGAGTCGCAGCGTTGGGAGCGCCCTCAGCGGCTTTGGGAGACGAGGATGCACGTGGCGGCGGAAGGCGTTTTCCGCGGTGCTTCCGTTGAAATAGACGACGCGGATCTGCGGATGGGTGTTCCCGGACAGTGATATTGTCACCCTATAAGGGGACAGAGAAAATGTCCCCATGAGAAAGGATGACCTTTTCTTGAGCCAGAAGGAATCAAGGCGGGTATATGTTATGGAAGCTCTGAATAAAGACCTTTGGCTTTTCCTTGACTCGGGTCGCATCAGGCTCTGCGAGGCGCCCTGCGGGCTGACGTAGCCTTATTCAGAGATTTCGTTATAGAGCAGTTGCTTGAGAGGAAGATTACGGTCAGGCAAGCATCCGATGTCTTAAGGAATCTCTGAAAAACTCCGTGCGGATGTCGCCGTTTTTTCCTTGAGACCGTAAAATGAATCCCAAAGCCACCATGTTCCTCCGGTGCGACCTTCTTTCCAGGGGGCTGAGGTACGAGAAAGCGACAGAAAACTTTCGCGAGCGCCATTTCGTTCGAGAAAGACCGAAAACCCACCAAACGGGAACTCTTTCTCGCCGAAATGGAACAGAGAGCCCCTGCGAAAGAGCTTTGCGCTCGTCTCGAACCATTCTATCCGAAAGAGGGAAGGGGACGTCCTCCCATAGGGCTGGAGAGAATGCTCCGGATTCACTCTCTCAAACCGAAGCCATCTGCCGGGCCACGGAAAAGAGCATCCGCGCCCGCAATCTCTATACGGAGCAAACGGTCGCCGAACTGACCGCGATGCTCGCCGCCGAAGATGAGGTGCGCCGCGCCGTCCTGCGCTACAAGAGCCTCGGTTCCCTCCCTGACAACAAATTTGCCGCCCTCGAAGGCCTCAAGAAACTTCAATCCGACATCCAGGAGACCACGAGCCGCCTGCACCGGGAACAGACGCTGCTTTTCCGGAAAACGGCCAAAACATCCTTCCGCCAAGGCGTCTACCGCGGCATCGACGAATTCGCCGCGGCCCAGCTTCCCTTTTACCGTGACTTGACCCCGGAGGGTATCGACAAACTCGCCACCCGAGTGTTCACCCTGGTGGACACCGATGCCATCGATTTCATGACGAACTACAACCTGGTCCTGGCCAGCGACGTCAACCGCGAGCTGGTCGACGGCATCAAGCGTGTCGTGATGGGCGGCGTCGCCACCGGCAAGGGCGTCGAGGACATCGTCCGCGACCTCGGGCGAGTGGTGAAAGACCCGGAGTCCTTCCGCTACGCCGGTTCCAAGGTGTTCACCAAGGCCCAGTACCGCATGGAGGTGATCGCCCGCACGGAGGTCCTGCGCGCCCATAACCAGGGGTGACTCAAGTTCCACGACCACGTCGGAGTCCGGAAGCTCGAATGGATGACCATGGAGGACGAGCGGGTCTGCCCGGTCTGCGGGCCGCTGGACGGCAAGGTCTTCGACACGAACCGCTTTCCCCAGCAACCGGCCCATCCCAACTGTCGCTGCACGAGTGTGGTCGCATGGCCCCTGGTGATCTGCGGAGGAGAGCTGGGGGCCAAAGCCGCGGCTGAACCCGCCGCGTGCATCATCCCGCCCCAGACCATCGAAGAGCAGGCGAAGGCCAAGGCGACGGAAGACGCGAAGCTCAAGGCAGCCTTCGAAGGCGGACAGATCGCCGACCTGAACACTCTGAGTGTGAAGCAACTCCAGATCCTGGCCAAGCAGAACGGCGTCTCCATCGCCCGGACCAAAGCCGACTTCATCCATCTGCTCGACGCGGCGGAGCCGGGCGTGGACCACTCCAGACTCGCCGGAGCCGCGCTCGACGCCAAGCTCAAGGAACACAAGATCGGCCTGCTCCGCACCAAGGACGACCTGGTTCAACTTCTCGCCCAGAAGCAGGCATCCCTCAAGCATGCGCAGCAACTGGCGGACCAGCTCAAGAGGATTCCGCCGAGCGGCGGACTGCATAACCTCACCGTGGTCGAACTCCAAGAGATGGCCAAGGCCAAGGGAGTCTCCCTCAACATGACCACGCAGGACATCATCGACCTGCTCGACGAGTTGGAACCCGGCGTCGATCACAAAACGCTCCAAGGCGCGGCCCTGATCGACGCCAAGAAGAAGCACCACATCGGCCCGCTCAAAAACAAGCAGCAGCTTGTCAAGGCGCTGGGAAAGGCGGCCGGTGAGGTGGGGTCGGTCGTCAATAGCGGACACCAAAATATGTAAGCAGCCTACTGCTCTTTGAAAAATTGTTTCTCATAGGCGGCAGGGGAGAGATAACCAAGTCTCTTCTGCCGTCGCTGCCGATTGTAAAAGATTTCGATGTACGTCGTGATCTGCCGTATAGCTTCCTGCCGGGTTTCGTAACGGCAATGATGAACGAGTTCGTTTTTCAGCACACCCCAGAAACTCTCAATGGGCGCGTTGTCATAGCAGTTCCCACGGCGGCTCATCGATGCCCGCATTTTGAACTGGTCAAGGAGTTTTCGGTAGCCCGCGGCGCAGTACTGACTGCCACGGTCGGAATGATGAATCAAACCAGCCGCAGGCCTCTTGGCAGCGACAGCGCGAAACAGGGACTGGGTGACCAGATTCTTTGTCATGCGTTCTCCCATGGCGTAGCCCACAATCTCTCCGGTAAAAAGATCCTTGTGACCGGCAAGATATAACCAGCCCTCGGCTGTGGGGATGTAAGTGATATCCGTTACCCAGACTTGATTCGGGGCCTCCGTGACAAAGTTTTGTTCTAAAAGATTTGTGGCAACCGGCAGCTTGTGGTTTGCGTTTGTGGTTGCCTTGAACTTTTTGACCTGTTTGCAGCGAAGCCCCAGTTTCCTGCGAATCCGTTTGATCCGGTGAACTCCAATGTGAACGCCGTGGCAGGCAAGCTCTTTCTGCAGACGTTCCGGACCGTAGGTTTCTTCCGTTCTTTTATGAGCCGCTATGATTTCGAGTTCGAGCCGTTTTTCCTCTTGATTCCGGAGAGAATCCGGTCGTTTCAGCCAGGCGTAGTAGCCACTGGTTGAAACCTCCAGAACCCGACATAGCCGAGGAACCGGATACTTCGATCGAAACCGCCTGATTACCGCGTACCGGACAGCGACTCCCGGGCAAAGTACGCGGCGGCTTTTTTTAAGATATCGCGCTCCTGTTTTACTTGAGCAAGCTCTCGTTTGACGCGCTCAAGCTCCTCCTCAACCTGAGTGAGAGGCCGCCGCTCGCCGCCAATATCGGAAAGTTTTCCGGCCTTGTACGCTCTCACCCAGTTTTCCAGGGTCGACTTGGGCAGGGAGAGTTGACGCGATGCTTCATATGCTGTCAAGCCGCCTTCAATGATCATGTTGACGGCTTCATGCCGAAATTCTTTCGAATAGCGACCGTTCGTTGCGTTCTTTGCCATTCAGACACCTCCGTTTTGGTTGGATAGTAACTTTGGTGTCCGATATTTTCAACGTACCTCAAGGAACTGGCGGAAAAGGCCAAGTAAGGAAGCTCTCGAAGCAGCCGAGAAGTAAAAAGTGAAGGCACGTTACATTTGCTTAACTTGCGAGGCGCCTGTATGAAAAGTGTACGTCCGTAGGACCAGGCTTCAGGGCGCCGAATCAAGTTGAAGCGGTTGTTCTATGGATCTGTACCGTATATTACATCAGTCTTCAACGCCATATTCTTCGTATTGTTCTAATACCATATCATTCATGTATTGCAGTTGCCTCTCTTTTGACAATTCAAGAACAGAATCATAGGAAATAAAAGAACATCTTTCAGACAATGGTTTACCATCAAGTAATGAAAAAACCGGACGTGTAATTTCTTGAAAAACTTTCTCTTTCCTTTCCTCTGGAGCTACTATATGTGCTTTGATATCTAGATTTGGTTGTAATGCCATTAAGTCTGCCATTCTAAGGATCCCCGAATAAATTGAAGTCGTATGTTCAACTTCAAAAGCCCTTACAATTGATCTTCCCTTTAGCCATAATACGTCAATATTTTCAATTGTCTTTAGTGTTGTATCATCGTAGTTTAATGGTAGTTCATCTATTATGTTGAGATCGAAGTTTTTTAAGTAACCTCTGATTTTTTGGATGTCACTCTTTGGAACCCATATTTTAAAATTCATCATCGTTCCAATTCTAGCAATCTCTGCTTGTATTTTTATTGATTCTCTTATCTCCGTCGTAAAGGGAGTGTGTGCCTCTTTATAAGATTCTTCGTCATCCTCAGGGACTGAGACATTTATAATGCTTTCGTTTGATTTTACTCTATGCTGTTTCTGTTTTAGCTTTTTTTCTTCTTTTTCATCAAGTTTGTATATCCTCTTTATCTTTTCTTGTTCTTTCAAAACCGATTCAATTATCTTCCCATCTTCTTCATCAATTTCTCTTAGGCTTGAGCGAACCATTGCAGTCCATGATCGTTTTTTAGTAAAAGATAATTTATCCCAAAGTTTTTCATCAAAAATTGGAACGGAATGATTGATATCCAGTAAGACAATTGGCTTTATCTTAAACCTAACAACATATGGATCATCTGAATCCACAAATATCGGTTTATCATCAATGAAATAATTCTCTATTACTTCAAAAAGTGCAAAAAAACGTGAAATCCTGGTCATATAACAAACAAGGATGTCTCCTTTTTTTATATGCTTAGCTGCATTCTCCTGCTTCTTTCTAAAACCGGAGATGTCTTTTGATGATTCTAGAAACTTTTGAAATGTTTCAGGTGAAAACAAGCTGATATAATAACGCATGAAATCCCTCCAATTCTGAGGTAATGCTCATGGAATCTCTGAAAAACTCGCGGATGTCGCCGTTTTTCCCTTGAGACCGTAAAATGAATCCCAAAGCCACCATGTTCCCTCCGGTGCGACCTTCTTTCCAGGGGGCTGAGGTACGAGAAAGCGACAGAAAACTTTCGCGAGCGCCATTTCGTTCGAGAAAGACCGAAAACCCACAAAACGGGAACTCTTTCTCGCCGAAATGGAACAGAGAGTCCCTTGGAAAGAGCTTTGCGCTCTTCTCGAACCCTTCTATCCGAAAGAGGGAAAGGGACGTCCTCCCATAGGGCTGGAAAATGCTTGCGGCTCCACTTTCTCCAGAACGAGTTCGGGCCTTGAGCGACAGGGGTGTGGAAGAAGCCCTCGTGTGACGTGGAGTCCATGCGGCGCTTCGCCCGTATCGATCTTGCGCAACGAACCCGTTCCGGACGCACGATTTGCACGTTCCGCCATCTTCTGGAAACCCACAAGCTCGCAAGAGTCCCTTCGAGGCGGGAAATCTTTCTCTCGCCTCCCGGGGCTTAAAACTCTCCGAGGGAACCGACGCGCCCGCCACAATCATCCACGCTCCCTCGCAGGCGAAAACCCTGGAGAAGAAACACGATCCGGAGATGCACTCCACGAAGAAGGGCAACCAGTGCTACTTCGGTATGAAAGTCCATGTCGGCGTGGACAAGGAAAGCAAACAGGTCCGCGAGCCTCGTCACCAAGGGGCGAACGTGCACGACTCCACCCGAATCGGTGAACTCCTGCATGGATCGGCCTACATGGGCAAAACCGAAGAGATCCGGACGAAAGCCCCGCGCGCCGTGGATTATACCCAAAAGAGAGCCACGAAGCACAAAAAACTCACCGAAGAAGAGAAAGAGAAAAACCGTCTTCTTTCAAAAGTCCGTTCGCGGGTTGAACAGGTCTTCTCCGTCGTCACAGGCGTCTTCGGATTTTCCAAGGTGCACGTGTAGGGTCTTGCCAAAAATACCAGATGTCGTGTACGTGCTCTTCGCTCTGTGCAATCTCTACATGGCGAGAGGTTTTCTCCTGTCCACAGGGGGGTTAAAAAGGGTCGGAAGACGGAGATAATTCCTCCTCTCTGCTACCAGAGGTGCGGGAAATGTGGTCTTTGCGGGGCATTTCCTCTTTTCCTCCCGCTGTGAACATTTTGCGAGAAGCTTGTTCAGGGTTTCCTAAAAAGTGAAGGCACGTTACGGTTGGGTTCAGCGGCGGCGGATCGCCGTCCGCTGCAACCGGTTGTTGTTAGGCAGACGTCATTGTATTCGGTCGCGCTTCTCCATGTTGTGGCGAGCGCAAAGCAACTGAATATTTTGAGCTACCAGGGATGTGCCTCCTTTCGAGTAGGGAACGATGTGATCAAAGTGAAGCTCATCGGTTGCCCCACAGACGACGCATCGTCCACCGTCCCGCTTCCAGACCTCCAGCTTGACATGTGTGGGAATAACACGCCGGCGTGCTGCCTCGGATCGAGCCGGCACATTCAGGTCCTCCTCATCCTCCACCGCTACGAGCTTGAATTTGAACACTTGGCGTCCATTACTGACCTGTCGCCACGCATCAACAAGATGGAAGATACCATTGTAAGACCAGATGCCCTGTCGCAGCTTCTCATACACCCGAACGCGTTCCGGCGGACGCTGACCAGCTTTCGCTTCCTGTGCCGCACGGTAGAACAGGCCATTCTGGGTGAGTGTGTTAGTATGGCTACGCTCAGGCTGGTCAACTCGCTTCGGGTCAGGTACACGAGTACTCCGAGGTTCATCATGGCCCTCGTAAATCAGGACTGTGCCCCCGTCCTGGACCTCATCTTCGTAAGGGGCGTTGGGTCGGAGCGACATTAATATCACCGAATGATTGCCACCGAGGCCGAAGTTCATCCCGCGCTGCAGGGTGACACCTTCACGGCGGCACATTTCAAGGTAAGATATGATTTCGTTAGCCATGAGCCTGATTCTTCCTGCCTAACAATGTTTATATGGTTTCTTCATAGCACCTTTGGGTCGCGACATCGCGGTATAACACCCCGCCTGCAATTCTCTCGTAACACCTGCATTTGCAGAAGATTAGGCCATGTTCTGCACTGAACACGGGGGGATATATGGCTTTTATATAAGACACCTTCGCTCCTCCTCTACAAATCGTCCACCGGACTTTTAACGCCCTTGCCGCCCCGGTTCAGGACATGGGTGTAAATCATCGTAGTCTTGACGTCCTTGTGACCGAGAAGTTCCTGAACTGTCCTGATGTCGTAGCCCGATTCCAGGAGTTGCGTGGCGAAGGAATGACGGAATGTGTGGCAGGTGGCCCGTTTGGCCAAGCCGACCCTTTTCACCGCGCCGTTGACCGCCTTCTGGATGATCGATTCGTGAACGTGATGGCGTCCCTCTTCGCCCGTCTTTGGGTTTTTCCAGCGGTTCTCCTGCGGAAAGATCCATTGCCAGCGCCACTCCTTGGGAGCGTTGGGGGTATTTACGGTCGAGGGCGTCTGGCAGGTGAACGCGACCCCAACCGTCGGCCAGGTCGCGCTCGTGGATTGCCTTGACGGTTTTGAGGTGCTGTTGCAGCTGGGCTTTGAGCGACTCGGGCAGCATAGTGATACGGTCTTTCGCCCCCTTGCCGTCGCGGACGAGGATTTCGTTTCTGGAGAAATCGATGTCCTGCACGCGCAGACGCAAACATTCCATCAGTCGCAGTCCCGCGCCGTACATCAGCGAGGCCATGAGCCACTTATCGCCGGTCAGGTTCGTCAGCACGGCTTTCACTTCATCGCGGGTCATGACCACAGGCAGGCGTTTGGGTTTGCGGGCGCGGATGACTTCGCCCAGGTCGCCCACTTCACGACCGAGGACGTGACGATAAAGGAAAAGCAGCGCGGAAAGCGCCTGGTTCTGAGTGGAGGCGCTTACCTTTTCCTTCGTAGCCAGATGCGTCAGGAAGGCGTTGATTTCCGGTTCGGCCATTTCGGCGGGGTGGCGGATGTTGTGAAAGTGGATGTAGCGTCTGACCCAATGGCAATAGGTCTGCTCCGTACGCGGACTGTAATGGCGCGACCTCAAGGATTCGCGCAACTGGTCAAGCAGCTTGGGTCGGCGGGCGCAACCAACCTGCCTATCCCCAAGGGATGGAAGGGATTCATTCCCTCTCACTGGAGAATCCGTGAGGCTTGCGTGAACACCTGAAGCCATCATCTGCGCTCCTCTCGGGAAGCCAGTTTGCCGGACTTGAGCCACCTATCGAGTTCCTTCGCATCGAACCGCCCTTGCCGCCCGACCTTGTGCGTCGGCAGTTTGCCTTCTTGGGCCAGCTTATAGATACCCATTTTCAGGTATTCCGCCGCTTTAATGACTGTCAGCCACTTGGTCTGCATCATTCACCCTTTCAAGCATGTCCACTCGTCCATCAAGTAACATACTGCAAGCAGGGTGGCTTGGTCAAACCCCAATTTTGGTTTTTACAGCCCCCGAGGTGATTCCCCCTCCGACACTTTTCGACGGTCTCCGGTAGGTATCCAAGCGACAGGGCTCTCTGCCTGATTTCGGGGTTCACCCCGGGCACGGGCCGACCGCCCACCGGCATCAACCGGGTTTGTCGCGACATGACCGGAGAACCGAATGGAGCTTTTCCCAACCGAGTGACCGGCTGGCGTTCCTCCTCGAAACGGATGCCGCCCTTGACCTGGACTTCGAGGCGCTCGAGGCCCAGGGCGAGGCGGCTGCCGAGGAGCCGTCGCCGGAACAGCGGCCGAAATACATCACCAACTACATTGGCTCGAAGCAGAAGCTTGTCGACTGGATATGGAAACACACGCCGGAGGGGGTGGAATCCGCCGCAGACGGCCGCCAAACACCATGAAAACCTTTTTGCGCAACGTGATGCACACAACTTTTTTGCGTCGATAACAGCTGCGGAAAGATTATTCCACAAGACACGACCAGGCGGCGCGTTTTGCCTCGAAGGAGCGGCCCGCGTGGGCCGGGCTGGTGGAGGGGAGCCTCAGCGTTGGGAGCGCCCTCAGCGGCTCTGGGAGACGAGGACGCACGTGGCGGCGGAAGGCGTTTTCCGCGGTGCTTCCGTTGAAATAGAGGACGCGGATCTGCGGATGGGCCGCGAAGAAGGTGCCGAAGTCGTTGGGAACGATGGAGGATGCCACGATGTCCGCATCGAGGCTTCCCGGCCGTTCGCAGCAGGCGAGGACGTCCCAGAGGGCGATGCGGGCTCGGTGAAGGGCCTCGCAACGCTCGGCGTAGGGCGCGCCGGGATCGAAACCGAGCAGAGCTCCGAGAATCGGCCAGAAGGCGTTGCGCGGATGGCCGTAATACTCGCCCTTCGCCAGGGATGTCTCGCTGGGCATGCTGCCCAGGACAAGACGGGTCGCGTCGCTCCGGGCGATGGGAGGAAAGCCTCGAAGAAGCGTCATGTCAGAAGAGCACCGTGAACCCCGTGATCCGCTCGCCGATGGTTCCCGACGGATGCAGGTCCGGAAGTTCCGCGCCGGGGGTGAGGGTGGTGATCACCGTTTTGCCGATGACGTGTCGCCCTTCTCTGCCGTCCTTCAGGGTCCGCACGCCCCAGGTGGTGTGGAGGACCACCGGTTCACCTCTCCAGGAGCCGATGTAGAGCATGATGTGCCCCCGAAGTGCCACCAGCGTCCGGAAAGGGAGTCCCTCCGCGAGGAGGCGCGCCTTCTTTTCCGCCACGGGAAGCCCCTCCAGGGGAAACCGCGTGCCGCTCTTCGCCTGGGCCGCGGAGTTGCGGGGAAGCCATACGCCGAAGGGGGCCAGCAGATCCCTTGTCGTGGCGGAACAGTCCCTGTTCTGAAGCAGCCCTCCCCAACCGTAGGGTTCCCCCATGATCTCTCCGGCGAGGCGCGCCGCGTTCCATCCTGTGAAGGAAAGGGGCCAGGGCGCCGCCGCTCCTTCGGGAAGCACCCCCCGATGGATGGCGGCCATTCCGTTTTCGTTCCGCACAGGAATGTTCACGAAGCGGAAGGCACCGAGCAACGGATCTCCCGCGACGGGAAGCAGTGTCCCCAGGGGGGCGGTGAAACGGAACGTTCCGGGCTCGTCGTCGGGCTGAAACAGTGCCACGGGGACGGTGTTGCGGCACACCACGAGCCAGGGGCCGCGCTGCCAGCGTTCCATGAAGGCCGCGTCCACGAAGGCCAGATGCCGCGCGTCCACCCATCCAGCGGCGTAGGCGGTCTCGCAGAAGAACCAGGCGCCGTCGGCGGAGGCGTGGGAGACGAAGAGCGCCTCGCCGGGCTTCACCGCCGAATTCTGGAGGTAGTCGAAGGGATAGCCCTCGCCGGCCATGTCGGAATCGAGAAAAAAGGGCTTGTCCGTGGGGAAGAGGCGGAGCGATGTCTCCTGGAGCGCCACGGCGGGACGGTTAAGGCTTCCGAAGGCCTCCTCCCGGACATTCGTCCGCATGGCGGCCACCCAGTTTGGAGAGCGGAGGCGCAGGTTTTCGCCGAACCCCTCGCGATTTCCGTAGGCCTTGAAGGGCCAGAGGAGGTCTTCCACCGTGTGGGCCGGTGCGGTGCGTTTCCACGGCGCGAAGTGCTTTTCGAGGAACGCCTGCGCCTTCTCTTTCTGGACCTCCTCGTCCACGAAAGGTGTCGCGGGATCTCCGGAGAGATAGAGGAGCGGCTCCTGGGGAAGGCGGTGCAGATCGAGGATCTCCGGAAATTCCTTGGCCGATACTGCATCCGTTCCGAAGCACAGGAGGGTGAGGACACAGAGAACGAGGAGGCGCAGGGCGGTTGCCCGCGCCGTGCCGGAGCCGCCGGAGACGTCCGGAATGTGCGCGCCGGATATGTCGCCTCGTGAGTATTGAACCCGTGCACGCCGAACATGGCGGGCGCCGGAATCTCGAAAGGTACCGGAAAGAGCGGCGGATCGGGTCCTCGTCATGGCCGGGTCATCCTTTCGTCTCTTCTTCGGTGTTCTCGTCCGTCTCCGTTGCGCATGGCCTTCTCGCATCGTCTGCGGGTTTCGTCGTCTTTTTCGCCGCCGTTTCGCCGGCGCATGGAACTCTTCCGTCCGGTTCCTCCGGAGGAGGTTCGGAGGAAACGTTCTGTCTCAAAGTCGCGAGAAGATGTGCCACCTCGCCGGAGGTGTGCACGATCCGGTCCGGCAGGATAAAGAGCACCACGCCGATACAGCGCAGGGTTTTGCAGGAGCGCTGCAGCACCGCCACGATCCGTCTGCCTACCCGGTCGAGTGTCTCCGCCGCCCAGGGTTTTTCCAAAAGGGCGTTCACCGCCTCGTCGGCGGTGTTCGCCTCGAGGATCGCCGCCACCTCCTCCCGGGACGCCCCGGCGAGGACGGCGCAGGAGGCCAGCGTCTCCAGACGCCCGTCGCTGTAGCGGCTCGATGTGTGGAGCGATCCTCCCGCCACCTTGAGGAGTTTTCCCACCTGTCCCACCAGCAGCAGATGGTCGATGCGTCCGCCCTTCCCCTCCTCGCCCATGTGGGAGAGTTTCTCCAGGGAATAGCCCAGGAAGTTGCTCGTCTTCACCAGGGCCTCCGCGGGGACCCCAAGTTTGCGGGCCGTGGCCTCGCCGTAGTTTCCGGGGACAAGGCAGCAGGCGGTGCGCCCCGATGCGGCGAGCACGTCCAACTCGGTGAAGATGGTCGCCACAAGGGCCTCCTCGCTCATGGGCACCACGATGCCCCGGGTGCCGAGAATGGAGATGCCCCCCTCCACGCCGAGGCGCGGATTGTAAGTCCGGGCCGCCACGGCGCGCCCCTCGGGAACGGAGACGGTCACCACCGCGCCGCGCCCCGGTCCGAGTTCGGCGGCGAGATTCCGCACCAACATCGCCCGCGGTCCCGGATTGATGGCCGGTTCCCCTACCGGCACGGGAAGGCCCTTCTTCGTCACGACGCCCACGCCCTCGCCGCCGCGGATCTCGATGCGCTCTTCGTCGAGCAGCTGCACCGAGGCGACGATGGCGAGCCCGGAGGTGACGTCCGGGTCATCGCCGCCGTCCTTGATCACCCAGGCTTCGGCGCCTTCGCCGTTCCCCTTTTCCAGGGAGTGCACTCCCGCCACGGGAAGAGGAAGACGGCGTCCCTCCGGCAGCTCCACCGTCACGGTACGACAGGGCCTCCCGAGGAGCCAGCGCACGGCGGCAAGAGCCGCCGCCGTGGCCGCCGTGCCGGTGGTGAATCCGTAGCGGAGATTTTTCCCCTGTCTCTCCTCCATGTCCCTGCTCCGGACGTTTCGCTCTTCAGGACGCCGGAGCGTCCAGACGGAGCAGGGCGTTGAGCGCCGCCGCGCAGAGGTTGGAGCCGCCCCGGGGGCCACGGAGGGTCAGACAGGGCAGCCCCGAGGCCAGAAGGGCCTCCTTGCTGTCCGCGGCTCCCACGAATCCCACGGGCATGCCGATCACCGCGTCCACCGGTGCGCCCTCCCGGGCGTGTTCGAGCAGGCGGAAGAGCGCCGTGGGGGCGTTGCCGAAAGCAAAGAGGCGCACCCCTTGGGCCACGGCCATGTCCACCGCAGCCATGGCCCGGGTGATGCCCTTGGCGGCGGCCTTTTCGGCGACGCTCTCGTCGTGTACCGAGGCGAAGGGATCGAGTCCGCAGGCGGCGGTGATTTTCCTGGAGATGCCCGCAGCGAGCATGGAGACGTCGCAGAAGAGCCGTCCCCCCCGGTGCAGACGCGCCGCAAGGTCCGGCACGGTCGTTCCTCCCACGGTCACAAGGGAGGCGAGAGAAAAATCCGCCCCCGCGTGGACCACGCGGATCACCACCGGAAGCAGTGCTTCCGGAACGGCGTAGCTCGCCAGAACCGTTTGGATCATGGCGAAGCTGGCGTCCTCGATTGCCTGAGGTTTCTGTTCGTAGGAAAAAGTCATGGGCTGCCTCCTCGGAGAAAGGTATGTCCCGTGTTCACTCTCGGTTGCAGGGATGACGTTCATTATACCCGAAGGAATCTCTGAATAAGGCTACGAGGGCGCCTCGCAGAGCCTGATGCGACCCGAGTCAAGGGAAATCGAAAGGCCTTTATTCAGGGTTTCCCGAACACTTCTCCGAAGGATTCCGAAGGACAGGAGGAACTGTGCTAAAATGCTGCTTGGAAGAGGTAAAGACATGGGCAGATCCGTGGGAACTCCCGGGCGGGTCGGAAATGCGAGAGACGCGGAGAGGGGAGAGGCGTCGTGCCGGAGATGGAGGAGATGTCCGGAGTGAGGTGGACAGTGTTCCGCTTTATGCCAGCCATGACGTTTTGTGCGATCTGTGGTGCCGTGCTCGGCATCTTTCGGGCCGATGTCTGCGCGCTGCCGGGGCTTGCGGGAATGCTCGCGGGGGGCATCGCCGGATACGGCGCAGGGCGTCTGGGGCGGGGCGATCCGCTCCGGTTATGGGCTTTTGGACAGCGTCTGTGGCTTGCCTTCGCGGGAGCCCTGGTCTACGGGTGGGTGCAGCTTCTCGTGGCCGGAGCGGTGCACGCCACTCCGGCGGATTCTCCCTTCTACTGGATCTTTGAGATCGCGGACGGCCTTCTACGGGAGCCCTTCTTCTCCATGGGACAGACCGGGGGTGTCGTGCTTCGGGCCTACAGCGGAACACTCACGGGAGGCTGGTGGATCTTCTTCAACCTCCTCGACGCGGCGCTCTTCGCCTTTCTTTTCCTTGTCTCCACAGGTGTCGGTCTCTTCCCCGACGAAAAGAGCGGCGCGGAAAAGGAAGTCCTTTCCGGAGAAAATGACGATGGAGGGGATGGGGAGTGCGAAAACGACAGCGGCGGTGACGATGGACATGAAGGAAAGACCACATTGGAGGCGGGGCGTTCCCTCTTCGTTCGAGCGGAATCGTGCGGGCTTGTCCCGGAAGCCCCGTCCAGGCTCGCCCTGTTCGGCTTCGTGGCGGTGCTGCTTTTGCTCTTCGGGGGGAGCGCCCTCGCCCGGTATGTGCTGGACGAGCGCTTCGACCCGACCACGTACCATCCGGAGAGCCTGCGGGAACTGCAGCGCCTCGCCGAAGGGCGGTGGCGTTTCGATGCTCCCGACGGGGTGCTTCTCCGCACGGAGAAGGATCTGGACTTGTTCGTCCAGGTGTCGGGATACGGCTCCCTGACGGCAGCAACCAGGGGGGACAATCCTTTTCGCCTCACCCTGGACAAGCGGGGGAGAAGGTTCACAGGTCTGCTCTACCCACTCCGGCCCGGGACGGAGCACGCCTCATCCATGCCCCTCTCGGCCCGGCTCTTCATCGCTTCTGACGGCAGCGAACTCCACCTGGCGGTGACCGTCTTCACGACTTGGGGGCGTCTCGATCCTGTACTTCGGGCTGTCCGGATGGACTCCTCAATGAAAGCCCCCTAGAGGGGTGAAAAAACGATGCACCTGTGCCATTGCCCGCTCGGGGCGGCGGGGGCGATGCTGCGTAATCATAGGCCATGCGTCTGTTCACATGTGCGGCAAGGCAGAGACGACGCCGGATGCGGATTTGTCGATGAAGTAGGTCTCTCCGGAAAAGACGAGTTCTGAAGTGTGTGCGGCATGGCGAGGAGTTTCGTGTGCTTGAGCAGAGTTCCTGCATGGGCTCACATGCCGATGGTGGCGGATCCTCCCACGATGAAGGCGATGCCCGCCCACTGCACGGCCCGGGTGGGCTCCCGCAGGACGAAGAAGGAAAAGAGGGCCGTCAGAAACGGGCTCGTGGCGGTGATGGGTGTCACCAGCGACACCGGTGCTGTCCGCAGCGAGAGCGTGAAGAGCACGCCTCCCAGAGAAAGCCCTACAACCCCTGCCAGAACGACGCTGAGACGCCGCAGGGCAAGGGTTTTCCCCGCGGAAACCGCGTTGTCCACCCTGCTGGTTTCATCGCGCCGGGAGAAGAAGTTTTTCGCCTCCCGGCGTCCCTTCGCGGAGGCGAGCCAGATCCCCCAGGTGAGCGGGACGAGCGTCAGGGCCCGGAGGAAGTTGAAGGTCGCGGGGTCCATGCCGGCGGAAGAGATGAGCCACTTGGAGATGGGGATGCCGATGCCCCAGCAGAGAGCGGCCAGGATGGAGAGCAGAAACCCCTTTGTGGCGGCCTGTGGTCGTTCTCTGTCGTGTCCTTCCATGCGCAGAAAGACGAGGCCGAGGACAATGCACACTGTTCCCGCCAGGACATGGAGCGTGATGTGCTCGCCGAGCCACAGCCAGGAAACGGCGGTCACCACAAGGGGATAGGCACTGGAGATGGCCACGGCGCGGCTCACACCGATGCTCTTGATGGCGGCGAAATAGGCCACATCGCCGAGGATGTTGCCGAGAAGGACGTTGCAGAGCACGACGCTCAGGAGGAAGGGCGAGGTGGGGAAGGTTGCGGACGTGCCCAGAAGCGCCAGGAGGACCACGATGGATCCGCCGAGAAAGCCGAGGGAACGCACGGCGTTGATTTCCTGGTAGGAGAAGCTCTTCATGCCTTCCCGGAGGAGGAGCGGCGACGAGGCCCAGCAGATAGCCGTACCGGCGCAGAGGAGAAGACCCGTGAGTGTCATGGATGTTCGAACCTTCTTTCGAAAGATGGCGTTTCCCTGTGGAAAGTGCGACGTATCGGACGAAAGACGCATCGCGACGGAAGGCGCGCTTCCGGGTAGGATCTCCTCGTCGGTACAGTCCCGGCGCATTATACTCCCAACTTCGATTTAGTGCATCCAATGTCTCACCGCGAGGAAAAAAGCGCGAAACCTCCCTGGTGGAAGGTTTCGCGACGGAAAGGGCCGGGGAAGCCGAAAGGCACCCCGGATGTCCTTTGAGAAGCAGGTTCGGCAAAAAGGTGATGCGTTCCGGAACGTAGGTGAGCACCATCAGGTCCGCCACGAGGACGAGCACGAAGGGAATCGCCTCCCGGGCGATGTGCTCCACGGGAACACCGGAGATGTTGGCCGCCACGAAGAGATTCATGCCCACCGGAGGGGTCACCTGCCCGATGGCAAGGTTGGTGATCATGAGCACGCCGAAGAAGACCGGATCGATTCCCAGGGAGACGATCAGGGGGTAGAGGATGGGCGTAAGGAGCGTGATGGCCGCCACGTTATCCAGGAAGGTGCCGGCGATGAGCAGCGTGATGTTGATGAGCAGGAGCACCGTTTTGGGGTCCCTGGAGAAGGACGTGACCATGCTCACGAACTTCTGGGGAATCTGGTTCGTGGCCAGGAGCCAGGCGAAAATGGAGGCGGCGGCGATGAGGAACATGACCACCGCGCCGCTCAAAGCGGATTTATAGCAGGCCGAGGCGATGCGGCTCCAGGAAAGCTCCCGGTAGACTAAGCGCCCCACCAGCAGGCCGTAGAGAACCGCGATGCCCGCGGCTTCCGTGGGCGTGAAGATGCCGGAGTAGATTCCACCGAGGATGATCACCGGCGAAAGGAGGGCGAAAAGGCTGTCCCGGAACGCCTTCCCTTTGTCCGGTGGCGCGGCGGCGCTCTCCGGTTCCGTTGTGTCCACCGCCTTCTGGGCGGCGGTTTCCGTGCGGTATCCCCGTTTTTTCGAGATTCCGTACTCCACGGCCATGAGGGAGATGCCGAGAAAAATCCCCGGAACAATACCTCCCACGAAGCGCTTGAGGATCGACACGTCGGTGATGATGGCGTAGAGAATCATGGTGCCGCAGGGAGGAATGAGAAGGCCCGGCAGGCCAGAGCTGGCGATGAGCGCCGCGGAAAAGGAGGGGCGGTATCCCGCGTCCTTCATGTGGGGGATCATGATGGCCCCGATGGCGGCGGTGGTCGCGGCGGAGGAGCCTGAAATGGCGCCGAAGAACATCGCCGCCAGCGTGGAGACGATGGCCAATCCGCCCGCGACCTTGCCCACGAAGAGATTTGCGAACGTCACCAGCTTTTTCGAGACTCCTCCCTCGGTCATGATGTTCCCCGCGAGAATGAAGAAGATCAGGGCCAGGAGGGGAAAGGAATTGATCCCCCCCACCATGCGCTGAGGAACGATGAAGAGGGGAATGGGCGTCTTCAGGGCGAGGCTCAGAAGAGAGGCGCCCACCAGGGAGAGTGCGATGGGAACGGAGAGACAGAGCAGCGCGGCGAAGGAGGCGAAGAGGAGGCCGCTCATGAGGCGCCTCCCGGGGAGTGGTCGGGCCCGTCGGCTGCGGGACAGGGCGGCGCGGCGTGACCGTGTGCGCTTCCGCTGTCGCCCTCCGCGGAAACGCCCGCGAGAACGAGGAGGATGCGCACCGCGTAGTTGAGGCCCATGAGAGAACACCCGAGAAGAACGCTCAGGTAGAACCACCCCATGGGAACGGGAAAGGAACCGATGCTCTGGTGCATCGTCTTCGTCATCAGAATCCCCGACTGCCATGCCACGACACTCACGAGAAGCAGGCTCACGCCATGGGCGAGAAGGGTGAGCCCGCGTCCCCAGGCCCGGGGAATCGCCGTCCGGACCAGGTCGATCCGAATGTGGGCTCCCTCGGCCACCGCGAGGGAAGCCCCGAGGAAGACCATCCAGATGTTGAGATACTGCAGCAGCTCCTGGGACCAGGGGATGGGAAAGAAAAGGACGAAACGGGACACGATCTGGAGGAGCAGCACGAGGAACATGGTCGCCACGAGGGCCACCAAAAGGAGACGGGTCGTCCTGTTCAGCAGGGCCTGCAATTGGCGCAGCCACTGGAAAGGCGGCACGGATGTTCCGGGTGCGTGTGAGGGCTGGAGTGAGCCGGACATGAGGACC
Organism: Aminiphilus circumscriptus DSM 16581; assembly: GCF_000526375.1. NCBI lineage: Bacteria > Thermotogati > Synergistota > Synergistia > Synergistales > Aminiphilaceae > Aminiphilus > Aminiphilus circumscriptus. Next base: position 289,863 of record NZ_JAFY01000002.1, on the reverse strand, counting down.
ACAGCGGCTACAGGTTCTGGATCATCCGCACCAGTTCGGCCCACTTTTCGCCCCGCTCCTTTTCGTACTGGTCGTAGAGCGGACGCATGGCCTCCTGAAAGGCGGGAAGATCCACCTCGTTGATCTCCATGCCCTTCGCCTTCAGTTCCTCGATCTCGCCCGCCTCGGTCTCGGAGACGCTCTTCCGGTCGATCTCCGCCACTTTCTTCCCCGCGTCGAGCAGGGCCGCCCGGATTTCCGGGGCCAGGGAGTCGAACTTCGCCTTGTTCATCACCAGCGGCTCGTAGACATGCTGGTGGCGCGTGAGGGAGAGATACTTCTGCACTTCGTAGTATTTGCCGCTCAGTGCTCTTCCGGTGGGATTCTCCTGGCCGTCCACCGTGCCGAGCTGGAGCGCGGTGAAGAGTTCGCTCATGGTGATGGGCGTGGGATTCACGTTCAGGAGGGTGAAGGTGTTGACGGCCATCTTGGATTCGCCGATGCGGAGCTTCATGCCCGCCATGTCGGCGGGGGTGACGATGGGCTTGTGGTTGTTCGTGATGACCCGGAAGCCGTTCTCCCACCATCCCAGAAGCACCATGCCGTGCTCCTGGAGGATGTCCTCCAGCTTCTTCGCCGCATCGCTGCCGTCAAAGGCGGTCACGTGGGCGTAGTCCCGGAAGAGGTACGGAAGATACAGCGCCTCGAATTCGGGGATGATGTTGCCGATGATGGGGGCGGCGGTGAGGACCATGTCCTGCGTGCCGAGCCGGACCGACTCGGTCATGTCCGGAAGGGAGCCGAGCTGGTTGGCGGGGAAGATGTTGATCTTCACCTTGCCGCCCGTTCCCTCCTCCACGAGTTTCGCGAAGAGTTCCGACGAGGTGTGGTAATGGTGGGAGACCGATGCGGCGTGTCCCAGATTGAGTTCGATCTCCGCGGCGAAGGAGCCGGAGACGAGGACGAGGGAAAAGAGCGCAACCGCGAGAAGAAGCGAAACATGCCGTGCCTTCATTTGAACAACACCTCCGGGAGCGTCCGGCTGTTCTGCCGTGTCTGTCCGGTTTCCTCCGGCGAAGGGGTTGCCTTCGTCTTTTCGGAGGAACACCGCCGTCGTGAAAAGCGCATTTCAGAAATTTTCCACCTCCGATCGGCTGCTTGAGAAGATAGGGCCGCCCAGGGTCGGGGAGCCCTTTGCGGAAACACGCCTCCGCCGGGGCGTCAGAAGAAGCGTTTTTCCCGCTCCCGGATCTCCGGTGCGCCGATGAAGCGGAAGAACTCGTCGAAATCCATCATGTCCTCCCGGCAGCCCGCGGTGGTGCCGTGGGTCGCGAGTTCGGTCATGCAGCGCATCGCCGCCCCGGCGACGGCATAGGTGAGAGAGCAGGGATGGACCACCACGGCGTAGCCCAGGTTCTGGAGTTCCTGCGGCGTTTTCAGGGGAGTCTTTCCTCCCTCGATCATGTTCGCCAGGGTCGGCTTGAGGATCTCCCGATTCACGGTCCGCATCTGTTCCTCCGAAGTTACCGCCTCGACGAAAATCATGTCCGCTCCCGCCTCGGCGTAGGCTTTTCCTCTCCGGATGGCGTCGTCGAAACCGTGCACCGCCAGTGCGTTCGTGCGGGCCGTGATGACGAGATCCGGGTCCTGTCGCGCCGCGATGGCCGCCTTGATTTCCGCCACCATCTCCTCCAGGGGAATGACCGCTTTGCCGGCCATGTGGCCGCAACGTTTCGGAAAAACCTGATCCTCGATGAAGAGCCCTGCCACGCCGGCTGCCTCGTATTTACGCACGGCGCGCATCACGTTGTGCACGTCTCCGTACCCCGTGTCCGCGTCGGCGAAAACAGGGATGTCCACGGCGTTCACAAGATTCCGGTACTGATGTACCATCTCCGTCATGGTGAGGAGCCCGATGTCGGGCTTTCCGAGGAGGGAGGCGGAGAAACTGTAGCCCCCCGCGGTAAGGGCCTTGAAGCCGCATTTTTCGATCACCCGGGCGGTGAGACTGTCATGGGCGCCTGGAAGCACCAGGATTTCCGGTCCCTCCACCAGAGTGCGGAACAGGGTTGTCTTTCGCACGCGCAAGTCGCCTTCTTTCCGGGGCACAGGATTTTCGATACGTTATAAGAGCATGCCATCGTGTTTTCCCGTTAGATTCTTCCTGCGGGGCGGTTTTTACGGGGGAGCGTTTCCGGTTTTTGGGAAGGCTCCAAAAAAATAAATGAAAGGAGAAAACCATGCATTTCCGCAAACTGGTGGGAAACAAGTGCTACCTGTCGCCTCTTTCTGTGGAGGACGCGGAACAGTGTACGGCCTGGCTCAACGATCTCGAGGTGGTGCGGAACCTTTCCAGGGTTTCCGCGGTCATCGGCCTCGATGCGGAACGGGAGGCTCTGGAGAAGATCGGCAGGGAGCACAACTACGCTATCGTCGATCTCGCCACGGAGGCCATGATCGGCGTCTGCGGCTTCTTTGACACGGACCGTCTGAACGGCACGGCGGAATTGGGTATTTTCATCGGGGACAAGGCGTACTGGTCCAGAGGGTACGGCCGCGAGGCGATGACCCTTTTGCTCCGGTACGGATTCGACTACCTCAACTTCGAAAACGTGCTGCTCCGGGTGTATTCTTTCAACGCCCGGGCCATCGAATCCTACAAAAGAGTGGGCTTCCGCGAGATGGGCCGCCGCCGGCGGGCCCTGAAACGGGAGCGGCAGTTTTTCGACGTGATCTACATGGACATCACTCCGGAGGATCTCTCCGGCGACGCATAGAGGCGGAAACCTAAACGTTCCTGCCGAAAAGAGCGCCGCAGGAGTTTCTTTCCGTACAGACGAAGGGCGGGCAACGATCATGCAGGAATTTCTGGGATGGATGCTGGCATTGGGCGCTACGGTGATCTGGGCCTTTACGCCCGTGCTCTATCGGCGGAGCGGGGAGCATTTTTCCGTGTTGGGCATCAATGCGGTGCGCTGCATCGGCTATCTGGCCACGGCGGGACTGTATCTCGCCATGACGGAGGGGGCGCGGGCGCTTCTGTCCCCTCCCTCGGGAGAGCAGCTTTTTGCCATCATCGCCGGGGGGGTGGTGTGGCTCGTCGTGGGAGACGCCTTCTTCTTCGCGGCCCTGAACCGCCTCGGAGTGGCGGTGACCTCTGCGGTGACCTCCGCCTATCCGCTGCTCGCCGTCCCGGTGTCGTGCCTCTTTCTCGGCGAATCCTTCCATCTCTCCCTTCTCTTCGCGGCGGCGCTCATCGGCGGCGGGCTCTACCTTGTGGCGCCCCGGGAGGACGGAACGGAGGCGCTGCGCAATCGGACGGGAATGTTCTTCGCCTTCGCGGCCATGGTCTGCTGGCTTGCGGGTCTCGTCTCCTGCAAAGTGTCGGCAAACGTTCTTCCCGTGGCAGAGATCGAATGGTGGCGGGCCCTGGGAGTGACCGGCGTTTCCTGGCTCGTGTTCCTCCTTCGGGAGAGGCGTTTCGGCGCAGGTTCCGCCGCGCCCTCCGGATTGCGGGGAGCGCCCGCCTCCGCCGTGCTCTGGACTGTGGCCGCCGGAGCACTGAGCCTCACCGTAGGCAACCTGCTCTTCACGGGAAGCCTCACGGCCATCTCTGCCGTGGTCGCCACGAACATCGTTTCCATACGACCTTTCCTCTCCGCTCTCTTCGGAGCGCTGCTGCTCCGTGAGCGCCTGACTCCACGCCTTCTCGGCGGTATCGGCCTCGTCGTTTCCGGCGTCGCTGCCATGTCCTTTTGACGCAAAAGGATGGAAGGCACGCCCCGTGGCGTGCGGCGGCAGTATCCCCGCATTGTCAACGGACGAGAGGAAGACCCCCAAAGAGCGTGAAAAGGACGGATTTTGGAGTGGACGTATCCCTGGTCCGTCATCTGTCACAGAATCAAAGCCTGGGCTTGACAAGAGGCTCACACTTGCTCTATTTTATTTAAAATTCTTCTAATAAAGCAAGCGATCTGTCACGCTTTTGGCATTTCTTCGCTACTCATTTGCTTGAAAATGGTTTAAAATTCGAACGGTTTAGGAACTCCCTGGCCACAGGGACGTGAAGACCACCGTGGTTTACCTTATACATGGAGAGGAGCCTAAAACGTGACGAAGCAACTCACATGGCGTAAAGCAATTGAAAAGGTCCTCAGCGGAGCCTCCGGAGCAATGCACTACAAGGAGCTTACCGACAAAATTATTGGGGCGGAGTTGCGAACCGAACTAGGTGCGACGCCTGCGGCGACTGTCAGTGCACATTTAACTACCGCCATCAAAAAAGAGGGCGGCGCATGCCCTTGGCAAAAAATCGGGCGCGGGCTTTACGTGTGGAAGGCGAAGGCTGGCATTTCACCTGATGCGCCAACGATCGTTTCAACGGAGGATGAGGCGGAGGAAGAACAATATGCGGTCGTAAGCTCGTTCGGGATGTTCTGGAGTCGCGAAGCTATCGAGTGGAGCGCCAGCCCGCAAATCCTGGGAATGCAGCAGATCGGGGCGGAAGCGGTCGATTTTTCGAAGCAGATTGGCATTTACCTCCTCTATGACGGTAGAGAGGTGATTTACGTTGGTAGAGCCACAGAGCGACCGCTTGGGAGGCGACTTTACGAGCACACCCTCGATCGACTTTCCTCGCGATGGGATCGCTTCTCATGGTTTGGACTATTACCAGTTTCTGATGAGGGGAAGCTCGGTGCACTGCCGGATTCGTTCGCTGGCACAAGCGTCATACCGGCACTCGAAGCCCTGCTCATCGAAGCGTTGGAACCGAGACAAAACCGCAAGAGAGGTGACGATCTCGCTGCAGTTGAATTCATTCAGAAGCCCGATCCGGAGATTAAGAAAAAGCTCGTCAAGCAAACGGTGGATGCAGCACTTAATAAACTATAAAGCCGAGCAAGGCGGTGTACCCAACGTTCACCGCGTCATATCCGGTGCTTGTCGCTCTCCTGAAAAGGAGTGCGTTTGTTGCCGGTGTTCGGTCTGTGGTGCGGGGTGGGGTCGGTCGTCAATAGCGGACACCAAAACATTTAAGCAGCCTATAAGCAGCCTACTGTTTGCAGCGAAGCCCCAGTTTCCTGCGAATCCGTTTGATCCGGTGAACTCCAATGTGAACGCCGTGGCAGGCAAGCTCTTTCTGCAGACGTTCTGGACTGTAGGTTTCTTCCGTTCTTTTATGAGCCGCTATGATTTCGAGTTCGAGCCGTTTTTCCTCTTGATTCCGGGGAGAATCCGGTCGTTTCAGCCAGGCGTAGTAGCCACTGGTTGAAACCTCCAGAACCCGATCTGTTTTGCCGTTGACGTACAATGACATGGTTTTATACTTGCTGCAGAGAGAAGGGCCGGACAAAAGGACGGAACGGCGGCTTACCGCGCAAATCCGGGCGGAGTGCCCGCCGGAGCGGACAGCGTCGAAGAGTGCCGCAGGTGCTTCGGGGAAGCGGGAAACTTGCTTCGGCATCGTGTGCGTAGGGGGGTTTGCTTCTCAAGACGGGGGAAAAACTGTTTTCCGAACGACGGGGAAAGAGGCGGGTGCTCATGGAATCCGGAAAACCTTTCGCACGCATTCCCATTCCCTATGGATCGTCCTCCCTGGACCTGATCCTTCCCGAGGAACGAATCGCCGGGGTTCTCCGCTCCCGGGTGAACGACCTCCGACCCGAGGCCGCCGGAGGCGAACTGGTCCGCCGCGCCCTTGAGGCTCCCGTCGGGTCGTCTCGGGTCGCGGAACTCGCCCGGGGAAAAAAGCGTATCGTGGTGATCACCAGCGATCACACGCGCCCCCTGCCGAGCCGCGTCACCCTGCCGCCGCTTCTGGAGGAACTCCGGAGGGGGTCCGGCTGCGGCGACGGGGAGATCGCGCTCCTCATCGCAACGGGGACGCATCGCCCCATGACGCGGGAGGAGCAGGTCGCCCGTTTTGGCGAGGAGACGCTCCGGCGCGTGCGCGTGGTGATGCACGAGGCCACGGTGGAGGAGGAGATGGTCTCCATCGGGCGTCTTCCCTCGGGAGGTCCCTGCGAGATCAACCGCATCGCCGCGGAGGCGGATCTTCTTGTCGCGGAGGGGTTCATCGAACCCCACTTCTTCGCGGGATTCTCCGGGGGATGCAAGAGCGTGCTCCCCGGAATCGCAAGCCGTTCCTGCGTGTTGGGAAACCATTGCGCGGAGTTCATCGGCCATCCGAAGGCGAGGACGGGCATCCTGGAAGGCAATCCCCTTCAGACGGACATGCTCTTCGCGGGCGAGGCGGCACGCCTCGCCTTCGTCCTCAACGTGGTGCTCGACCGGGACCATCATGTGGTCGCCGCCTTCGCGGGACATCGGGTGAAGGCGCACAGTGCGGGGTGTGCCTTCCTGCGCGATCTCGCGAGCGTGACGGCCGCTCCCGCGCCCGTGGTGGTCACGTCCAACGGGGGCTATCCGCTGGATCAGAACATCTACCAGGCCGTGAAGGGCATGACGGGAGGCGAGGCGGCCTGCATTCCCGGAGGTGTGATCGTCATGTGCGCGGAGTGCCGCGACGGCAACGGAGGCGAGCGCTTCGTGGGAGAGTTCCGGAACGCCTCCGGGCCGGAGGACGTCCTCGCCCGGATCGGGGCACGAAAGCGGGACGAGACGCTTCCCGATCAGTGGGAATCCCAGGTGCTGGCCCGGGTTCTCTCCCGTCATGCCGTGGTGCTCGTCACGGAGGAGAAGAACTTCGCCGACGCCCGGACGCTCGGGTTGATTCCCGCGGCCACGCTCGAAGAGGCCATGGCCCGAGCGGAGGCGCGCATGGGTGTCGCCGCTCCCGTTCTGGTGCTTCCCGACGGCGTGGCGGTCATCGTGGAACCCGCCGGAACAACCGAGCGACCTACGGAGGGAACCTTCGTGGCTTGATCGCCACGTGAAGATAGGGCACAATAGGAGGAGGAACACATTCCGTGAAGCTGATTCCGGAGAAGAGCGGTTTTTCACAGCAACCGTCTCTCCGGACAACAGATGTCGAAGGAGGATGTTCAGGGATATGAAGCGAATGAGTGCAACCCTTTTTCTGCTCTGTGCATTGTGTTTCACCGGGGTTTTTCTGTTTTCCGAGCCTGCCGTCGCGGGAGGGTGACCGACCTGTACGGTCCGTGTGACCGAATTCACGGCGGACAAGACCGAAGGGACCGCACCGCTGAAGGTTACCTTCACCTGCAAGGCGGAAGTCACGAACGGCACCATGTGGAAGTATCAGTGGAACTTCGGCGACGGAACGACGGAGGAGACGGTGACGAATGCGCTTTCGGCGACGAAGGAGCACACCTTTTCCACCGCCGGCACCTACACGGTGCGGGTGACCGCCCGGAGCACGTCGCAATCCGTGGATTCAAGAACCCTTGTCGTCACGGTCAACGCGGTGCCCACACCGACGATCTCGGGTTCTCCCACGCCGTCCCCCTCCGCATCTCCCTCCCCCACGGAAGGGGCGGGTGGATCGGGCGGCGGCTGCAACGCGGGAGGCGGGACGCTTCCGGCCATCGCCCTTCTTGTTCCGGCGTTTTTCCTGTTCCGACGCAAGGGATGACCTCTTGAAGGCCTCGGAGAAAACGCAGTGACGGACGCTCCTTTTGCGAAGAATCCGGCCCGGGCGGCCGGATTCTTCGCGCTTTCGGAGCCGGAGGAGCCGGACGGAAGGGGCGATCGGAGTCGCTCTGAGATATAATCCATTTCAGAAGAACTGCGCTCAGAGGGACATACGGTCGCTTCGGGAGGCGGAACGCTCTCCGAAGCGGAGGGGAGGCGATTTCTCGTGAGAAGAACCAGAACGGCGCCTTGTTCCCGCTCTTTTTGTTCTCACATGCGTTTCCCCTTCTTGTTGTGTTCGGTGTCGAAACGTGTTTCCAGGTTCTTCTTTCTCCTTTTCCCCTTCTTCTTTTGTTTCGCCTTTCTTGCGATCCTCTTTGCCGCGTTTCCCTCGGAGGGGTTCGCCCGGACGGAGCTGCTCTCCCTCGACGCCCAGGTCCGAAATGTGCACGTCACCGCGATGCGTCTCGCGGCGCTGCGTGACCGAGTGCTCGACCTCGTCTATCGGGGGCGGTACGATGAAGCCCTCGACGAGGCCGGAGGGTTTCTCCTCGTGACCTCCGCAATGGCCTGGCCGGCGGAAAGGGTGGAGTACGCTCTCGCCGTCGGCTACATCGCCTCCCGGCGCGGCGACGACGAGAAGGCGCTGGCCCTGGCGGAGCGTGCCCGGGAGCTGCTTCGCTCCTCCGGAAGGATTCCGGAAGAGATGCCGGAAACGTTGCGTTCCCTTCGGACGGTGCAGGAAATCCGCATGCTGGACGGCGTGATCCGCGCCTTTCAGGGAGTTTCCCGCTGGGACGATGCCTCGGCGACGCTGGAGGAGCTTCGTGCCCTGGCGGAGCGGACCGGAAGCGACTACGGCAAGGCGCTCGCCGCCCTTTCCGGAGGCGTTGCGGCCTACCGCGAGGGGCGCCACGCCGAGGCGGAGAGGCTGTGGCAGGAGGCGTTCAGGCGCGGCATGGCTTTGCTGGAACGAGACGCCTCCCGGAGCGCCTCGGAGGAGATGCCGGGAAATCCGGAGATTGCGGGGCTCGCGGCGAACCATCTGGCTCGTCTCTCCATGGGTGTGGAGGATCCGGCCCGGACGCGGGAGCGTTTTCGTGTCGCCCTCGAGATTGCCCTCGACGTTCCCTCTCCCTGGCTCGAGTTCGTTGTGCGGCTCAACCGGGCGGAGTTTCTGGACCGCTACGCCTTCGAAGCGGAGGAATCCCTGGCCGATCTGGAGCGCTGCGAGGCGCTCGCGGTCTCTCTGGGCCTTTCGTCGCAGCGTCTCTGGGTGTGGAACAATCTGGCGGTCTTTTTCCTGTCCCGGGGCGAGTACGGTCGGGCCAAGGAGGAACTTGACCGGGCGCTGCATTTTCAGATGTCTCCCGCGATTCCGGAGGATGTGGGAGTATACGTGAACGCGGGAACGCTCGCGCTTGCCACCGGAGAGGAGCAGGAGGCGGAGCGCGCCTTCCGCCGTGCCCTTGAACTCGCGCAGGAGCGGGGGGACCGCCGCGCCGAGGCGGGGATCCTGGTCAATCTCGGGATTCTGGCCCGCAGGGGAGGACAGCTCGAAGAGGCGAAGGCGCATTTCGGCAGAGCCCTCGACGGCTATCACGCCCTGGGAATGGAACGGGAAGCGACGGATCTCATGGTGAACATGGCGAATCTGGGCATTGTTGCGGAGGATTGGGAGCTTGCGGAACGCGCTTTGGACGTGGCCGCCGAGGACTACGCGGAGGTGAATGACGTCGCGGGCCTCGCTCTGGTGACATCCAATCGCGGCGTTGTTCGTCTCCGGCAGGGGCGTTTCGTCGAGAGCGAGACCTGCTTCGAAGAGGCCCTCGTTCTGGCGAGGCGGGTGGAGGATGCGCCGCTCGCCTTCGCCGCCCTGCACGGGCTCGCCCGGGCCAGGGTGGCCCTGGGGGACGGCGAGGCGGCTCTCGGGCCGCTTCGGGAGGCGGTGGATCTTCTGGAGACGATCCGGGCCCGCTTCGCCTCGGTGGAACAGCGCGTCGCCTTTTTGGAGCACCGCTACGACGCCTACGATCTTCTCGTGGACCTTCTCGTCGAACGGGGGGAGCTGGAGGAAGCCCTTTCCGTGTCGGAACGCATGAAGGCAAGGTCGTTCCTTGACGTGGCGGGAGGGGGACAGGTGGAACTCCGGGAGACGGACCGGGAGCTCTATGAGGCCCTCGCCGCCCTTGAGGGCGAACTGGAGCGCCTTGCCGCGAAAAAGAGCGCCCTCCTCTCCGAAGGAACTCCCGACGAGGAAAGGCGGCTCGCGCTGGAGCGGATCGAGCGCAAGGCCGCGGAACTCCGGGAGAAGCTCGCCTCCCTGCGAAGCCGGGTGGCCCTCGCGTCTCCGGAGCTGGCCGCCCTCTCCGCTCCCGCACCTCCGTCAGTGGCGGAAATGCGGCGTCTCCTTCCTTCGGATGTGCTCGTGGTGAGCTATCACCTGCTGCCGTCACGGACTCTCGCGTTCCTCGTCACCCGGGACGGAGTGCGGTGCGTGCTGCTGCCCCTTCTTTCGCGGCAGGCCGTGGAGAACGCGGTGAACGCCGCGCTGCCCTCTCTGCGGACTCCCGAGGCGGAGCCCCCTTTTCTCGAGCTTTCCCGCCTCTATCTGGGCCTCGTGGCACCCCTGGAGAACGTTCTGTACACGGCGCCGCACGTGGTGGTGATCCCCCAGGGCATTCTCGCCGCCATTCCCTTCCAGACGTTCTGGACGGGAACGGACTATCTCCTGCAGCGGGCGGCTCTTTCCTACGCGCCTTCCCTCGGCATCTACACGCTGCTCGCCGCCCGGAGAAGCGCGGAGGCGACGAGGTCGAGACCGTTGCGCTTTCTCGGCTTCGGCAATCCCGTCTTTTCCGACGGCTCTCTTGCGCCGCTTCCCTTCGCGGAGCAGGAGGTCCTCGAGGTGGCACCCCTCTTTTCCGCCTCGGAAATCTTCTTCGGCGCCGATGCGACGGAAACGCGCCTTTTCGCAAAAGCCGCCGGTTTCGACGTGGTGCATCTGTCCACCCATGCCATGGCCGATGGAAGGCGCCCCTTGAACAGCACGATCTACCTCGCCGCCGACGGCGAAGACGACGGGGAGCTGCGGGCATCGGAAGTCTTCCGCCTGCCGCTCAACGCTGGCTGCGTCGTCCTGAGCGCCTGCGAGACCGGTTTGGGGCAACTGAGTCATGCCGAGGGACTCATCGGATTTTCCCGCTCCTTCTTCCACGCGGGAACATCGTCCCTGCTCGCGAGTCTCTGGAGCGTCTTCGATGCGTCCACGAAGGATCTCTTCGTGCTCTTCTACAAAAACTGGCTTTCCGGGGACACCAAATCCCAGGCGCTTCGGAAGGCCCAGGTGACGCTTCTGGAGCGCCTGCCGCACCCCGCATTCTGGGCTCCCTTCGTTCTTTTGGGGGAGGAGCGGTAAAAAACGACGGAAGGAAAGGGAGACGTATTCCCGGGGCGAAGGGGGCCCCCGGCACGAAGGAGGCGTGATCATGGACGGAAGAAAACTGCTGTCGTTGTTCCTGCTGGCGTGCTGCCTGGCCGTTTCCATCGGTGTTGCAGAGGGTGCGGACATCGACATCACTCTCCCTCCGGGATGGAATGCCCTGGAGCCGACCCGGGACGAGGTGGCCCTGTGCGAACTTCGGGACGACAAGGACCGGGCGGTGGTGCTCCTCCGTCTCCGGCGCATCGATTTCGGCTCCCCCGAGGAGGCGGAGGGATTCGCGGACTATCTCCGCAACAAGGCCCGCTACGATGAAAGCACCACGCTGCTGAAAAACAGCGACGGCACCCTTGCGGGATATCCTTCCATCGTGCATCAGGTGGTGGAGAAGACTTCCGACGGAACCCTCCAGCGGGAGATGTCCTATCTTCGCCTGGAATCCTCCTGGTACGTCTTCGAGTTCTCCACGCTGCCGGAGGATTTCGGGAGAGTGCGTGACCGCTTTGCCGAGTTCCTCCGGGGCGTGCGCATCACCACCTCCGGAGGTCCCGTTTCTTCTCCGGCGGCGTCCCCCGGTGCGGAAAGCACGGGGGACCAGGCTCTCCAGGTCGGGCCGGCTTCCCCGGCGGTCGTCCGGGAGGGAGCGCTGGCCTTCGAGGTTCCCCGGGAATGGAGTGCCGTGCCGCCCTCCGATCCATCCGCAAACGCCTACTTTGTCCTTCGCGAGGGCAGCGGAGCCCGGGCGGAATTTCTGTTCTACCGGGAGGAATTTCCCTCCCCCGTTCCCCTCGACGCCTATTTCCAGGCGGTCGAGTCGGAAGGGCAGGACAGTTTCAAGAGCTACCGGCGCCTGGATCTCAAAAGGACCTCTCTTGCGGGGCTGGAGGCGCTGCGGCTGGAGTTTCTTTTCACCGTGGAGGGCAACCCCGCACAGCTGAAAGGGCTTTTTTACACGGTGGTGACGGAAACGGAAGGGTACGGGTTTCTCTTCGACGCCGCCGTCTCGGACTTCGACGCACTTCTTCCCGCTTTCGACCGGATTCTGGCGAGCGTGCGCCGGGAGACCGTCGCGGCTTCCTCTCCGGCGGGAGCCCCCCTCGTGCATTCCGATCCGGCAGGGCTCTTCGCCGCGCCGCTTCCTTCGGGAGCGGTGGTCGTGCGCCCCATCGAAGGCGGTGCGCTCTATCGTCTTCCCGGAGGCGAGGAACTCCAGCTCTTTGCCGTGAAGGACGAGGCGGCGGCGGAAGAGGTCAGGGCGAAGATCGCCGAGGGCAAACGCGCCCACGGCAGTTCCGTGGTGCAGGCCCGGGGGCGGCAGGCCCAGGTCTTTCTCTACTCGTCGCCGGATGCCGCGGGGGTTTCCCGGGCGACGGTGGTCGTCCGTTTTGCCGCAAGCGGGGCGCTCCTCGTGGTCACGCTTCCCGCGGCGGAATACGGAAAGGCCCAGGAGTGGCTCCTGCCGTTCATCAAGGGGTTCTCGTTCCGGTAGGCCACCTCGGTTGCAATGGTCTTCCCTCGTCGCCTGCGGTTTCGAGGCGGGGCGGGTGTGCTCGTCGGCCTGTGCCGCAGAAGGAATGCCCGCGCCGGAGGATGTCCTCTGTCGCGGTTCGGAGGTGATTTCGTGAAACGCGGAATAGTGTTGGTGTTCCTGTCGGTGCTTTTGGGCATGTGTGTTCCGGGGTGTTCCCGCGGAAACGGGTTGATGGTGATCGGGACGGACCCTCCCTCCGGGTCGGGAAATGTGTCCCCGGAACTGCGGGAGATCCGCATCCGGTTCAGCGCTCCCGTGAAGCGGAACAGTTGGTCCCTCGTCTCGGAGAGCGCCGGAACGTTTCCCGAACTGCTCGGCGATCCGCGTTTCGAGAGGGATCCGTCGGGGGCCGCCGAAGGGGTCTCCGTGTGCGTGCTGCCCGTGCGCCTTCTTCCGGGGACGACCTATGCGCTGGGGGTGAACAGCCAGGGGAGGCGTGGATTCCGAAGTGCCGCCGACGAGGCGGACGTGTGTGCTCCCTTCGTGCTGGTCTTCCGCACCGCCGCATCGGCGGAGGCTCCGCCTGAAAGCACCTCTCCGGTGACGGTTTCCCCTGCTTCGCCGGACCTCCGGCTCGCCTCCGGTGCGGGGGTGCTCTTTCTCTCCGGCGTCGGACGCGGCATCACGCCGCCCTCGCCGCCGGAAGTCAAGAAGCCGGATCGCTCTCCCGCGTCCGGAAGGTGGCTCTACCGGGACGAAGGAATGGATATCGAACTGGAACTCCTCGCCGACGGAACCTATCGGCACGAGCTGCGAAGCGCCTCGGGAACCGAACAGACCAGAGGGCAGTACACCTTCGAGAAAGGCGTGCTCCACATTCGCCCCGACGGCGAGGACCCCTTCCGCCTCGGGTGCCGGATCGTGGGGGATTCTCTGGAGATCCAGGACGACGAAGGGCACACCTACCTGTTCGTGCGGCAGACGAGCCCCGCCGGCGCACATGATGCCGCTCCTCCGGCGAGTCCTCTCTCGAAGGATGCTCCGAACGTCTCCGGCAAGGAAGACCGCCGCCTCTTCGAGCCCTACACGGACCGGACGGAGAAGGCGTTTTCTCTCCTTCTTCCCGAGGGGTGGAGCGTCGTTGGAGGTGTGGCGCGGAAGAGCCTTGTTCCTCAGGAGGGGCTCTCCCGGCTTTTGGAGGAAGAACTGGATTTTGCCGTTCGGAGCGATGCTTCGGGGACGGCGGAGATGCACTGGGTCTCGCCGACGCTCTATGTGGACATGCGCGTCGCGCCCGTGGAAGGCGCGCTGCCTCCCGGGTCTACCTATCACGGCATGACGGTCTTTCCCTATGTCGCGCCGGGGGATTTTCTCCTGCAGACGCTTTTCCCCGAACTGCGCCCCGGTGCGACGAACCTGCAGGTCGTGGAGGAGCGCGCGCTGCCTGCACTGGCCGCGTCGTTCCGGCTCTTCTTTGAGAAACATCTTCTGCCCTGTCTTCCCGTTCCCCTGGATTTTCGCTATGAGGCGACGCTCCTCACCGTAACCTACGACGAAGAGGGCGTCCGCTACCGGGAAAAGCTCGCCACAGTCCTGGAGAATCGCGGCCCCCTTTCGTCGGGCCAATGGTGTGATCGCTTCACCCTGACGGTCCGCTTTCCCGAGGGAGAGGAGGCGCGCTGGGCGCCTCTGTTCGGGGTGGTGGCGGATTCGCTGCGCATGTCTCCCGCGTGGGTCTCCGGAGAGGTGAAGCGATGGATCGAGCGGGGAGAGCTTCTCGGGGAGAGGAAGGCCGAACTCCGGGAACTCGAACGAGCGTTGGCGGAAGTGAGACGGAGGGCTGGGGAGAGCCTGGTGGACGACATGTTTCTCTCCCTCTCCGGGCAGGCGACATACCGCAATCCCTTCTCGGGAGAGGCGGAGACCGGATCGAACCAGTGGCACTTCCGGTGGCGGAACAAGGCTGGTTCCGTGGTCTACACGGACAAGGCCGACTACGATCCGAATCGGGATCCGTCCCTTTCCGGCGGAGAGTACCGCAGGAGCACTCTTCTTCCGTAGTTCTTTCGATGGGGACGCGATGGTGCAATACGCAATACACAATCGAAAGCCGCGAAGCGGCATTTTTTCGGGGAAGCAATGTCTGAAAAAAGCACGACGCGGAATGGACATGGACCATGCTCCGGCATTTCCGGAGACAAAGCGTGTTCCCTTCGAGGGATTGTTTCGGAGGAGGGCGTGTAAGGAGGAATCGTCTTGGAACGTTTTTTCGCCTCGCCGTTGTTGTTCAGTCCTCTCACGTGGATTGCTTCGGGAGTGCTTCTGGGAGCGGTGTCGCTTCTTGGTTTCCGATGGCTGCGTCGTTGCCGCGAAAGGGACATGGTCTTCGATCTGGACCCCTATACGATTCTCAACAAACGCCGTGCCAAGGGGTTTCTCACGTCTGGGGAATACGAGGAAATGCGGCGGCGCGTCGCCTCGTACAGCGCCGCCATGCTTTCCCTCGATGACGCGTCTCGGGAGGAAGCGCTTTTCTGTCTCAAACGCTATGCCAACGGAGATCTGCACGAGGAGGACCTTCTGAAGGAACCGATACTGCAAAATCTCCGCCGGGAATCCTGAGATCTCCGGAAAAAGATTCGACGCCGCGTGCGGAATGAAGGAAGGCGCCTTCGGTCATCGTGTGCGCGCCTTTCGCCTGGTCGTTCCGAGCTGTTTCCAGTAGGGGATGGGTTGTTGCAGGGGTTTCGTCCCGTCTCCGGCGGCCGGAGAGTGTTCCCGGCGGAGGAGATCCGGACGGATGGTTCGGCATGAAAGAGAGTCCAACGAAGCGAGGAGGAAACGGAATGGAAAGGAACACTTCCACTCTTTTTTGGCGCATGCTCGACGTCGTCGAGAAGGATATCGTGCCCCTCACGCGGGACGGTGTGCGTCAGGGGCACAAGGTCTTCGGCGCGGCGGTGCTCCGGGCGGACGATCTCTCCCTGGTTCTCGCGGGAACGAACCATGAGGCGGAATGCCCTCTCTGGCACGGAGAGGTGTGGACCATCAAGGAATTCTTCGCCCCCTCTCCGGCAGAGCGTCCTTCCGTGCCGCGGCCGGGTCCCGCGGAATGTCTCTTCCTCTCCACCCACGAGCCCTGTTCCATGTGTCTCTCCGCGCTCGCATGGTCGGGCTTTCCCAAGGTCTACTTTCTGTTCGGCTACGAGCGCACCAGAGAGGACTTTCAAATCCCTCACGATCTGCGGATCCTGGAGGAAATCTTCGGCTGCCCGAGTCCTCGACGGAAGAGTTCCTTCCTCGAATTGTTTTCCCTGGAGGAGATGATTCCCTCTCTGGCGAATCCCGGGGAGGCGCAGGCCCGTTTCGAGCGACTCCGGGCCGTCTATCTGGAGCTCTCGGAGATCTACCAGGCGACGAAGGAGCGGAGTTCCGTCATCGCCCGAAAGTGAGTCTCCGTCGTCCCGCTCTTGACAGACCTGAAGATGGGGGCATAACATAAGATGTTTTCAGTTAGAAGCCTCTAACAGGGGGGCGGAACATGTCCATATCGGCCCGCATCGAGGACTACATGGAAGAAATTTTCTCCCTCGAAATCGAAGGACGAAAGGCCACGGTGACGGAGCTTGCGTCGCGCCTCGGCGTCACCAAGGCCACGGTGGTCTCGGCGGTGCGGCGGCTCGTCGCCGCCTGCCTGCTGGAACACGAGCCCTACGGCGCACTCCATCTCACCGAGGCCGGTCGGGAAAGGGCGCTTCGCATTTACCGGCGCCACGAGCATCTCTCGTTTCTCTTCGCCGAGATCCTCGGCATCGAGAAGGAGAAGGCCGTGGACATGGCCTGTGCCCTGGAGCACGCGGTGGACGAGGAATCGGAGATGCGCCTCCTCGCCTTCGCGGATTTTGTCTTTCAGGCCAGACGGCAGGGACTTTCCTGGGTGGAGGAGCTCCTCGCCGCCACGCAGGATACGTGTCGCCTCCCCCGCCCTCTCGTGATGATTCCCGAGAACGGAAAGGGGATCGTGGCGAGGGTCACCGCGGGCGGATTGCTGCGAAAGCGTCTTCTCGAAATGGGGCTCGTTCCGGGGTCCCTGGTGGAGTATCTGGGAACGGCGCCGCTTGGAGATCCTCTTCATGTGCGGGTTCACGGAACGGACATCTCGCTTCGCCGGGACGAGGCCACCACCGTGTGGGTCTGTCCTTGTCGCGAGGAGTCCGGTGAGAAGGAAGGATGTGCGCCATGTGTCCGGTAGAATGCGTTCGTGAAGGTTCCGCGGTGGAGATCGTGCGTCTTGCGGGAGGCGAGAGGTTCTGCCGCCGCCTCGCCGAAATCGGTGTGGTGCCCGGGGCGAGGGTCAGGGTGGTGCGCAATGCCGGAGGAAGCATTCTTCTCGGCGTGGGCGATGCGCGCTACGCCCTCGGAGAGGGTATGTGCGGACGGATTTTCGTGCAGGAGGTGCCTGAAAGCGCGGCGGTCTGACGTCTGAACGCGCATTCCCGGGACGATGCGCCTTTCCGGCGCCGGAAGGAAGGGCGCTCCGAAGTTTTCGGGACGAGCAAAGCCTTGAGGAACAAAGAGAGTGCTTTCCCTGAGGGGGGACACTCTTTTTCAGAAAATGACGAGAGTTTGTTTGATCTAACAAATATGTGTCTGTCCGAGTGATGCTGGGCCAGGTCGCCGGAGGAAAAGGGTGGATGTGTCCACGCTGAAAGTATGTTCGTACTCCGAAAGAGGTTTGTTCACTCTAACTTTTCTGGAGTCTCGAAAATATCGTACAAACGCAGGGAGGAACGGCAATGAGTGAGCAGTGTCAGGCTCCGCAGTCTCTCGACACGGTGGAGCCCGGAAAGTCCTGTGTCGTCATCAAGGTTGAGGGTGAGGGAGCGCTCCGAAAGCGTGTTCTCGATATGGGGATCGTTCCGGGAACGACCCTTCGGGTGGAGCGGAAGGCGCCTCTCGCGGATCCCGTCGCGGTGTGGTTCCGCGGGTACGAGCTGAGTCTCCGCCTCGACGAGGCGAAGGTCGTGCTGGTCCGGATCGCCGGAGGCGGGTGTTCCTGCTGCGCCGGTTGCGGGGGGAGGTGAACGCCGTGGGTGCGGTGATCGCCCTGGCGGGCAATCCGAACACGGGAAAAACGAGTCTCTTCAACCGGTTGACCGGTTCCCGGGCCTCCGTCGGCAACTGGCCCGGCGTGACGGTGGAGCGCAAGGAAGGGCTCATGCGCGTCGGCGGCGAGGAACTCACCATCGTCGATCTGCCCGGCATCTACAGCCTCGGCGCCGCCTCCGTGGACGAGCAGATCGCGGCGGAGTTCATTCTCCGCGACCGTCCCGACGTGGCGGTGGTGGTGGTGGACGCGTCGAACCTGGAGCGCAGTCTCTATCTGGTGGTGCAGCTCCTCGAAATGGGACAGCCCGCCGTGGTGGCCCTCAACATGGTGGACGCCGCGAACTCCCGGGGAATCCAGGTGGATGTGACCGCTCTGGAGCGGTTGCTCGGTGTTCCGGTGGTTCCCACGGTGGCCACCTCCGGCGAGGGAGTGGAGGGACTCAAGACCCGCGTCGCCGCCCGTCTCGCGGCTCTGCGCGGCGAGGGTTCCTTCGGGGAGGGGCGCAGGGATTTCGTCGTTCCCTACGGAGAGCGGGTGGAGCGCGTTCTTCGGCGTCTCGAAGAGGCCCTGTCGGGCCTGGGGATCACGTTTCCCGGCGCGTCACCGAGGCTTGCGGCGGTGAAACTCGCCGAGGGGGACACGCTCTTCTTGAGCGCCCTGGCGAAAAACCTGCATGCTCCGGAATTCGAGGAGGTTCTTCAGGGCGAGAGCGACCGCCTCGAAAAGGAGCTGGGCTACGATCTTCAGACCGCGGTGATCGAGCGCCGCTGGGGATTCCTCTCCGGTGTGGCCGCCGAAGCGGTGCGGCGGGATCTTTCCATCGCGGAACGGCTTTCCCTCTCGGACCGCATCGACCGCGTCGTCACGCACCGCCTTCTCGGGCTTCCCCTCTTCCTGGGGATCACCTGGCTGGTGTTCACCCTCACGTATCTCCTGGGCGACCCCACGGCGGATTTCCTGGACGGAGCCATCGGCTCCCTCGGAGAGTGGCTGGGAGGCGTGCTCGCGTCCATGGGTGCGCCTCCGCTGCTTCAATCCTTCGTGATGGACGGCGTGGTGGGCGGTGTGGGCTCCGTGGTGGTCTTCTTTCCCCACATTTTCCTCCTCTTCGTCTTCATCGCCGCGCTGGAGGATTCGGGGTACATGGCCCGGGGAGCCTTCGTGATGGACCGGATCATGCACTTTCTCGGACTGCACGGCAAGAGCTTCATCCCCATGCTCCTTGGATTCGGCTGCAACGTGCCCTCCATCATGTCCACGCGCATTCTGGACCGTCCCCGGGACCGGATGATCACCCTCCTGGTGCTTCCCTTCATGAGCTGTTCCGCCCGCCTTCCCGTGTACGTTCTCTTCGCGGGGGTCTTCTTCGGCGAGCGGGCGCCGCTGGCCATCTTCTCCCTCTACGTGCTGGGAATCCTCGTGGCGGTCGCGGCGGCGAAAATCCTGGGGAGCACCCTGTTCAAGGGAGAAAGCTCCCACCTGGTGATGGAGCTGCCTCCCTACCACCTGCCCACCCTGAGGGGTGTGTTCCGTTCCGCCTGGGAGCGGGGAGCCATGTTCCTGAAGAAGGCGGGAACCTTCATCTTCGCCGCGGTGATCCTCGTCTGGGCCGGGGCGAACCTGCCCCTTGGCGTGGAATATGCCTCTCAGGAAAGTCTTGTGGGGCGCCTGGGATCCGCCGTGGCCCCCTTGCTGGAGCCTGCCGGTTTCGGTTCGTGGCAGGCCGGTGTGGCCCTGGTCTTCGGTCTTCTCGCCAAGGAGGTCGTGGTGGGCGCCTTCGGCACGCTCCTCGGCGTGGGCGAGGAGGGGATCGCCGCCGTGCTGCCCCAGTTCTTCACGCCTCTCGCGGCCTACGCGTTTCTGGTGATGACCCTGCTCTACATCCCCTGTGTGGCGGTCATCGCCGCCTTCAAGCGGGAGACCAACAGCTGGAAGTGGACGGGATTCCTGGTCCTCTACACGACGCTTCTCGCCTACGGCGCGGCGGTCCTGGTCTATCAGGGAGGGCGACTCCTGGGGTTGGGATAGCGTGGCGGCACAGACAGGGCGCGAAGGAAGACGGAAGAACGACGAAAGCAAAGGCCCCCCTCTGAAAGGGGGGCCTTTGTGTGTGGCGCGAGAACCTTTTGTTTCTCACGACGCGGAGGCGGGATCTCCCCGAAGGGAGCCGTCGCCACGACAAGCAGGCGTTGCCGTTCGGACCTGCGACGCACCTCCGACGTGCGTCAGCTCCTCTTGCGCACTTCCTTCGCCCAGGAGTCCTTGAGGGAGACGGTGCGGTTGAAGACCGGACATTCCGGCGTCGAATCGGGATCGACGCAGAAATAACCCTGGCGGAGAAACTGGAAGCGCGCCTCCGGGTCGGCGTTCTTCAGAAGCGGTTCTCCGAAGGAACGGCAAACCACGAGAGAATCCGGATTGAGATAATCCCTGAAGCTCTTCCCTTCCTCCAAATTCGACATGTCCTTTCTCGTGAAGAGACGGTCGTAGAGGCGCACCTCCAGAGGAACGGCATGGCGCGCCGAGACCCAGTGGAGTGTCCCCTTGACTTTGCGGCCGTCCGGCGCGTCACCTCCCCGAGTGGCGGGATCGTAGGTGCAGTGCAGCTCCGTCACGTTTCCCTCCGCATCCTTGATCACGTCCCGGCAGGTGACGAGATAGGCGTGCTTGAGCCGCACCTCCTTGCCCGGGGAAAGGCGGAAGAACCCCTTTGGGGGAACTTCCTCGAAGTCGTCCCTCTCGATCCAGAGTTCCCGGCAGAAGGGAACGGTGCGACGTCCCGCGGAGGGATCCTCGGGGTTGTTCTCCGCCTCGAATTCCTCCACCTGATCCTCGGGGTAGTTGGTGAGCACCATCTTGAGGGGGCGAAGCACCACCATGACGCGCTGCGCCGTGGCGTTCAACTCGTCCCGGAGGATCGACTCCAGGTACTCCGCCTCCACCATGCTGTTCGCCTTGGCCACGCCGACCAGGGCGCAGAAACGGCGGATCGCCGAGGGCGTGTAGCCACGGCGGCGCAGGCCGCTGATGGTGGGGAGGCGCGGGTCGTCCCAGCCGCGCACGAGCCCGGTGGTGACCAGTTCCAGAAGGTGGCGTTTGCTCATCACCGTGTAGGTGAGGTTCAGACGGGCGAACTCGTACTGGTGCGGCCGCGACGGCACGGAAACGTTGTCCAGAAGCCAGTCGTAGAGGGGACGATGATCCTCGAACTCCAGGGTGCAGATGGAGTGGGTCACGCCCTCGATGGCGTCCTCGTAGCCGTGGGCGAAGTCGTACATGGGGTAGATGCACCAGTCGTCTCCCGTGCGGTGGTGCGCCACGTGGAGAATTCGGTAGAGCACGGGATCGCGCATGTTCAGATTCGGATGGGCCATGTCGATCTTCGCCCGGAGAACGCACTCGCCGTCGGCGAAATCTCCCCGGCGCATCTTCTCGAAGAGCGCCAGGTTCTCCTCCACGGAGGTGTTCCTGTCGGGCGAATCCGTGCCCGGTTCCGTGAGGGTGCCCCGGTTTTTCCGGATCTCCTCGGGAGTCTGGAAGTCCACGTAGGCCTTGCCAGCCCGGACCAGCTCCAGAGCCCATTCGTAGAACCGGGCGAAGTAGTCCGACGCGTAGGTGAGCTTCGCCCAGGACGCCCCGAGCCACGCCACGTCGCGTTTGATGGCCTCCACGTATTCCGTCTCTTCCTTCGTGGGGTTCGTGTCGTCGAAACGGAGATTGCACTCTCCGCCGAACCGTTCCGCCAGGCCGAAGTTGAGACAGATGGATTTGGCGTGGCCGATGTGCAGGTGTCCGTTCGGTTCCGGAGGAAAGCGGGTGATGACCTTCGTCACTCTTCCGGAGGAAAGGTCATCGGCGATGATGCGCTCCAGGAAGTTCGGCTCCCTGGAGACGCCTGCGTCAAACAGGCCGTCCGTGCGTCTTTCTGCGTCTCTCACATCCATGGCAATTTCGGAGGACGCGCCGCGCCTCCGTTTCACACTCCTTCGCCGGGGAATCGTTCGTGTCGCGAGTGGTAGGCCACCTCGAAAGAGGGCACCCCCCACCGTTTCGCTTTCTTTGTGTATGTCGCCTATTTTTGCACGACCGGGACGAAAGAACAATGTGCTTTCCCTTCCGGAGATGCTTTTCCCGGGGAGGAAGGGAGAAAACGGTGCATCACGCCTCGCCCGGAGTGAACGTGCGCAGTGCCCGGGCGAGACGGAGCGCGCCCTCCTCGGCTATTTCGGGGGTGACCTTGGCGAAGGAGAAGCGGATCGTGTCGAGCCCCTTGCCTTTTGTGGGAAAGAAGATCGTCCCTGGAATGATGCCGATCTTCTCCGTCTCCACGGCGAAGCGGGCGAAACGGACCATGTCGTTCAGTCCGGGAATGCGCCCCCAGAGAAAAAAGCCTCCCTCGGGAATGTCGAAGGAGAGCCCCAGGGGAACCACGTGCCGTTCGAGGGCGGCCACGAGGGCATCCCTCCGGGTCCTGTAAGCCTTCTGGAGGTGTTCGAAATAGGGTGCCAGATCCAGATCTTTCAGGAAATCGAAGAGAATGTACTGCGAAAAGGCGGGAAGCCCGATGACGTTGGAGACCCGGAGATGGTTCAAGGTGGACATGATTTCCGGGGGAGCCACCACCCATCCGCAGCGCAGGCCCGGAGCGACGATCTTGGAGAAGCTCCCCAGGTAGAGCACCCGGGCGTCGTCACCGGCGAGGCGGAGATAGCTTTCGGGGACGTCTCCCTCGAAGCGGAGATAATGATAGGGGTCGTCCTCCAGAATGACCACGTCGAATTTTCTGCAGAGTTCCAGAACCTGGCGGCGCCGTTCCGTCGGAGCGGTGCAGCCCCGGGGGTTCTGGAAGGAGACGATGGTGTAGAGGAATTTGACGCGGTTTTCCCGGAGCACCTTTTCGAGAGAGTCGGGCAGAATCCCCTCCTTGTCCACGGCGGCGGAGACGAAACGGGCACCCTGTCTCGCGAAGTTCAGAAAGGCCTCCGGATAGGTCGGGTCCTCCAGGGCGATCAGGTCCCCCTCGTCGATCAGGGCTTCCGTGACGAGGTTGATGCCCTCCTGGGAACCGTTGGTGAGAAAGACGTTTTTCGCGGAGACCCACTCCGGAAGAAGACCGTCGGCGCGCATCCACCCGACGATCCATTCCCGCAATCCGAGCAGTCCCTCGTCAAAGGGATAGTAGCTGAACAGGTCCGGATTGCGGAAGGCGTTCCGGGCGGAGGCGGCGAGGCCCTCCAGCGGAAAGAGTTCCGTCGAGGGCTCTCCCGCAGTGAAGGAAATGGCCTGGTTCTCCACGACGAGCTTGATCATCTCGGCGATGAAAGAGGAATCGAGCCTTTCCCTGGCCATGGTGCTGAAGCGGGCGTTCCAGTTTACGGACATGATGCGAACCGCCTTTCCGACAAGTTTTTCGCAGGATCGCGTTTGTCCCGGGGTGCGCTTCGGCTTTCCTTCGGGGCATCCAGTCGGTTTCTTACGACGCGTCCCCGGCATCGGCCTCCGTGCCCATCGTGTGTAATGGGAACATGCGCAAAATCTGCCATAGTTGCCTCTCCCTTTGTGGAACGTTTCTTCTTGATGCAGGACGTTGCCGCTTCGGAACCCCGCCGGAAACGGGTGGGTGACATTCGTGTCTTCGAACCGATGAGGGATAGCCCTCGCTGTTGTCGTCGACCTCTTCTCGCGTATGCTCGTCGGTCGGGCCATGAGCGAACGTATGACCGCCGAGTTGGTGGGCAAGATCGGTCCTCTTCGGACTATGCCGGCGGCACACCTCTCGTTTCATCGTTTCCACGGAATAGCCGGAGACGACACTCCGGGCGGTGTGGGCGAACGCGCCTGCCCGTTCCGTTTCGGCGCGAAGACGGTGGGTTTGTATCCTTCGCCGGATCACGGTGGACTCGTCCACGGAACGATCTTTCCGGGATTGAGGATGTTGTTCGGGTCAAAAGCCAGCTTGACCCGTCGGATGAGCGCCATCTGTGCCTCGTCGAGAAAGAGGGACACGTCCTCCCGCCGCTTGAGCCCCACGCCGTGCTCTCCCGTGAGCGTTCCTCCCAGGGCCTTCACGATGGGGTAGAGTTCCCGTTGGAGCGCCGCAAGGCGCTGTTTCCAGTCCGGAGGCGTGCCTCCGGAAAAGAAGATGGTGGCGTGGAGATTGCCGTCCCCCACGTGTCCCATGGTCTGCGACACCGTGCCGTGGCGTGCGCAGATCTCCCCGAGACGGTCGAGAAACTCCGGAATGGCGCTGGTGGGGACCACGATGTCCTCGTCGGCGTACTCCGGGGGAAAGAAGGCCCACGCCGCCTCGGTGAGGTTCTTCCGGACCTTCCAGAGCCTGTCCCGCATGGTCCGGTTGTCCGCCACAAAGACCTCCAGCGCGCCGTGCTCCAGGCAGAACCGGCCGATGCGCTCGTAGTCGTCGGCGAGGGCGTCCCGGTCGTTGCCCTCGATCTGGATGAGGAGATAGGCTCCCGCCCGGTCGGAATGCGGAACCGGACGGTTCAGAAAACGTTCGGCAAGTTGGACCGAAAGAGCGTCCATGAACTCCACGGACGAGGGGAGAATGCCTCCTTCCCGCATGATGCGGGGCACGACGGCCACGGCGGAGGCGGCGTCGGGAAAGGGAACCAGAAGGTCCACGACCCGTTCCGGAAGCGGAACCAGTTTCAGGATGGCCTTCGTCACCACGCCGAGGGTTCCCTCGGAGCCCACCAGGAGCCTCACGAAGTCGTAGCCCGTCACGTCCTTGCGCTGCTTGCCGCCGAACCAGGTGACGGAGCCGTCGGCGAGGACCACTTCTAGGCCCAGGACACTTGCCCCCGTGGAACCGTACTTGATGACCTTGTTTCCCCCGGCGTTCTCGGCGATGTTTCCGCCGATGAAGGAGGCGTCGCCGCTGCAGGGGTCCCCCGCGTAGAGGAGTCCCGCCGCCGCCGCGGCGCGGGTGATCTCCGAGGTGACCACCCCGGGCTCCACGGTGATGCACAGGTTGTCCACGTCCACCTCCAGAATGGCGTTCATCCGCTCCAGGGAGAGCACGATGCCCCCGAAGACGGGAACGGCCCCGCCGGAGAGCCCTGTTCCGGCGCCCCGGGGTGTGACGGAAATGCGCCGTTCGTCGGCGAAGCGCAACACCGCCGACACCTGAGCGGTGCGCTCGGGAAAGACGAGCACCTCCGCGAGGTAGGGTCTGTCCCAGGCGCAGGACGCCACCTCGTCGCGGGAGTAGGCGGCCCGCTTCTCCTCGTCGGTGGTCACTTGTCCCGGCGAGAGGAGCGCGCGGAGTTCTTCCACCACCTCCGGCGTGACGGGAGAATAGGCAAAATCAGCCATGGAAATGTGCCTCCTTGTCACGGTTTCCGAAGCGTTTTCCGGCGGGGGTGGAACGGGACGAACGCCGCTTTTTCGGCGAGACCGGATCCTTCTCCACAAAGGGCGCATGTGCCGGATTTTCATCCGCTCCTCTTCGCTGTGCGGCGTGAGAGACCTTTTGCGGAGGCGTTCCTGTGGATTCGCCGGAACGGGAGAGCTCGGCGAGGGCCAGATCCAGGTGAAATTCGAGATATTTTTCCGCGAGCTCGGTGTCGCGTCGTTTCAATGCGTCGAGAATGCGTGTGTGTTCTTCGAGGATGAGATGGTTATCGTAGTCCTCCCGCCCCGCGAAAAGAATCCGGAAGGCCATGCTTCGTGCCAGAAGCGCGTCGAGAGAGTCCGTCAGGGCTTCATTGTGCGTCGATTCGGCCAAAAGATGATGAAAGAGGCAATCTTGCCGAATGAGGGAGGAAATGTCCAGGTCGGCGGCACGCTGTTCCTGGATGGTTTCTTCGAGACGGCAGATCTGCAGGGGCGTGATGGTGCCGGAGAGCTTGCGGATCACCAGCCGTTCCAGGTGAACACGGACCTCCATCGTGTCCGCCATTTCCTTCAACGAAGGGGCGGCAAGGCACGCTCCGCCCCCGGGGACGAGAACCACCACGCCCTCCTGTGCCAGGCGACGCAATGCTTCTCGAACCGGTGTCCTGCTCACGCCCGTTTCTGCGGCCAGGGATGCTTCCGGAAGCCGCTCTCCCGCAGTGAGGACCTGAGTGGTAATTCTCAGGAGGATCTCCCTGTAGACCAGGTCCGCTGCGGTCACATGCTGCACAAGTTTCGTCATGGATCGGCCTCCGGAATGAAAGTATGCGCAGTATACGCTGAATACTCTATCGTCGTCAACGATGCCCGTATCGCGGTGAAGGCCGGGAGAACGTTCGCTCCCAAGGAAGAGCGCAAAAGAAAGGTGTCGCCGCGGATCTTGCCGCGTGTCCGCCGGAGCGAAAGTCTTGACAAGCATTCTAAAATGAGAAAAAATATCATTCATGACGAACACAGTGGAGCCGTACGGACACATCCAAAAGACGACCGGCGAGGAGACGAGACATCTCCTCGACACGAACGGCCTGAAGGCCACTGCGCCACGCATTGCTCTCGTTGAGCTTCTTTCCGCATCACCTCGAGGGCTTTCCATGGCGGAGATCGTGGCCTCCCTCTCGAAGGATGGCATCGGTCAGGCCACGGTCTATCGTGCGGTTGCGCTTCTGGAAAAGAGAAATCTTATCAAGTGTGTGCACGGCTCCGACGGAGAGCATCGGTACGTGCGATGGTCCTCCGGGCATGTGCACGCTCTGGTGTGTCGTTCCTGCGGCAGGGCGGAATCGTTCGAGGCCTGTGGCCTGGACGTGCTTGAAAAACTCCTCGCCGCCCAGACCGGCTATGTCATCGAGGGACATCATGTCGAAGTGTACGGTCTTTGCCCCGTCTGTGCCGTGGGGGGGAGGAACACTTCGTCGCAGGCGGAGAAGAGGGCGTGCAGGGGGAGAGCCGGGGAAGAGCCCGAAAGCGGGAACAATGCCTCGGAGGCCTCGTAGCGCGTACATTTTACAAGGCCGCTCTCGCCGGAAAAGAGCACATTTCTCCGGTGGTCGGGTGTGATATCGGGGAGGCGCATCAAAAAACGAAGACGTTTTACGTCGGAGAAGGCGCCTGCGGAGTTCCGGAATCGGTCTTTCCGGGGAGAAAGCGGTACGTGCCAGACCGGGTTCTCCGGGAACATCAAGGCTGTTTCCTCTACGCGGGAATACGCGGTGTAAAAAGGAGGAGCACATGGAAAGCTCGAAGAAAAAACGGCAGTGGAGGGGGTATGTGTTTTCGGTTCTGGCGGCGGGTCTTTTGGCGCTGGTCGCCGGAACGGCTTTTTCCTCCGGGGCGGTCGCCGCGGAGGCGGCGAAACTCAAGGTGACGGCCACGATCTTCCCTCTCTACGACTTCGCCCGTCAGGTGGGCGGCGACCGTGTCGAGGTGTCGCTCCTTCTGCCTCCCGGCGTGGAGGCGCATACCTACGCGCCTCGCCCCGGTGACATGATCCGCCTTGGGAACGCGGAGATCTTCCTCTATACGGGGGAATTGATGGAACCCTGGGCGGAGAACCTTGTGAAGGGCGTGGACAGCCCGGCGCTCCTCGTGGTGGACACGAGCCGCGGCATCGAACTCGCCGAGGAGGACGAGCATGACGAGCATGTCCACTTCGGCGAGGCCGAATCCTCCGGCCACGCGGCGGCGTCGCCGGAGGAGCACCACGGGCACGACCAGAAAGCGAGCGCGGATGCGCACGCCGGGGGTGCCTCCGACCACCATCATCTCCATCATGGCAAGGACCCCCATATCTGGCTCGATCCCGTTCTTGCCCGGATCATGGTGCGCACCATCGCCGAGGCTTTCGCCGCAAAAGACCCCGCGGGAGCCGAGAGCTACCGCAACAACGCCGAGAGCTATGCGAAGGAGCTTGCGGCCCTCGACAGAGAGATCACCGAAGGACTTTCCGCTTGCGAGCGAAGGACCATCATCTACGGCGGCCATTTCGCCTTCGGCTATTTTGCCCGTCGCTACGGGCTCGAACACGTGTCCCCCTATCCGAGCTTCGCCCCCGATGCGGAGCCGTCCCCCCGGGCCGTGGCGGAGCTGGTGGAGACCATGAAACGCACCGGCGCCTCCGTGATCTACCACGAGGAACTCATCGATCCGAAGGTCGCGCGGGCCATCGCCTCGGAGACGGGGGCGCGGCTTCTCCTGCTCCACGGCGCCCACAACCTTTCCCGGGAAGAGCGTGAGCAGGGGCTCACCTATCTCCAGATCATGCGGGACAACCTGGCCCGGCTTCGGGAAGGACTGGCATGCCGGTGACAGCCCAGCAGGCGACCGCCGGGGTCTCCGCAAAGGCCGAGTTCCCGCGGCATTTCCGTTCCGACGACTCTTCGCCGCTGCTCTCCGTTCGTGACCTGACGGTGCTCTACCAGACGAGCACCGTTCTGGAACGGGTGTGTTTCGACGTTGCTTCCGGGGAGTATGTGGGCATCGTGGGACCGAACGGCTCGGGGAAGACCACGCTGATCAAGGCGATCCTCGGCCTCGTGGAGCTTGCGGAAGGTGATGTGCGGCTCTTCGGGGAGTCCCTGTCCGGGTTTTCCCGGTGGGACCGCGTCGGCTACCTTCCCCAGATGACGACTCTTCCGCTGCAGCGTTTCCCCGCCACGGTGGCCGAGGTGGTCTCCATGGGACTCTTGGCGCGGAAAACGTTTCCGAAACGGCTTTCCAAGGCTGACGAGGAGGCGGTGGATCGGGCGCTCGCGCTGGTGGGGGTGTCGTCGCTGCGGTCGCGCTTCATCGGGCGCCTCTCGGGGGGACAGCGCCAGCGCGTGTTTCTGGCCCGCGCTCTCGTCTCCGAGCCGGAGCTGCTCGTGCTGGACGAGCCGGTCACCGCCCTGGACCCCGACGGACGGGAACAGTTCTACCAGACCGTGGAGCGTCTGAACCGGCAGCTCGGCACCTCGGTGCTCCTGGTGAGCCACGACAGCGCCACCATCGGGAAGTACGCCTCGAAGATTCTCTATCTGGACCGCAAGGTCGTCTTCTTCGGCGCCTTCGGCGATTTCTGCGGCTCCGAGGAAGCGGCCCGCTATCTTGGAGGTGCCTTCCAGCACCTGGTTTGTAGGCAGCACCACCATCACGAATCCCATGCTTGACGGACCTTTCGCCCAGATCGTCCAGGCGCTGCAGTACACCTTCGTTCAGCGGGCGCTTCTCGCGGGGAGCGTGGTGGCCTTTTCCTGCGCCTTTCTCGGCGTGTTCCTGATTCTGCGGCGTTTTTCCATGATCGGCGACGGCCTGGCCCACTCGGCCTTCGCCTCCATCGGGCTTGCGCTCCTCCTCGGAGTGTATCCCCTCTACGTGACCATGCCCGTCGCGGCAGTGGCGTCCCTTCTGATCCGCAAGCTCTCGGAGCGGGCCGTCTTCGGCGACGCGGCGGTGGGCATGGTCTCCGCCACGGGAATGGCCGCGGGCGTCTTCCTCGCGAGCATGGGACGGGGATTCAACGTGGACCTCTTCAGCTATCTTTTCGGGGACATCCTTGCCGTGACGAGCGCGGAAGTGTGGGGCGCATCGCTGCTCTCCCTGGTTGTCGTTCTGGCGGCGGTGTTCTTCTATCACGACCTGCTCGCGGTGACCTTCGACGCGGAATATGCCCGTGTCGTGGGGATTCGTCCGGATCGGGTGGAAAGCGTTTTGCTGGTGCTCACGGCCTTCACGGTGGTCCTCGGGATCAAGGTGGTGGGAACGCTTCTGGTGTCGAGCCTCATCATCTTCCCCGCCGTGACGGCCCTTCAGGTCGCCCGGGGATTTCGCAGTGCTCTGATGCTTTCTACTCTCGTGGGGGTCGCCTCGGTGATCCTGGGAATCTTCGCGGCCTATCTCTTCGATGCCCCGGCGGGAGCGTCCATCGTGATGGTGAACTTCGTCTTCTTCGCCCTGGCGTACACCGGAGGCAGGCTTTTCCGACGGTAAACCGCCGGCGGCACAGGGCTTTCTGTGTCGCCGTTTCGGAAATTTCCGCCCGTTCCGTGCGGCGCGGCACCCTCTGCTCTCGTCGATACGCGTTCTCTCCGGCGCGTCGATGACCGGCATCGCGAAGAGGGTGCCGCCTTTTTTCACCCCTGTACATAGTTTGTTTCCTTGTGTATAATGTCCGCCGAAAGAAACCGGAGGTGCTTTTGATGTATTCAAGGAACAAGAATTTCTTCGCAAAGGAGCGCAGATGTGAGGTCGTGGCAACAGACGGCCTCCTTTCGGATGCGTAGCCGGCGAGGGATTCTTGTTCTTTCTGTTCCGTTGCTCGGATGAGGTACGCTCCGTGGGGCCGTTTCGGCCCCATTTTTTCTGCCCTGATGGAGGTGTGCGGCGCATGGAAACGGTATGGCTTACGCTCGCCGACGGGACACGGTGGCGCGGAAACGCGCCCTTCGGCCTGAAGGCGGCGCTGGACGGGGAAGTTGTCTTTTCCACGTCCATGGGAGGATATGCCCAGTCTCTTTCGGATCCTTCCTATTGCGGACAGATGCTGGTCTTCACCTTTCCGTCCCAGGGGATCTACGGGGTGGACGCGGATGCCCTTGAGGGAATCCGCCCATGGGTTTCCGCGGCGGTGGTGCAGGGATTGGAGTCCACACCGCTTCCGGGGGTTCGCCAGCTCGGAGAGTGGCTTGCCGAATGGAACGTGCCTCTCGTGACGGGAGTGGACTGCCGTAACCTCGTGTTACGCCTTCGGGAGCGGGGGACCCTTATGGGGCGTTTGGCCCGGGATCCGGAGGCGCCACGTCTCCAGGTCCTTCCGGATTCGCTGGTCCGGACGGTGACCTGTTCCGAAACGAGCGCCACAGGAGGAGACGGCCCTACGGTGGTCCTCGTGGACTACGGGGTGAAACGGAACATCCTCCGGAGCCTCGAGAATCATGGGTGCCGGGTGATTCGCGTTCCCGCCTCGACCACCGCGGAGGAGATTCTTGCCTGGAACCCCGCCGGAGTGGTGCTGAGCAACGGCCCGGGGGATCCCGCGGTGCTCCGGAAGGAGACCGCCGTGGTGACGCGCCTCCTCGGCAAGGTGCCGCTCTTCGGCATCTGCCTGGGCACGCAGCTTCTCGCCCAGGCCTGCGGTGCCCGCACGGCGAAGCTCCCCTACGGGCATCGGGGAACCAACCAGCCCGTGCTGCACCTGGAGAGCCGCCGCGGGTACGTGACGAGTCAGAATCACGGCTACGCCGTGGTGGAGGAGACCCTCGACGGGGCGGGCCTTTTCGCCACCTTCCGTCACCTGGGGGACGGCACGGTGGAGGGCATTGCCTCCAGGAACGTCCCCGCCTGGGGGGTGCAGTTCCACCCCGAGGCGTGTCCCGGTCCCCGGGACACGGCGTTTCTCTTCGATTCCTTTCTGCAGCATCTCGCCAAGGAGGCCTCCCATGACGCGTGAGCTCGATTTCGGAACGCGCTCCGGATCCACCGCCGCAGCACCGTCTCCGGTGGTGGATCGTTCCTCCGGCGCTCGAAAGATTCTCGTTCTGGGATCGGGGCCGATCCGCATCGGTCAGGCCGCCGAGTTCGACTACTCGGGCAGCCAGGCCTGCCGGGCGCTCAAGGAGGAAGGGTGCACGGTGATCCTCCTGAACAGCAATCCCGCCACCATTCAGACCGATCCGGACGTGGCGGACGTGGTCTATCTCAAGCCGCTCCTGCCCGACGTGGTGGAGGAGATTCTCCAGGTGCACCGCCCCGACGGGGTGGTGGCGACCCTTGGAGGACAGACGGCGCTGAACCTCTGCGTCACCTGCGCGGAGCGGGGCATCTGGGAGCGCTACGGTACCCGCGTTCTGGGCACGCCCGTGGAAACCGTTGCCCGCGCCGAGGGACGCGAGGCCTTCCGGCAGACCATGCTCGACATCGGGGAGCCCGTGGTGGCGAGTGTCTGCGTTGCCGATGTCGCCGCCGCGAGAGTCTTTGCCGCGACGACTCCTTTTCCACTCATCGTGCGACCCGATTTCACCCTGGGCGGCACGGGGAGCGGCGTGGCCCGCTCCGCCGCGGAACTTGATGCCTGCGTCGAGGCGGGACTTCGGGCCTCTCCGGTGAGGCGCGTCCTGGTGGAGCGCTACCTGGAGGGGTGGCGGGAGATCGAGGCGGAGGTGGTCCGGGACGCTTCCGGCAACGCCCTCTGCGTGTGCAGCATGGAGAACGTGGATCCCATGGGCGTCCACACGGGAGATTCCGTGGTGGTCTCGCCGGTGCTCACGCTCACGGACTGCCAGTGGCAGCGCCTCCGCTCCGCGTCGCTCCGCATCGTGGAGGCTCTGGACGTGCGAGGGGCCTGCAACGTGCAGCTCGCGGTCTCTCCGGACGGGGATGATTACGCCGTCATCGAGGTAAACCCCAGGGCCAGCCGTTCCAGCGCCCTGGCAAGCAAGGCCACGGGATATCCCATCGCACGCATCGCCGCCAAAATTGCCCTTGGGCGTACCCTCACGGAGATGCCCAATCCCGTCACCGGCGTCGGCAGCGCTCTTTCCGAGCCTGCTCTGGACTATGTGGCGGTGAAGTTGCCCCGGTGGCCCTTCGACGCGTTTCCCCAGGCGGATCCCGTGCTGGGAACCCGGATGAAGGCCACGGGGGAGGTTCTCGCCCTCGGACTTTCCTTTCCCCAGGCACTGCTCAAGGCCTACCGTTCCACCGGTACGGAGCCGCTCTTCGATCCCCGCCTTGCGGATCTGAAGGAGGAGGATCTCTGGAGAGCCGTGCTCGCTCCCACACACCGGCGCATCGAGGCCATCTTCACGCTGCTGCGCCGGGGAGTGAGCGCGGAGGAGATCGCCCGCCGTTCCTGGATCGCCCCCTGGTTCGTGTCGGAGATGGCCCGGATCGTCGCCGCGGAGGAGCGCCTCCGCAGGGAGGGGCTTTCGGCGGAAGCGCTCAAGGTGGCCAAAGTGTTGGGCTTCTCCGACAAGGCCATTGCCGCAGTGGTGGAGCGCACTGTGGCGGAGGTGGAGGCCGCCCGGGAGGCGCTCGGCCTCGCGCCGGGGTTCCGCGAGGTGGATGGCTGCGCCGGGGAAGTGCCCGCCGGGTCGGGCTATTTCTACGGCGTCTGGGGTGCCGCGGGCGAGGAATGCCCTGCGGCGGGCGCCCCTGCCGTGGCAGTGCTCGGCTCCGGTCCGATCCGCATCGCCCAGGGGGTGGAGTTCGACTACTGCTGCGTCAAGGCCGTGGAGGCTTTGCGGCGGCGGGGTGTGCGGTCGATCATGGTGAACAACAACCCCGAGACGGTGAGCACCGATTTCGACATCTCCGATGCTCTCTACGTGGAGCCCCTTGCGGAGGAGGACGTTCTCGCGGTGCTCCGCCGGGAAAACGTCTTCGGCATCTTCTCGGGGTTCGGCGGACAGACCTCCCTGGGGCTCGGACAGCAACTCGCCGCCCGGGGAGTGCGCCTCCTCGGAACGGGACAGGACGCGGTGGATGCTGCGGAGGACCGGGGGCGCTTTTCCGCCCTCGTGGCTCGCCTCGGCATCTCGCAGCCGGAGGGCGGCGCGGCGCGGAACGTGGAGGACGCGGTGAAGCAGGCGCGCAAGCTCGGCTATCCTCTCATGGTGCGCCCCAGCTTCGTTCTCGGCGGTGTGGCCATGCGGGTGGTCACCGGCGAGGAGGAGCTCCTGGAGGTTCTTGAGGAAGCCTTCGCCGTGGGAGAGGGGCAGAACGTGCTGCTGGATCGCTTTCTGCCGGGAAAGGAATTCGAGGTGGACGCCCTCTGCGACGGGGAGGACGTGCTCGTGCCCGGCGTCTTCGAACATCTCGATCCCGCGGGAATTCACTCCGGCGATTCCCTGGCGATCTTTCCCGACCTTTCCCTCACGGAGCGCCACCGCCGGGAGATTCTCGACGTGGTACGCAAGCTCGGAGGCGCCCTCGGCGTGAGGGGGCTTCTGAACGTGCAGTTCGTCCTCCACGACGGGGCGCTCACGGTCATCGAGGCCAATCCAAGGGCCAGCCGCACCGTGCCCATCGTCTGCAAGCTCACGGGAATTCCCCTGGTGGACCTCGCGGTGCGCATCGCCCTCGGCGAGCGCCTCGTGGACATGGTGCCGCAGTTGGGATTGTTTGTCTACAGAGGTCCCTACGGCGTGAAGGTGCCGGTTTTTTCGACGGAGAAGCTTCCAGGGGTGGACGCCCGGCTTGGGCCGCGCATGCAGTCCACGGGTGAGGCCCTCGGCGTGGCGGACACCGTGGCGGAGGCGCTCTGGGAGGGACTCCGGGGCGCGGGAATTGCCCTCGACGCCCCGGGGCGGGCGCTTCTCTCCGTGCGGGACGACCGCAAGGGCGATGTCTGCGCCCTTGCCACGACTCTTCTGGCTCAGGGATGGACCGTGGAGGCCACGCCGGGCACCGCGGCGCACCTGGCGCGGTGGGGGCTTCCCGTGGAGACCGTTCCCAAGGGCGAGGCGCTGCTCGCGGAGATCCGCCGCAAGCGGTGGCAGCTCCTCGTCAACGTTCCTGGCCTCCGGGTGGGCATGGTCAAGGACGGCATGGCCATCCGTCGCGCCGCCATCGAGGAGGGGCTTCCCTGCTTCCACTCCCTGGAGACCGCCTCGGCGGTCCTTCTGGCGTTGCAGTGTTACGCCAAGGCCTCCTGGGGCGGAGGGAAATAGCTGAACCGGAACGTTCGCGAAAATTCGGCGCTCTTGTGTGGTGGAGAGAAAGATGCGGTCGGGGCGACACATTTGCGAAAGAGTGTCGGCGGAAACGTCTGTCTTTTGCTGAGTAAATACTTTCGTTTTTCTCATGTGACTCAAATGAAAGGAAATCGGCACATGTCCTTGAGTTCTCCGGCGTATGCTCGTGTCATTCCAGTTCACTACAAGGAGGCACGACCATGCGAAAGTTTTTTCTGGCGTTGCTTTTCGTC
Organism: Aminiphilus circumscriptus DSM 16581; assembly: GCF_000526375.1. Lineage (NCBI taxonomy): Bacteria > Thermotogati > Synergistota > Synergistia > Synergistales > Aminiphilaceae > Aminiphilus > Aminiphilus circumscriptus. Next base: position 255,491 of record NZ_JAFY01000002.1, on the reverse strand, counting down.
GTCGGCAGCGGGTTGCCGGCTTTTGCGGCGAGAGCCTACACGGAACCCTATCTCGTCTCCCTGACTCCCTCGACGGAGATGAACGTGTGCTGGCTTCTCGCCGAGGCGGGCGAGGGCGCGTGGGTTGAATTCGGAGAGACGGAGACCCTTGGGCGAAAAGCGGAGGCGAGAGTCTATGAAGTGAAGGGGTTGCGCACGTCCGCAAAACCCGACGGGTATGATCCGGAGCCGGAAAAGAATCCTGAACTCAAGGTCTTTCAGCGCATCGCGACGCTCAAGGGGCTGAAGCCGGGAACGGAATACCGCTACCGGACCGTGGTCGTAGAGGGAGGAAAGACAACGGAAGGCCCCGTCTACTCCTTCAGAACGGCACCCGTTGCGGGAGGGAGCCCCTTCAGGTTCATCCTGCTTTCCGACCTGCAGCAGAAGAAACAGATTCTCGAGACGGTGAGCATGGCGGGCAGGCAGAACGCGGATTTCATCCTCTATGCCGGAGATTTCCAGAACACTCCCTGGAAGGCCGCAGAGTGGTTTCCCGTGGAGGGGAGTTTCATCGCTCCCGAGGAAAAAGGGAGAGAGTGGTTCACCGCCATGCAGCAGACGGCGAACGGAGCGAAGCTGCTCCAGTACATACCTATCTTCCCTTGTCCGGGCAACCACGAGGCGGACGACCAGCGCATCTGGACCGACAAGCAGCTTGCCCAGGATTCGTCGAAGAAGACGCTCTCCATCTACATGCAGCTTTTTCGCCCGCTCTATCCGGACCAGGAGCACGGACAGGGCGGAACGCACTGGTACTCCGCGGACTACGGCGATCTCCACATCGTCTCTCTGTCCCTCTTCCGCTGGCACCCCTGGAGCGGTTTTGAAGCGCCCGGCTGGATCCTCTTCGACGATATCTCACCTGAAAGCCCGCAGGTCCGGTGGCTGGAGGAGGACTTGAAGAACAAGACGAGTCGTTTCACCTGGGTCGTGCAGCACTGGCACATGCTGAACCGGGGTGCGGAAGTATGGGTGCCCATGTCCCGCCCGGTGATCTACCCCGTAAGCCCCGACGTGGCCATGTATCCCCTTGGTGACCACTGTTGGAACGTACTGCGTCCCCTGTACGAAAAATACGGCGTCAACGCCGTGAACTTCGGTCATTCCCACGTCTACGAGCGCTACCTCATCAACGGCGTCAACTACATCGAGGCCGCCACGATCGGCAACAACTACAGAGGCGAGGACGATCCCCTCCATTTCAGCGGAAACGCCCCCATCGTGGAGCAGAATCAGCATCGTTCCGTTCTGGTGGTTTCCGTCACTTCCGAAGGCATGTCCGCGGAGGCTGTTCGGGCCAGCGAGGATGGAGACGGAGCAGTCAAGGTGGGCGAGGTGTTCGACTCCTTCGTGATCGCTCCGTTGAAATGACGAAAGGAAGAATGCTTGTCGTCTCGAAGACGTCAGGACAGACGAAGGGCCTCCCCGTACGGGGAGGCCCTTCGTCTGTCCTGACGTCGCGGAGCTAGAGATATTCCCCTCGTGCTTTTTCCGCGTCAAGACCGGAGGACTCAAGCCAAATATGGAAGGATGTCTCAAGGTGTTCTTCCCATGCTGCCACGGCCTTTTCCATGTCCTTTTCCAGAAAGGCTCTGTACACCCTGCGTCGGGTGACAAAACGCTCTCCAAGCTGCTTCGAGATGACGATTCGCATGGTCCGATATCGATCGAGCAGTTCCCTGTGCTGCCAGATCATCTGAATTAGCTTTGGTACGCGACAGGCGTTGAAGAGAACGTTGTTGAACTCTCCGGCGGGTTGCAGAAGTTTTTCCGCCAGATTGTCCGTATCCTCGAGCGCGAGGAGTGTATCCACGCCATCGAGGATTGTTTTCATTGTGTCAAGCTCCTCGGGAGTTATGCGGAGCGTTGCGTAACGGATTGCCAGTAATTCGAGCGCTTTGCGGATCGAATAGATGTGGGCGATTTCCACGGGTGAAAGTCCCTTGACGATGTTCCCCTTCATGGGAAGGCGCTCCACGAGTCCCTCCGCCTCGAGTTTCTGAACCGCCTCCCGGACCGGTGTTCGGCTTGTCTTGAACAGTTCCGCGATTTCTCCGTCGGAGAAGAGAATTCCCGCCCGAAGGTTCCCACTCAAGATCTGTTGACGCAGGTACTCGTAAATAGTTTCCCGAAAAGGTTTGAATTCCATGACCGGAACGGTGTTCTTCAGAAAGGCCTCCATCGGCTTCACTCCCGCTCTTTTATGCATAACAGGCAGTTCGGTTAAGCGCTGGTATTTCTTGTTCATTGTAGAAAGAAGTTGTTGACAGGTCGTTATGATGCGCTGTTCCCGTGAAAGTTGGTTGGTGCAAAGTACAATCAGCGGAAATTTTTAATATTAATAATTTTAGTTAATACAGATAGTTGCGTTTAGGTTTTTATAAAACAAGAAATGATTTTTCAGGAAATTTGTCTCCAATGTCAAGTTGGCATGTGTCGCGGGCAGGCGGTGGCCCCTGTTGTGCTTTTGGAGAATAGATTTTCAGAATAACAAAAGAAGAAGGACGAATCAATAGTGAAATGTATCCCTATCCGCTGCCTCTTTACACGAGAGAAGGAGTTGTCTATAATGTCCGGTATCTTAGATCTAAGATACATGATGTTCGATTTTGGCACAAGGGGTAAGGGTGGTGGCGAAGCGAATGCTGTTTTTTTTCGGAAAGCGTGTATGTGTCGAGATTGGCTCGACACAAACGCCAAGGCGAAGGAGGAGTGCATTTATGAAGCGGTTGTTCGGGGGAGTTGCGGTTCTGTTGGCATTGTTCATGTTGGTGTTTCTTCCTTTGGTGGGAGAAGCGAAGGAATTTCCAGCGAGAGGGATCGATATTGTCGTGCCCTTTGGTCCGGGTAGTGGGACGGACACGACCATGAGAGCCCTCGCTCCGGAGCTAGAGAAAGTCCTGGGTGTTCCCGTGGTGGTCATCAACGCCGAGGGGAGCGGCGGTCTCAAGGGAATGGAATTTGCGGCCAAGCAGCCTGCGGATGGGTACACCCTGTTCTGTCACACGCCGACCCACATTCTTGCGGAAATCCAGAATCTTTCTTCGATTTCCCTGACAAAGAATTTTGTTCCCGTAGCACGTCTCGTTCAGGATTCGGTGCTCGTCACGGCAGGTGCCAAGGGGCGGTTCAAGACGTGGGATGAAATGGTGGAATTCGCGAAGGCGAACCCCGGCAAGGTCACGGTAGCGGGATTGAGCCCCAAGGGTATCGATGCGGTGTCCATGAAGATGATCGCCAAGGCTGCGGGGATCGAGCTGAATTTCGTTCCCTTCGGCGGCGGCGCCGAGGCGAAATCCGCCCTGCTGGGAGGTCATGTGGATCTCGCCAACGATGATCCGGCGAACAGCATCGAGCTCGTGAAGGCCGGCGAGATGAACGCTCTGCTCGTCGCCACGGACCAGAGGCTCGCGGCATTCCCCGACACGCCCACGTCCTACGAGAAAGGTATCAATATCACGATCGGCCCCTGGCGCGGTCTTGCCACGATAAAGGGAACGCCCCCTGAGATCGTCGCGAAACTCGAGGAGGCTGTTAAGAAGGCCTACGAGAGCGAAAGCTTCCAGAAATGGATGAAGGACCGGATGCTCGACCAGCGCCCCGGCTGGATGGGGTCTGCGGAGCTCCAGAAGAAATGGGAAGAGGACATCGCTTTCTTCAGCAACGCCTTCAAGGAGTTGGGACTGTAGGTGAGACACTGAAACGACCGGTCTTCGGAAGCAATTACCGGGCCTGGGAGAATTCGAGGATTTTTCTGGAAATGAAACGGACTCTCCCTGCCGCATGGAGGCAGGGAGAGTTTTTCGGAGGGGGCGGTCTTGTGAGTGTGGAGCTGATCCTGAACGTTGCAATCCTGGCGTTCTCCATCTTCTGTTACTGGTTCGTCGGGGCGACGACACCTCCGTCGTCCATGCCGGGCATCATGAGTGCCGCGGACTGGCCTCGCCTGATTCTGATCGGTCTCGTGATCGCGTTGTCGATCAATATCGTCAAGTTGTTGCGGGAATCGAAGAAGAGCGCCGGCGCCGAAGCAAAGAGATGGAGAGAACTGTTTCCTCCCAGGTTCATCGTCGCATTCGTGATTCTCGTGGCCTACTCGATCATTCTGGAGTATCTCGGCTTTCTTCCGAGCACCTTTCTTTTCGTCATGGCCTTTTCCGCACTGATCGGACTGAGAAAGATCTCCCACCTCGTTCTGGGTGCCCTCTGCAGCTCCGTCGCCATCTACGTCATCTTCCAGATCCTCCTTCAGGTGCTGCTGCCCCGGGGCACGGGCGTGTTCCGGGAGTTCAGCATCTTTCTGGAAGGCCTGTTCTAGAGCACGAAAGGGGCAAGAGATATGGATACGTTCGATCTTCTCCGTCTCGGCATCGATGTCGTCTTCACGCCGTTGACACTGTTCTTCATCCTCATCGGCAACCTCCTCGGCGTGATCTTCGGGGCCCTTCCCGGGGTCAGCGCCAGCATGGCCGTCGCCCTCATGGTTCCCTTCACGTTCAAGCTCGATCCGGTGGGTTCCATCGCCTTCCTCTCCGCAGTCTACTGCGCGGCCATCACGGGGGGTGGCATTCCGGCCATTCTCTTCAAGATTCCTGGCACACCCGCCAGCGCAGTGACAACCTTTGACGGCTACCCCCTGGCGGTCAGGGGTGAAAGCGGGCGGGCCATGCTCGTTGTACTGGTCTCCTCCGCAGTGGGGGGCATTGTGTCGGCGCTGGCAATGCTTTTGGTATCCCGCCAGCTTTCCGAGCTGGGGCTCCGTTTCGGCCCCTCCGAGCTCTTCGCCGTGGCGTGCCTCGGCCTGAGTGTTCTCACCAGCATGGACGAGGATCGCATGGTCAAGACGCTCATCTCCGGGCTGCTGGGACTCTTCATCGCTACCATGGCCATGGATCCCGTGGAAGGCGTCCCTCGTCTGACCTTCGGATTCTCCTACCTGCTTGGCGGTATTCCCATGATTCCCGTCATGATCGGTATGTTCGCCGTGTCGGAAGTGCTCAAGCAGGTAATCCGCCCGACGCGAATCAAGTCCGACAAAATCATCGATTTCAAGAGATCGAGAAAATGGCTGTCTCTCCGGGAATGGTGGGATCTCAAGATGACCATGCTTCGCTGCTCCATCCTGGGAACCATTGTCGGTATCCTTCCGGGAGCGGGGGCCACGATTTCCTCTTTCCTCGGCTACAGCATGGAGATGAAGTTTACCAAACATCCGGAGGAATTCGGCAAGGGATCGCTTCACGGCCTTTCCGCCAGCGAGACCTCTAACAACGCCGCAACGGGGGGGTCCATGGTGCCCCTCCTGTCCCTCGGAATTCCTGGAGGCAACGCGGCGGCGGTGATGGTGGCCGCCCTGATGCTCCAGGGCGTGCAGGTGGGGCCCATGCTTCTGAAGACGCAACCCGTTTACCTTTCCGGCGTGTTCGTCTCCATGGTCGTCACGAACATCCTCATGATCTTCGTCGCATTCGGCGTCGCCCTTGCCTTCGCCAAGCTCATGGATATCCCCTACCACTTTCTCGGCCCCCTGATCATCCTCTTCGCCTCCGTGGGCAGTTTCGCCACCCAGAACAATCTCACGGACGTGCTGACCATGGTCGTCGCGGGACTCGGAGGATACCTGATGGCGGAATTCCACTATTCGCCGGCGGCTCTCACCCTCGGGCTCGTCCTGGGCGACATCTGCGAGAACAATCTGCGCCGGGGTGTCATGATCGCCGGAGGAGACTACTGGGCCATGCTCTCGCGTCCCATCACGGCGGGGCTTCTCTTGGCCTGTGCGGTGTTCCTGGCCCTGCCGGTCATCAGAAGAATTCTGCGCGGCAACCGACAGGCCGCTGCATAAGAACCGCACAAAAAGCGAGGAGGGAAGAACCGTGTCCATGCATCAGTTGGCCGAACTTGCAACGTATGTCAGTGCTCTTCGCATCGAGGATCTCCCCGTCGAAGTCGTCGATGCCGCGAAAGTCTGTGCCATCGATTCCATCGGCGCCGCCGTGGGCGGAGTGACTTATGAGGAAGTCCCGTCCGTTCTCGAAACGTTTTTGACTCTTTCGGGACGCGCCGACGCGAACGCCTCCGTTTGGGGAAGCGGAAAGGTCACGTCGCTCTTTCAGGCGGCGTTTCTCAACGGGCTCATGGGACACGCTCTGGAGCTGGACGACGTACACACGAAATCGAAAACCCACATTGGTGCCGTGGTGCTTCCCGCGGTTTGGTCCGTCGCCGAGGTGACCGGAGCATCGGGAGCGCGGGTGCTCGAAGCTGTGGTTGCCGGATACGAGACCATGGCACGGATAGGAAAGGGATTTGGGGTAGCGGACCATCGCCTTCGGGGATGGCACGTGTCTGGCACGGCGGGGACGTTCGGTGCCGCGGCGGCGGCGGCGAAACTGCTCGGGCTGGACGTGGAGAGGACTCTTTATGCCTTCGGCATGGCGGGAACACAGTCTTCGGGACTCTGGGCCTTTCTCGCCGACGGCTCCACGTCGAAGAAGATGCACACGGGACGTGCGGCGGAGAACGGCGTCGTGGCGGCCTTTCTCGCAAAGGCGGGCATGACCGGCCCGGAACACATCCTCGACGCGGAGGACGGAGGATTGTTTCCCGCCACTTCCGGCTCCTATTCCCTCGATGAAGTGTCCCGGAATCTCGGGGAACTCTTCGAGATCCTGAAGGTGGACAGGAAACCCTATTCCTGCTGTCGCAGCATGCATCCCGCCCTCGACGCGATCCTGCAGGTCCGGGCGGAGTGTCCGGAGATGGCCGACCGGATCGAGAGAATCCGGATCAAATCCTACGAAGTGGGTGTCAAGCAGTGCGGCACCATTTTATATCCGAAGAACGTGAGCGAGGCCAAGTTCTGCATGCGTTTCGGCGTGGCCGTTGCTTACCTGGACGGCTCGGCGGGGCAGAAACAGTTTTCCATGGATCGCATTCGAGACCCGAAGGTCCGGGCACTTTCCGAAAGGGTGGATTATGCGGAGAGTCCGGAGTTTACCTCGCGGTATCCCGAGAAGTGGGGTTGTTCTCTCGAAGTGAATCTCGACGACGGAACCCGCTTCGAGAAAGTCGTGCTGGACGCCTCGGGGAGCGTTGCGAACCCCATGACGCCCTCGCAGATCGACGCGAAATTCCGCGGTCTCGTCGGTCCCGTCCTCGGCGACATCAGGGCGGAAGCGCTGCTTCAGGATCTGAGAAAACTGGAGGCGCTGAAAAGCGTTCCGACCATCTAACGGCTACGAAGGATCGCCGGAACAGGAGGTGTCGTCCGTGAGAAGAGAGTGCACCGAAGTCGTCGTTCCTGTGGGAAAGGGGCATGTGAAGGCTCTCGTTCCCAACCTCGTTGCCGTCGCAAAACCGAAAAGTGTTCCCGGCGTGCCGGACGAACGGGAGGAAGTGCGGCGTGCCCTGCGGAATCCCATAGGCTCCGGGACGCTTCGGGAAATCGCCCGGGGAAAAAGAACTGCCGGAATCGTCGTCAACGATATCACCCGCCCCTATCCCGGAGGTCTCCTGGTGGAGGAAATCGCCCGGGAGCTGAACGAGGTGGGCCTGGAGGACGGGAATATCTTCCTCGTCGTGGCCTACGGCATTCACCGGGTGAATACCGACGAAGAACTGCGTTCCATGTTCGGCGACGCAGTGGTGGAACGTTTCCGCATCGTGCACCATCGCGCCGGGGACGAGGAGACGCTCGTCACGCTCGGTAAGACACCCGGCGGTGTGACCGTGCAGATCAACAGGGAATTTGCTGCCGCAGAGGTGAAGATCACCACAGGGCTCATTACGCCGCATCATTCCGCGGGGTTCTCCGGCGGACGGAAGAGCGTCGTTCCCGGCATTTCCGGGCTCGCGTGTCTGCGGACACACCATTCGTTTCCCATTCGGCCGAAGGATCCCTCCATGGGGTGGATCTCGGGGAATCCCTTCCACGAACATGCTCTCGACGCAGCACGGATGGTGGGTATCGATTTCATCGTCAACACGGTGGACAACGTGGAGAGGGAGATGGTCGCCACCGTGGCGGGGGATCTCGCCGAGGCCCACAAAGTGGGCGTGGAGATCTGCCGTTCCATCTGGGAGGTGGACCTTCCCTCCAGGGCTGACGTGGTCATCGTGAGCCCTGGAGGGTATCCGAGGGACTTCGACCTGCACCAGTCGCAGAAAGCCTGTTCCTGCGCCGAGCTCGCCTGCCGTCCCGGAGGACAGATCATTCTCTGTGCGGAGGCGCCGGACGGGGCGGGCAAGTTCGGCAAACTTCTCCAGGAGGCGAACCACCCGGAGGAGCTCGTGGAGAAGTACACCCGGGAGGGGTTCACTGCGGAGTCCACCGCGAAGGCCTACATGTACGCCAGGGCTCTTCTCAAGCACCGTCTCGGGCTGGCGTGCAGCAAGGTGCCGAAGGACGAGGCGGAGCGCATGTTCATGCTCTCCTATGCGTCGCTAGAGGAAGGAATCCAAGATGCCCTGGCGCATTACGGAGAGGATGCGATGTTTCTCGTGATTCCCTACGCGTCGGACATCATCCCGGTCATTCACGAGGAGTGAGGAGCAGCCATGAGAAAGATTCCCTGCGCCCTGTTTCGGGGCGGAACGAGCAAGGGCGTTGTCTTTCGCGCGGAGGACCTTCCTCCAGCGGGAGATGAACGGGACCGCGTTCTCCTGCGTCTCATGGGCAGTCCCGACCTGAGGCAGATAGACGGGCTCGGCGGTGCGAACTCGCTGACGAGCAAGGTGGCGGTTCTCTCCCGCTCGGAGAGGGAGGACGCGGATCTCGACTACGATCTGGGGCAAGTCCTGCTGGATCGGCCCGAGGTCGCCTGGAACGGAACCTGCGGCAACCTGGCCTCCGCGGCGGGGCTGTTCGCCCTCGAAGAGGGGCTGGTGAGAAGCCGTGCTCCGGCGACGACCGTGCGCCTCTACTCGCTGAACGTGCGGCAGTGCATCCACGTGACCGTTCCGGTGACGGAGGGGCGTCCCGTCTGCGAGGGGGATTTTCGCATTCCCGGAGTTCCCTTTCCGGGGTCGCGCATCGTGGTGGAGTTCTGCGACCCCGTGGGGGGGATCACAGGATCGATGCTGCCCACTGGACAGGTTCGCGAGAGGGTGATTCTCCCCGACGGGCGGGTCTTCGATGTGTCCGTAGTCGATGCGGGACTGCCCATGGTGTTTCTCCTCGCGGAAAATCTCGGCCTGCGGGGTGACGAGCTGCCCGGGGAGATCGAGGCGAGGCCGGAGATTCTGGAGACCCTCGAAACAGTGCGGAAGGTCCTTTGCGGGCGAATCGCCGAGCACACGGGGATGACGTCCATGCTGACCGCGCCGGACGTGCCGAAGATCGGTTTCTTCGCCCGCTCCGCCGCCTACCGGACGGCGGAGGGAAAGATCGTGGAGGCCGACGAGGTCGATTTTCTGGGCCGCGCCGCCTCGATGCAGAAGATGCACAGGGCCTATATGGTTTCCGGAGCCGTCTGCACCGCAGCGGCGGCGGTGATCCCGGGGACGGTGGTGAACGAGCTTTTGGGAACTTTTCCCGAGGGATCCCAAAAGGTTCTGCGCCTTGGGCAGCCCTACGGTGCCATGAATCTTCATATCACCGAGGAAAACGGACGCATCGCGAAGATCGGCGTGGAGCGGAGCGCTCGAAGGCTGATGGACGGTCACGTCTATGTTCCGGAGGACGGAAAAGGAGGCGGAGAACCATGCCTCAGATGACCGTTCCCTGTGTCGTGTACCGGGGCGGCACGAGCCGGGGCGTCTTCTTTCACGGGAAGGATCTTCCGACGGATCCGGAGGAGCGGCGACGGATCTTTCTTCACGCGGTGGATTGCTGGAATCCCTCCCAGGTGGACGGTCTCGGCGCGGGGACCTCACATACCAGCAAGTGTGTCGTCATGGCTCCCTCCGCGAAGGAGGGCGTGCACGCGAACTACACCTTCGTCCAGGTGGGTATCGGAGTGCCCGTTGCCGACACGGCAGGGACCTGTGGCAATCTCATGAGCGCCGCAGGAGCCTTTGCCGTGGACGAAGGACTCGTTCCCGTCTCGCCAGGACAGGAGAGCGTGGAGGTCGTCGTGTACGACACGAACATCGACAGGACGCTCCGCATCCATGTGCCCCTGGAGAACGGAAAAGCAAGGGCGGACGGCTCGTTCCTGATGTCCGGACTCGTCCGTCCCGGCGCAAGGATCCGCATCAGTATCCTGAACCCCGGAGGAGGAAAGACGGGCTCTTCCTTTCCCTTGGGAACGCGCACACACCTTCGGGTCGGGGAAGACGTCTTTGAGATCACCCTGGCGGACATCGTCAACCCCATCGTCTTCGTCGAGGCCGATGCGTTCGGTCTCGACGGGACCGAAGCAAACGCGCTCCTCTCTTCGAGGGAGGAACTTCTGGAGACGCTCAACAGCATCAGGGATCAGGCGGCGGTGTCGCTCGGGTGGGCGAAATCTCCCGAGGAAGCCCGGAAAACGACCCCTGCCGTGCCGAAGATTGCGTTGGTGGCACCCCCTCGGGACTATGTGGCCGAATCGGGCGAGCGCATCCGCGCAGAGGATATCGATGTCCTGGCGAGAATGCTGTCACTGGGGCGCGTTCACCGGACCTTTGCCGCCAGCGCCCTCTATTGTCTTGCCGCCGCGTGTCTCCTTGAGGGAACGGTCCCCTTCCGGACAGCCCGCGGAAACTGCGGCGCGGAGGAAAGACTCTTCCGTCTGGGGCATCCCGGGGGCATCGCCGAAATCCGAGTGGGACTGACCGCGGACGGAAAAAACGTAGCCTTTGTGGGTATGGACAGAACCGCGAGGCGCATCCTTGCGGGAGATCTCTGCATCCCGGAAAAAACGGTCGCATGAGGGGAGTTGCTGCCGATGGGCTACAGCATTGTTGAAAAACTCGTTCGGTCTCATTTTGTCGAAGGTTCCTTGGCGCCGGGAGAGGAACTTTCCCTGAAGGTGGACCAGACACTCAACCCCGATTCCGCCGGTACCATGGCTTTCATTCAGTTCGAGGCCATCGGAATACCCAGGGTTCAGGTGGGCCTTGCCGTGAGCTATGCGGATCACCAGACGCTGCAGGTGGGATTCGAGAACGCGGACGACCATCTCTACCTGCAGGATGTGGCGGCCAGGTTTGGCGTGCACTTCTCCCGGGCGGGGAACGGTATCTGCCACCAGGTGCATTTGGAGCGCTTCGCCGCCCCGGGGAAGTTTCTTCTGGGAACGGACAGCCACACACCCACTGCGGGAGGCATGGGCATGCTCGCCATCGCTGTGGGTGGTGTGGATCTCGCCCTTGCCATGGCGGGGCGTCCCTTCACGTTCTCCATGCCGCGGGTCACCAGGGTTGAACTGAAGGGATCGCTCCCTCCCTGGGTGGCGGCGAAGGATGTGATTCTCGAAGTCCTGCGTCGTCTCACCTGCAGCGGCGGCGTGGGGAAAATCATCGAATACGGCGGTCCCGGCGTGGCGTGTCTTTCCGTTCCGGAACGGGGGACCATCACGAACATGGGGGCGGAACTTGGGGCGACCAGCTCCGTCTTTCCCAGCGACGGGCGCACGAGGGAATTTTTGGAGGCCCAGGGGCGCGGCGATGCCTTCGTTCCCCTCCAGGCGGACGATGATGCGATGTACGACGAGGTCCTGGAAATCGATCTTTCGACGCTCGAACCTCTCGTGGCGCTCCCTCATTTTCCCGACAACGTTGTTCCCGTGCGCGAAGCGGCGGGACTGTCTCTGAACCAGGTTTTCATTGGCAGCTGCACCAACTCGTCTTACGTGGACCTGTCCCGTGCCGCGGCGATCCTGAAGGGAAAGCTCGTGGCGGAGAACACCAGCCTCGTGGTGGCCCCCGGAAGTCGTCAGGTTCTGCACATGATCGCCCAGAGCGGCGCACTGGCGGATCTCATCGCGGCGGGGGCGCGCATTCTGGAGAGTGCCTGCGGTCCGTGCATCGGCATCGGCCAGTCCCCCTGCTCGGGGGGTACGTCGCTCCGCACGAGCAACCGTAATTTCGAGGGCCGGAGCGGAACGAAGGACGCGAAGGTGTTTCTCGCGAGCGTGGAGACCGCCGCCGCCTCGGCGCTCACGGGCAGGCTCACCGATCCGAGGACGCTCGGGAACCCCATCTCCGTCCCGGTTCCGTCCCGGTTCCACATCGACGACCGGATGATTCTGGTGCCGCCAGTGGACGGATCGGGGATCGAGATCCGCCGCGGCCCGAACATCAGGTCGCTGCCTCCCTTCCCTCCCCTTGCGGAGACCGTGAGGGGAGAGGTTCTCCTGAAGGTGGGAGACAACATCACCACGGATCACATCATGCCCGCCGGAGCGAAGGTCATGCCCTACCGCTCCAATGTTCCCGCCATTTCCAGGTTCTGCTTCGCCACGGTGGACGAGACCTTTTACGACCGGGCCGTGGCTGCCGGGGGCGGGCTCATCGTGGGGGGATGTAACTACGGTCAGGGATCGAGCCGGGAGCACGCGGCTCTCGCGCCCCGGCATCTGGGGGTCAAGGCGGTTCTCGCTAAGTCCTACGCGAGAATCCACCGCAAGAACCTGATCAACATGGGCATCGCCCCTCTGGTCTTCGACGAAGAGGGTGACTACGACCGGATCAAACAGGGAGATTTCCTCTCCGCGGAGGGATTGTACGCCGCCGTGGAGGCGGGGGTTCTTTTGGTCCGGAACGAAACGCGGAACGAGATGTACAGGATTCGTCTCCCGCTCTTGCCGCTGGAAAAAGAGCTGCTGCAGGCGGGTGGTGCGCTGAACCACGCAAGAATCTGTCTGAGGGAACGGGAGCGATTCAAATGACGACGAAGATCCGAATGACGACACCGCTGGTGGAGATGGACGGGGACGAAATGACCCGGATCATCTGGAAAATGCTTAAACAGACGCTGATCGAACCATACGTGGACCTCAGGACTGAATACTATGACCTCGGGCTGGAACATCGGAACGAGACGAACGACGAGGTGACTGTTGCCGCCGCGCATGCCACGCGGAGACTCGGGGTTGCGGTGAAGTGTGCCACCGTTACGCCCAACGCGCAGCGCGTCGAGGAATACAAGTTGAAGGAGATGTGGAAGAGCCCCAACGGCACGATCCGTGCGATCCTGGACGGCACGGTCTTCCGCGTTCCCATCCTGGTCGACTGCATCGAACCCTTCGTGAGAACCTGGAAGAAGCCGATCACTCTCGCCCGGCACGCCTACGGCGACATCTACAGGGACGTGGAGATGTATATCCCCGGCAAGGGGCGGGCCGAGCTGGTCTTCACCGACGGGAAAGGTGGAGAGACACGGCTCGTCGTCCATGATTTCGAAGGCTCGGGCGTGCTTCTCGGCATGCACAACCTGGACGAATCCATCGCCAATTTCGCCAGGGCCTGCTTCCGTTTTGCCCTGGACATGAGGCAGGATCTCTGGTTTTCCACGAAGGACACGATCTCCAAGAAATACGATCACCGTTTCAAGGACATCTTCGCGGAGATTTTCGAGAGTGAGTACAGGGAAAAGTTCGAGGCGAGCCGGATCGAATATTTCTACACGCTCATCGATGACGCTGTCGCGCGGGCCGTCCGCTCCGAGGGCGGGTTCATCTGGGCATGCAAGAACTACGACGGCGATGTCATGTCCGACATGGTTGCCTCCGCTTTCGGGAGTCTTGCCATGATGAGCTCGGTGCTCGTCTCCCCCGACGGGAAATACGAATACGAAGCGGCGCACGGAACCGTGACGCGCCACTACTACGAGCACCTGAAGGGCAATCCCACCTCAACCAATCCCATGGCGACGCTGTTTGCCTGGACGGGAGCCCTTCGCAAGCGGGGTGAACTGGATGGACTGGCCGATCTCGCGGCGTTCGCGGATCGCCTGGAGAGGAGTTCCCTCCGGACCATAGAGGAAGGTGTGATGACCAGGGATCTGGGGATTCTGAGCACGCATCCCTCCAAGAAAATCGTCGGATCCGAGGAGTTCCTCCGTGAAATCCGGCTCCGGCTCGAGAAAAGCGGGGAAGCGGGTCGAAGCTGTCGCTGACGCATCGGATGCCGCTGTATCGATAAGGAAGGGTACGCAGGACGACGTTGAAACCATCCTTCCCTGTGCCGGACAAGGGGGTGCTTTCGGGCATCCCCTTGTCGTCTGTAGGTACGTCGCTTTTTACGGAGGAAGCCCGGCTGTTGTTCCGGCTTCGGCCGAGAGACGCCGGGGTTGTCTGCCGCGCTCCGCACGGTATCCGTCCGCCGTGTGGCGCCTGCGCCCCTTCGACCGGATCGTCTGAGCGTCCAATGCCGCTCAGAGCCGCTTCAGGAAGCCCGAGAGGGCGCCCACGCCGTCCCGGAGCGTCTCCGTCTTCGGGGCGAAGCCGATGCGCGCGGTGTACGGGATCTCGAAGCACTCTCCGGGAACGAGGAGCGCCCCCGCCTCCTCCAGGAGACGACGGCAGAATTCCTCGGAGGACACGGGGATGTCCAGCCGGAGCAGGGCGGTGGTTCCCGCCTTCGGCGGCAGGCAGGAGACGCGGGGTTCCGCGGCGACCCAGTCGGCGAGGAGTGCCGCGTTGGTGCGCACCAGGGGAAGGTTGCGCTCCAGGATGACCGCACGGTGCTCCAGCGCCAGCGTCGCGAGGTAGTCGTCGAGACGGCCGCAGGAAATGGTGGTGTAATCCCTGTGCTGGAAACAGGTTCGGAGAAAGTCCCTGGGACCCGTGAGCCACCCCGTGCGGAGCCCCGCGAGAGAATAGACCTTGGAGACGCTTCCCGTGCTGATGGCCCGGTCGTAGAGATCGACGAAGGAAGGGGTGCCGTAGGGGGCGTCGTGTTCGAGTCCCCGGTAGATTTCATCGCAGAGAATCCATGCGCCGCAACGGTCCGCGATGGCAACGATCTCCTTCATCAGGGCTTCGTCGAGCTTCGCGCCCGTGGGGTTGTTGGGGTAGTTCAGCACGATCAGTTTCGTTTTGTCCGAGACGGCCTTCCGCAGGGCGTCGAGGTCGGGCAGAAAGGAGTTCTCCGCCCGGGCAAAGAGGCGGGTAACCTGTGCGCCGAAGGACTCGGGAAGCGAGTAGAGCTGCTGATAGGTGGGGAGCAGGGCCACCACGTGGTCCCCCGGCTCCGTGAGGCTCCAGAGGGCGAGGAAGTTCGCGGCGATGCCGCCGCCGGTGACGAGCACGTCCTCGGCGGTCCTGCTCCGATAGAGGGAGGAGATGGCTCCCCGAAGCCGCTCCGATCCCGGAATATCCCCGTAGGTGAGATGGGTCCGCTCCAGCGCGGCAAGGTGCTCCTCCCGATTTCCCACCAGCGTCAGCAGTTCCTTCACCGTGAGCGATTCCACGCAGGTTTCCGCCACATTGTGGCGCGCCCTGGTCTCGTAAGTGTTCATCCACTCTTCCACACCGAACTCGGCGATGTACATGGGGCATTCCTCCCTTGAAAGAAACCATTTTCCGCCGCGGGCGCGGCGGCATTTCCCCGAGCCGTTCCGCGTTTTGGCCCTTTTGGTGCGATGCGTGTCTTCTGCCTGAAAGCCGAATCCGAAACAGGCTTTCTCCAGTTTCCGAATGGTGCATGGAGAAAACACCCTCTTGTTTCGGTGGGTTCTCTCCGGGAGCGTCAAGCGATTTTTTCAGTTTTTGTGTTGTGTGTTCCGGGCGAGGGAGTCTACGCGCCCGGGCAGAGAAGACGGAGCAGACGTCCTTCGTCGATGTTGCCACCGGAGACGACCACTCCCACCTTGCGTCCTTCGAGAGGAAGGCGCCCCGAGAGGAGTGCCGCCACCGACGTGGCGGCGCCGCCCTCGATCACCTGGTGGTGCGTTCGGTGGACAAAGGCGATGGCCTCCCCGATCTCCCGCTCCGAAACAGCATCGAGACCTGCCAGGCGTTCCCGCAGAAAGGGAAAGAGATGCTTCGACGCCGCGCCGCCGAGGGCGTCCGCCAGAGAGTCCAGCTCCTCCACGGGAACCACCTTGCCCGCACGGAACGCCTCGGCCCACGAGGGATTGGCCGCTGCATGGGCACCCCAGAGGCGGGCTTTCGGTGCGAGCGCTCCCGCCGCGACGGTGATGCCGCCGAGAAGCCCGCCGCCGCTGAGAGGACAGACGATGTCCTCCAGGTCCGGTTCGGCGAGGAACATCTCCACGCCCACCGTTCCCTGCCCGGCCACCACGTAGCGGTCCTCGTAGGCGGAGACGAAGATCCGCTCTTCCTCCCGACAGACCCGCAGCGCCTCCGCCTCGGTGTCGTCGTAAAGGCGGCCGAAACGCCGGAGCGTCACGAAGTCGCCGCCGATGCGGCGGATGGCCTCCTGTTTCACCTCCGGGCAGGTCTCGGGTACGTAGATCAGGGCCTGCACCCCAAGCATCCGGGCCGCCGTGGCCACGCCCTGGGCATGGTTGCCGCTCGACGCGGTGACGACTCCCGCGGCGCGCTCCGAAGCCGTGAGGTTCATCATCCGGTTCAGCGCGCCCCGTATCTTGAAAGAGCGGCAGCGCTGGAGATTTTCCCATTTGACGAAGACCTCTGCCCCGGAGCGATCGCTCAGAAAAGGAGAGTGCTCAAAGGGAGTGGTGTGCACCTTTCCTTGAAGGCTGCGCCATGCCCGCAGCACCTCCGTCATGTCGGGAACGACTTTCGCGGCGATTCCTCTCGATCCGTTTCCGTTCTCCATTCTCTGTTCGCGCTCCTTTCCAACTCGCGTTCCGCGGTTCCGGTCTTTTTCCGTCCTCTTGCGTCTGTTCTCGCTCTTCCTCCGCCCGTCTTCCGCGCAAGTTCCTTTGGAAACCAGGAGAAGGTTCGGGTGTCTCTTCTTGTTCCGGAAGTGTGCATTCCGTGCTGCAGAAACCGTTGTCGTCCTCTGGTGCCCGCTTTGGTAGCTCCAGGGACGAAAAGTCCGGACGAGCTCTCTTGAACAAACCGGTGCAGAACTCAAAAATGAACGCTTTTCTTCGAATGGTTTTATTGTAGCGAAAAAACATCGTTTCGTACCTCCATTTTTCGGAGAAACGCGAAGGCATGCCTTTACGAGTGAAGAGCGTGGCTCTGGACGGGACTCCTTCCTCTGCTACAATGCAGAAAATGCAGCGCCTGTTGCATCCGGTCATTCCGAAGGAGGGATCTGTCATGAGCGAGGCAATGTCCAACGGGCCGTTCTGCCAGCGTTGTGGCATGCCGCTGGAGAAGCCTGAGGATTTCGGTACCGCCGCGTCGGGTTCCGCATCGACGACTACTGTTGTTGGTGCTATGCGGGTGGGGTTTTCACCGAACCGGACATTTCGATGGAGCAGATGATCGACAAATGCGTGACCATCATGAACGGGCATGGCATCGTGCCCGAGGTGCAGCCCCGTTCCCTCATGACGCAGGTCATGCCCGAGCTGAAGCGCTGGAAAAAGAGCGACTGGTCGAACAGGGCGAAAAAAGCGCCGGAACTGTCGGAACTGTCGAAACTGTCGGGACCACCGGAAAGGAGCGTGCCACATGCCGGAGCAGACGAAACCCCGGGTGGACAAGGAATCCACCTTCGACCTTCTGGAAATACGCCTCGGACGAGTGGTGACCGTGGAGGAGGAGCCCTCGTCGCCGAAGAGGGCTTACAAACTCACCGTCGATTTCGGCAAGTTCGGGGTGCGCACCAGCGTGGGACGTTTCACCCAGCATGCGCCGGAGGAGCTGAAGGGGAAACTTGTTCTGGGGGTGCTCAACTTCGAGCCCCGCAGAGTGGGGGAGACCCTGTCGGAGGTGCTCATCCTGGGAGTGCAGTACCCCAAGGCGGAGAGCGGCGAGGCCACCTTCATCACTCCCGCGGTGGAGGCGAAGATCGGCGGCAAGCTTTTCTGACGCTCGGGCGAGCGTGTCCCAGGCTCTTGTGCGATACAATGGAGCGAATGTGAAGCGGCATGCCGACAGAAATCCCCGAGACGGGAACGGTGCTCGTCGGAGTGACAGAAGGAGGGGAGAAGCGACGTGAGCGTTCTGGTCGTCGTCAACAACAAGGGTGGGGTGGGAAAAACCGTGCTGGCGGCCATTTTGGCCGAGGAAGCGGCTCGCTCGGGAAAGCGGGTGCTCTGCGTGGACATGGATCCCCAGGGAAACATGTCCGCCGCGCTCGGCGCCGTGGAAAAGGTGTCCGCCACGGTGGCGGATGTGCTCCAGTTTCCCGCCGGAACCGTGGAACGCGCCGTCGTGCCCTCCTGGTGGGACGGTGACGGGCGCCTTGCTCTCATCGTCTCCACGGGCAAACTCTACGAGCGGGAGTTCCGCCTCAAAGCCCTGAGCGAGGCCGTCGCCCTTGTGCGGAAGGAGCACGACCTGATCCTCGTGGACACGCCTCCCTCCCTCTCGCGCTGGGCTCAGGCGGCACTTCTCGCCGCAGACCGGGTTCTCGTTCCCGTGAATCCCAGCTCCTTCGCCCTCTCGGGCATCGAAGCGGTGGCCTCCTTCGTCGCCGCCACGAAGCCGGAGCTTGAAAACCGCTTTGACGTGGTGGTGACCCTGTACGACCGACGCATCACCACCCACCGGGAACTCACCGAGACCGTGCAGGAGCGGTACGGCGTTTTGGGCGTGCTGCCCCGGGCGAACCGCGTCGTGGAGAACGTGGAGCAGCGGCGCCCCTGGTGGACGGGAGTGCACAGGGACCGCCGGGAGGAATACCGCGCCGTGGCGGCCCGGATCCTCGGGAAGTGATTTCGGGCAAACGGCTGCAGGGAGCGTGTCGTCCCTGCGCCTCCTCGACCAAACGAAAAAACAGTTGCAAAAGAAACGGTCAGGCCGCGTCCTCAAAACCGGACGGACGACCTGAAAGGCGACCTGTTGCAACCGGTTGTTGCGGGATGCCCTGGGTCGTCGCGGCAGGAATGCCGTAACAAGCGGACGCCGAAGGATCCTCGCCGCGAGCGGGCGGTTGGAGTGACGCTATCGCCGCGAAAGACTCGCCATGGCCCTCTCTGTTTTTTCTCGGGGTGTGCTCTCCATTGGTTCGCGGTCTTTGTTGCGTTTGACGCGGAAATTCACTCCATTTTACAGAGGGTGACGTCCTTTGCGGCCCTTTTCCGTTTCGCCTCATGCTCTTCTTTTTTTTTGGAAGCTCTGAAGAAAGACCTTTCGCTTTTCCTTGACTCGGGTCGCGTCAGGCTCTGCGAGGCGCCCTGCGGGGCTGACGCAGCCTTATTCAGAGATTCCTTTTTTCTTTGCGGGGCTTTGTTTCGTCTTTGCTTTCCTCTCTGTTCCCCTTCCCTCCCTCCTCCTCTTGCCTCGCCTCTTCCGTAAATGTTCTTTGGGTGTCCTCTTTCGACAGTTCCTTTCGGTGCGGCAAAAACGCCCTCGGCTCAAACGAGCGTCCTCGGTTTTTGGAATGAGTCATATTGCAAAAACAATAGTTGCATTTTACAATAGATGAAACACGAAAAGAGTGTGGTGCACAGCTTGCGGGAGCGCAGGGAGTATCGTCCATGTGGCGAAAAGGGGGGACGACATGAGCGGAGAGGATGTGCGACGACTTCGGAGGGATCTGCGGCAGCTCCTGCGTCTTCTGGGCGTGCTGGATCGCGAGGAGGCCCGGTGTTGTGGCGTGAGCCTCGCCCAGTGTCATGCACTGCTGGAAGTTGCGGGTTCTCCGGGGTTATCCCTGTCCGAGCTGGCGGAACGGCTGTTGCTGGATCGCAGCACCGTGAGCCGCCTGGTGGATGGGCTGGTGAACGATGGATTGCTTGTGCGGGAGGCGTCGCCGGAGGATCGCCGGTATGTGACGCTTTCGCTCTCCCGGCAAGGCGAGGCGCTGGTGGGTGGCGTGGAGCGGAACATGGACGAGTGGCTCGGTTCGGCTCTCCGCACCCTCGCG
Source organism: Aminiphilus circumscriptus DSM 16581 (assembly GCF_000526375.1). Lineage (NCBI taxonomy): Bacteria > Thermotogati > Synergistota > Synergistia > Synergistales > Aminiphilaceae > Aminiphilus > Aminiphilus circumscriptus. The sequence continues at coordinate 235,604 of NZ_JAFY01000002.1, read as the reverse complement.
GAGGCGGAGCGGCAAAAGGTCTTCTCCGGATTGGAGCTGCTGGCGGCGTCGCTGGAAAACGCCGCTTCCCGAGAATGCAGGTAGCTCTTCCTTCGTGCGTGGCGGACACCTCCGTCTCCCTGTTACCCTCTCGGGAAAAACGTTTCGTCCTGCGCACAAAGAACGGCCAGAGGAACGGAGGGCGTCGGCATTGCGGCAATCTGTGCGCATGCGGGAGCGCCGGAATGCCGGAACGCTGAAATAGGGAAGACCATTCGAGGAGGCGACGTGCGACGATGAGCGACATCCGGGAGGACGTGCGAAAGAAATATGCGGCGGCCATTTCGGCCAGAAGCGGGCATGCGTGCTGCGGCGGAAGGAGCGGCTGCGGCACCGGTTCCGGAGGCGGGTGCGACGCCATCACCGGAGGAAACTATTTTCCGGAGGATCTGCCCGACCTGTTGCAGAACATGGAGATTCCCACCTTCGGATGCGGCAATCCCACGGCCATTGCGTCGCTGCGGCCCGGGGAGACCGTGCTCGATCTGGGGAGCGGGGCGGGGCTGGATGTGCTGCTCGCGGCGGTCAAGGTGGGACCGACGGGGCGGGTGTACGGCCTGGACATGACGGAGGAGATGCTCTCCGAGGCGGAGCGGAACCGACGCAGAGCCGGGCTGGAGAACGTCACCTTTCTGAAGGGGCATATGGAGGAGATTCCGCTCCCCGACGAGAGCGTCGATCTGGTGATTTCCAACTGCGTGGTGAACCTTTCCCCGGACAAGGACCGCGTGCTGGCCGAAGTGTTCCGGGTGCTCCGGAGAGGCGGGCGCGTCGCCATCTCCGACGTGGTGCTTCTCCGCGCTCTTCCTCCGGCGGTGCACCGGAGTGTCGCCGCCTGGACGGGGTGCATCGCCGGGGCGCTTTCCGCGGAGGAGTTCGAGCGCAAAATTCGCCGCGCCGGATTCGACGACGGGGACGTGCGGGTCACGAAGGTCTATTCCTTCTCGCCCGAGGAGGCCCGGGAGCTGTTTCCGGACCTCTCCCCGGAGGAACTCCCCATGGTGGACGGCGCTGCCGGAAGCGCTCTCGTGACGGCGCGAAAAGGAACGGGTGGAGCGCCGTCTTGACACGCCTCGCGGTTTTTTGTAGGCTGGTCCTGTCTAACTGGTAAGACCAGTTGCGCAGGGCCGGCTTTTTTGTGCCGGTGGTGCATCCCTTTGCACGTGCGTATGGAGCCGCGGGGCAGGAGCGAAACGGTGCCGCGGCGTGCCTGTTCGGAAGGGAGGAGAGGAGGGCATCATGAAGCCTGTTCTGTTGAGCGGCGACGAGGCGGTGGCGAGAGGCGCCTTTGAAGCGGGATGCGCCGTTGCGGCGGCCTATCCGGGGACGCCGAGCACGGAGATTCTGGAGAACCTGGCCCGGTACGAAAACGTGTGGTGCCAGTGGGGAAGCAACGAAAAGGTGGCTCTGGAGATCGCCCTGGGGGCGAGCATCGGCGGCGCCCGGGCGCTGGCGGCCATGAAGCACGTGGGGCTCAACGTGGCGGCGGACCCGCTGCTCTCCATGGGATACGCGGGGGTGAACGGAGGGCTCGTGGTGGTGAGCGCCGACGATCCCGGATGCCACAGCTCCCAGAACGAACAGGACAATCGCCTCTACGCGCCCCTGGCCAAGGTGGCCATGGTGGAACCCTCGGACAGCGAAGAGTGCCGCACGTACATCCGTGCCGCCTTCGACCTGAGCGAGGCCTTCGACACGCCGGTGCTCTTCCGCATGACCACCCGGGTGTGCCATTCCAAGAGCCTCGTCGTGCCCGGAGTTCCCCGGGATCCGGCGATGAAGCCCTACGTGCGCAATACGGGCAAGTTCGCCCTGCTGCCCACCGTGGCCCGGGTGCGGCATCGCCTTGTGGAGGAAAAACTCCTCGCCCTGGAGGAATACGCGAACACGTCGCCTCTCAACCGCATCGAATGGGGCGCCTCCCGGGAAGTGGGGATCATCACCAGCGGCATCGCCTACCAGCATGCCCGGGAGGTTTTCGGTGACGGAGCGAGCTATCTCAAGCTGGGGCTCACCTTCCCCCTGCCGTCGAAGCTGATCCGCACCTTCGCCCGCTCGGTGTCGCGGCTTTACGTCATCGAGGAGGGAGAACCCTACCTGGAGACGAAGGTCCGACTCCTCGGATTCGACTGCATCGGCAAGGAACTGGTCCCCCTCTGCGGCGAACTCGACGCGGGCATTCTCCGCGCCGCCTTTCTGCCCCAGCCGTCTCCGGCCGGGCAAAAAGAAGATGCCCCCGCGCTTCCCGTCGCCCCGCCCCGCCCGCCCGTGCTCTGCGCGGGCTGTCCCCATCGCGGCTTCTATGCGGCCCTGGGCAGACGGAAAAAATCCGTGGTGGGCGTCGGGGACATCGGTTGTTACGGCCTTGGGGTCAATCCGCCCCTGGAGGGGTTCGACTATTCCATCTGCATGGGGTCCTCCTTCTCCTCCGCCATCGGCTTTTCGAGAGCCCTCGCCCAACGCGGCGACGCGAGAAAAGTCTTTGCCATCCTGGGGGATTCCACCTTCTTTCACTCGGGTATTCCGGGCCTTGTGGACGCGGTGCACCTGGGGGCCAACGTCTGCTGTTGCATCCTCGACAACCGCATCACCGCCATGACGGGGCACCAGGAAACGCCGGGGACGGCCCGGGACCTCATGGGCAACGAGGTGGTTCCCGTGGATGTGGTGGCGCTCGTCAAGGCCACGGGACTTCCGGAAGAGCGGATCCGCGTGGTGGATCCCCTGGATCTTGCGGCGACGGGAGCGGCCATGGACGAGGCCATCGCCGCCCAGGGACCCTTCGTCATCGTGTCGCGCCGTCCCTGCGTGCTTCTCAAGGACGTGGCCAAATCCTTCGAGGGGCAGTGGTGCGAGGTCGATCAGGAATTGTGCCGCCAGTGCCGGCAATGTCTCAAGATCGGTTGCCCCGCCATCGCCTCCAAGGAGGGGCGGATCGTCATCGACGATCCCGTGCTCTGCACGGGATGCGGCCTCTGCATGCAGGTGTGCCCCTTCGGGGCGATCCGGAAGGGAGGGAGCGCGCGATGAGCGGCAGGGAAGAGCGGAACATTCTTCTCGTGGGTGTGGGCGGTCAGGGAACGATTCTCACGTCGAAGATCCTCAGCCAGGGGCTCGTGGACCTGGGATACGACGTGAAAATGTCCGAGATCCACGGCATGGCCCAGCGCGGCGGCAGCGTCTCCACCCAGATCAAGTACGGACGCAAGATCTACGCTCCCAACATCGGCCCCGGCGAGGCGGATCTCCTTGTTGCCTTCGAAAAGGCGGAGGCGCTCCGGTGGTTTCCCTGGCTTCGGAAGGGCGGCATTCTCGTGCTGGACCCGAGGGAGATCTATCCCGTCCCGGTCCTCACCGGAGAAGCCACCTATCCGGAAAACGTCGTGGAGAGCCTGTCCGCCGTGGTGGAGAACCTTCGGGTCATCGAGGCGGCGAAGGTGGCGAACGAGCTGGGAAGCCCGAGATCGCAGAACATGGTTCTCCTCGGGGCGCTCGTGAGCCTTCTCGGTCTTGAAGGCGCGGCATGGAAGGACCTGGTGGCGCGCTTCGTGCCGCCGAAGGCCAGGGACGTAAACCTGCTGGCCTTCGAGCGCGGCGCAGCCCTGGCGATGCGCTAGCGTTTTTCCCGGAGAGGAGTTCCGGAGCGGGAGGAAGAGAGAAGCGGTGCCTCCGCCCGTGCGGTTTTGGGGATATACGCCACGATAACGTTCCGAAGCGGGAAAAGGATGGTGTCTCCGCTCTTTTCCGGCTCCTTCGGAGACATTTTTCAGTTGTGTGCGTCAAGTTGTGCAAAAAGGTTTTCATGGTGTTTGGCGGCCGTCTGCGGCGATTAGCCACACTTTTCCAAGAGTGCCTTTTTGTGTTCGATCAACAGGTCCATGTTGAGGTAGCGACTGGACTCCAGCCACGCCTCGTGGGTTTCGACGCAAAGTGCCCGTATCAGGCGCTGACATGCATCGGTGTTTGGGAAGATACGGACGACCCGGGTCCTTCTCTTGATCTCTTCGTTGAGCCGTTCCAGCATGTTGGTTGACTTCAGATGCTTGTGATGTGCTCTGGGAAGCCGGTAGAAGGTCAGCGTCTCCTCTATGTTCTCCTCCACCCAGTCAACAAGCTTCGGATATTTCCTCTGCCATTTGGTGATCCAGGACGTCAGATCCCGGTGGGCCTCCATAATGTCCCGGCGGTCGTAGATCCAGCGGAGTTCCTGGAGACAATCGTCATCGGCCTTACGGGGCAGATGATCCAGAGCATTCCGCAGAAAATGGACGTAGCAACGCTGCCAAGATGCTTCGAGCAGGGTCTCTCCGATGGCCGAACGAAGTCCTGCGTGGTCGTCGGATACCACGAATTCGACACCGCGCAAACCCCGTAGCTTGAGCCCGAGAAGAAACTCTTTCCAACTGCTTGCCGTTTCACGGGGAGCCAATTCCACCGCCAAGATCTGCCGCTGCCCCTCCCGGTTGATTCCGATGGCGATCTGTACCGCCTGGGAACGGATAACTCCGTTCTCGCGAACTTTCTCGTAGCGAGCATCCAGAATCAAATACGGGTACTCTTCGTCAAGGGGACGGTTCGCAAAACGAGACAGGGCTTCATCGAGACCTTTGTTGATGGCGCTGATGCTGCTCGCGGAAAAACGATGTCCGCACAATTCCTCGGTGATCGCCGTCACTTTGCGCGTGGACACGCCCTGCACATACATTTCCGCCAGAGCCGCCACCAATGCCTTCTCACTGCGCTGATAACGCTCGAACAGTGCCGTGGAGAATTCTCCGTTGCGGTCTCTGGGAATCCGCAGTTCCAGCTTGCCGATTCGCGTGACCAGACTTCGGGTATAGTAGCCTGACCGATAACCCGTACGTTCTGTGTTGCGCTCATGTCGTTCGGCTCCAAGGAGTTCCGTCATTTCCCCGTCAAGGATTTCTTGCAGCACTTCCTTCATCAGGGTCTTCAGGGCGTCCGTTTCGTTCCCGAAAAGGGCTTTCATTCCAGCGAAACGACTGCTATGCTTCTTTCCGGTCATGGTGTATCGCCTCCTAAGGGCTAGGGTTGCTTGTGCGCTGCAGACAACCTACATACACCATGACCTTCTTTTTTTGAATCCCCCTCCGCAAGCACTTTTTGCACACTCTTTAGAGCATAATCCATTTTTCCGGGCTGGACGGACGAAAGTACATGCCAGGGGGCGGGGCAATGCTACGCCAGGGTAGAGAAAACGGGACAGGGGAGATATCTCCCCTGTCCCGTTTGTCGTTAAAACTCTCGCTCACGCGGAGAATCAATTTTCAATCACACTTTATCGTTCTTCGTGCATGTACGTGGAAATGGTGAAAAATCAGCTTGCGATTGATTGCGGTGTTGTGGTAGAATCACATAAGAAATTGTTTGAAAAGGCGGAATTGAATTGACGGGCGAAAATCCAACCGGCTGATCGTGCCCACCATGATTTACACTCATGTCCTTAACCAGGGCGGCCAGGGTGCCAAAAGTCCCGCGGACGATTTGTAGAGGAGGAACGAAGGTGTCTTATACAGAAACCATATATACCCTGTGTTCATTGCGGGACAGAGCATGACTTTCTGCAAATGCTGGTGTTGCGACAGAATTGCAGACGAGGTCTTATGCCGCGATGTCGCGGCCAAAGTTGTTATGAAGAAACCATATAACAACTATTATACACAAAGGAGAGCATGCATGCGTCAGCCGTACGAAAACATTCTTCTCGGTAATCTCATTCTGACTCTCGGTTACCTCGCAGGACAGCGCGGAATTAAACTGAATCAAACCGTATTGCAGCTTGGGGTCGGTCGTCAATAGCGGACACCAAAATATGTAAGCAGCCTACTGCTCTTTGAAAAATTGTTTCTCATAGGCGGCAGGGGAGAGATAACCAAGTCTCTTCTGCCGTCGCTGCCGATTGTAAAAGATTTCGATGTACGTCGTGATCTGCCGTATAGCTTCCTGCCGGGTTTCGTAACGGCAATGATGAACGAGTTCGTTTTTCAGCACACCCCAGAAACTCTCAATGGGCGCGTTGTCATAGCAGTTCCCACGGCGGCTCATCGATGCCCGCATTTTGAACTGGTCAAGGAGTTTTCGGTAGCCCGCGGCGCAGTACTGACTGCCACGGTCGGAATGATGAATCAAACCAGCCGCAGGCCTCTTGGCAGCGACAGCGCGAAACAGGGACTGGGTGACCAGATTCTTTGTCATGCGTTCTCCCATGGCGTAGCCCACAATCTCTCCGGTAAAAAGATCCTTGTGACCGGCAAGATATAACCAGCCCTCGGCTGTGGGGATGTAAGTGATATCCGTTACCCAGACTTGATTCGGGGCCTCCGTGACAAAGTTTTGTTCTAAAAGATTTGTGGCAACCGGCAGCTTGTGGTTTGCGTTTGTGGTTGCCTTGAACTTTTTGACCTGTTTGCAGCGAAGCCCCAGTTTCCTGCGAATCCGTTTGATCCGGTGAACTCCAATGTGAACGCCGTGGCAGGCAAGCTCTTTCTGCAGACGTTCCGGACCGTAGGTTTCTTCCGTTCTTTTATGAGCCGCTATGATTTCGAGTTCGAGCCGTTTTTCCTCTTGATTCCGGAGAGAATCCGGTCGTTTCAGCCAGGCGTAGTAGCCACTGGTTGAAACCTCCAGAACCCGACATAGCCGAGGAACCGGATACTTCGATCGAAACCGCCTGATTACCGCGTACCGGACAGCGACTCCCGGGCAAAGTACGCGGCGGCTTTTTTTAAGATATCGCGCTCCTGTTTTACTTGAGCAAGCTCTCGTTTGACGCGCTCAAGCTCCTCCTCAACCTGAGTGAGAGGCCGCCGCTCGCCGCCAATATCGGAAAGTTTTCCGGCCTTGTACGCTCTCACCCAGTTTTCCAGGGTCGACTTGGGCAGGGAGAGTTGACGCGATGCTTCATATGCTGTCAAGCCGCCTTCAATGATCATGTTGACGGCTTCATGCCGAAATTCTTTCGAATAGCGACCGTTCGTTGCGTTCTTTGCCATTCAGACACCTCCGTTTTGGTTGGATAGTAACTTTGGTGTCCGATATTTTCAACGTACCTCAGCTGTTGCAACAAACTCCGGATGATCGTACTGTCGGTGATCTGTTCGCCAATTTGAAAGGCCGGAATTTCATTTTCGAATTCAAGCGCAACGAACATCAGGTGAAGTCTGAGTTTGGAAAACCACAACGCACCAAGCTATTGGAGGAGCTCAGCAAGTCAACCGCAGAAGAGGCGGCGGAGCTGTCGTGCGGTTGTCACTTCATGTGCTTCCCTTCCCCTCTTGAAGACTCGACAATGACTCTCTTGTTTATGCCATATGCCTTTATTCGAGATAAAACTTCTCAAGATCGCAAGGACAGCCGTGATCTTTCAGGTTTTTGCGAGGCTCTACTAAACCCAAAATCAGAGCTGGGCCTGCGCTATGAGCAGTTTTCACATTACCTTGACGTCTTGGCTCGTTGCACCGCCAACGACCCTCCCGACGGTGGAGGTGGTGGAGGCATGGGGGCAATCATGAATATTTTGGGCAGCGGTGAAATCACGGTTGTCGAAGTCGATAGTCTTCGAGTGTTAGCAAGGACGCTCGATCATGAACCTCAACCACCAACGCCCACAAATGCGAGAACGATGTCTCGTGGTTTCGAGCGTTAACCCATCATTCCACCGGGCCTGCGCGGCTTTTCGCGCAGGCCCGGTGAATTCAGGCGTTCGCCTAGGAGGGGAACACGATGATTGAGATTCAAAATGACCATGGTGAGATCACAGCGATTACCGTAAACGGTGAGCGACTGGATTCCGACGATGGAGAAGTTTGGTTTCTTCCCAAGGGGCTCGTTGCCGGGCTGAAGGTATCCGAACTACCCAAAACGGTCGCGTTCGAACCATGCAAATTCCATGAAGACTTCGCAGTCGTTCTCGATTCCATCCCCATGCGCCTAAAGCGCATCGCATCAAACAGAATCCGTGTAGAGTTCAAAGACGGTGGTACACGGAAGTACTGGGACGGTGACATCGGCTTCAAGCCGTGGATGGAAGCGAAGCGCGCTACGGTCGAGGAAAGGCAGACGGAGGTGGGCGATGTTCATTTCGAGTCATACGACGATGATGGCGCCTACATCTGGCTTCAGTACAGTGCCGAGTTCCAAGCGGACTCCGTCGAGGCCGCAATCCAGCTCGCAGAGCAGATTGTGGACGAGATCGATGGAGCGGCAGAGCTTCGTCTCGGCGGTCGTCTTATCAAGGCGAGCGATCCCACAAACGAAGCGGAGTTCACTGTCCGCGTTGTTCTGCCCATTCTCAGGAAACTTGGCTTCGCGAATATTAAGTACAACCATGGACAGCGGGAATACGGGAAGGACATTGTCTTCGCCCGAATGACGGAGTTTCAGGAACTCGAACATTGGGCCGCCCAAGTGAAGTACGGCGATATTGGCGGCGGCGCAGGTTCGGAGATCGACAAGATCATCACCCAAGCAGACGATGCCTTTAAGATGCCGTTCTACGATATTTACACACGACAGCAACAACGGATTTCGAAACTGTTGGTAATCGCATCGGGGAAATTCACGGAGAATGCCATCGAGAAGATATGCGACAAGATTGAGAGCCATGCATTACGGAACAACCTTGTGTTTCTCGATGGCGACAAAATCGAGACGCTCACCGAGAGATTCAGGGGTTAACGTGAGGCGAACAACCGCATGCACCTGACTGAATTCCGCTAGCGCTTCACTTAGCAGGTGATGTCGACGTTATGACTCAAGGAGGGTTGGACCTCGATGATCTTACCCATCTTTGATGGACACTCGGACAAGCGAGTACAATACCAGTCAGAGGTGGATCATGAAAAACGAGGCGAAGCAGGAAAAGCGAACCCGGACCAAATATCCAGAGGAGTACAAGAAAGAGGCGCTGAAGCTCGTGGAACGCGTGGGCGTCCCGACGGCAGCAAGGCGTGTCGGAAGCGCTTTTGTGCTCCTGGCGCAGCAAGATGCGGCTTCATGAGGAAAAAGGCGAAGCCGAAGCCCGCCTTCTGGCGGAGAACGCCCGCCTGAAGCGCCAGCTGGCCGAAAAGGCCGAAGAGCTCGAAATCCTAAAAAAAGCCGCAGCGTATTTCGCAAAGAGCCTGAGGTGAGATACGCGTTCATCGACAAGCACTCAGGCGAATTTCGGACGCGCACCATGTGCCGCGTGCTCGAAGTTGCCCGGAGCGGGTATTATGCCTGGAAATCCCGGGGGAAAGCCCCCTCGAAACGGCAGGCGCCGACGAACGAGTCAAAAGAGCCTTCAAGGAGCGGAAAAGCTTCTACGGGGCGCCGCGTCTGGCGCACGATTTCAAGGAGTCCGGCAATTCCCTGAACCGAAAGACGGTGGCCGCGAGCCTTCGTCGTCAGGGCCTTCGGGCGAAAGCAGCACGCAGATTCAAGGCGACGACAAACTCGAAACATGACCTGCCCGTGGCGCCGAATCTGTTGGCGCAGGACTTTACGGCGTCCGCACCGAACCAGCAATGGGTGGGTGACATCACGTACCTGTGGACTGAGGAAGGGTGGCTCTACCTCGCCGTTGTCATCGACCTCTTCTCCCGCATGGTCGTTGGCTGGGCCATGGGGAAACGCAGAACGGCGAATCTGGCGTGCGACGCACTGCAGATGGCCTTGTGGCGGAGAGGGACGCCTCGTGGCGTCATCGTCCATTCCGATCGCGGAAGTCAGTACTGTTCCGCTCAGTACCAGACGCTGTTGACGTGGCACGACCTGGTTTGCAGCATGAGCGGCAAGGGCAACTGCTTCGACAACGCCTGCGCCGAAAGCTTCTTTCACTCGCTCAAGGTCGAAGTCATCCACGGCAACCGGTTCCAGACGCGGGAAGCCATGCGCCGGGCGGTCTTCGAGTACATTGCCGTCAACTACAATCGCATTCGTCGTTCCAGTTCCATCGGATACCTGAGCCCCGAATCCTTCGAGGCGAAATTTGCCGCTTAGCTCGGTGTCCACGATTGGTGGGCAAGATCAATGCTGGCTCTACGTGGTCTGGGGTCCCTTGGGCGATTCGCCCGAGCTTGTGCGCATCCATAATCCCGTTGCCAAGCTCGACCACGCCAAACGCGAGATCGTCGCAGCAAGGTTCTACGAAATCTCGGCAGATGCGGTGACATGCTCCCCTAAAATAGGACCACTGGAAGAGTTAGAGAGTCCCACAACCAGGAGGTGCCAAAGGGAGCATGAAACAACGGTTCAGCGATGAGCAGATAGTCGCAATCCTGCGTGAAGGTGAGGGTGGATCCGATTCCATTCGCGACGTATGCAGAAAGCATGCCATTACGGAAACGACCTTTTACCGATGGCGGCGCCGCTTTGGAGCCATGTCGAAGCCTGAGGTTCGCCGCCTGCGCGAGCTTGAACGGGAAAATGAGCGCCTCAAGCGCATGATGGCCGAACGGGATATCGAGCTGGACATCATCAAGGAATTTCTAGCAAAAAACTCCTGACGGCACAGCAACGAAGGAGAGCCGTGACGTTCTGCATGTCGCGAGGGCTTTCGGAACGTCGTAGCTGTGCCATCGCCCGGATCAGTCGTTCCAGCTACCGTTACATACCCGATCCCGATCGGGACGAGCAACTGACGAGCGAAATCAAGCAGATCGCAAAAGAGTGAGGTACGTTGAAAATATCGGACACCAAAGTTACTATCCAACCAAAACGGAGGTGTCTGAATGGCAAAGAACGCAACGAACGGTCGCTATTCGAAAGAATTTCGGCATGAAGCCGTCAACATGATCATTGAAGGCGGCTTGACAGCATATGAAGCATCGCGTCAACTCTCCCTGCCCAAGTCGACCCTGGAAAACTGGGTGAGAGCGTACAAGGCCGGAAAACTTTCCGATATTGGCGGCGAGCGGCGGCCTCTCACTCAGGTTGAGGAGGAGCTTGAGCGCGTCAAACGAGAGCTTGCTCAAGTAAAACAGGAGCGCGATATCTTAAAAAAAGCCGCCGCGTACTTTGCCCGGGAGTCGCTGTCCGGTACGCGGTAATCAGGCGGTTTCGATCGAAGTATCCGGTTCCTCGGCTATGTCGGGTTCTGGAGGTTTCAACCAGTGGCTACTACGCCTGGCTGAAACGACCGGATTCTCCCCGGAATCAAGAGGAAAAACGGCTCGAACTCGAAATCATAGCGGCTCATAAAAGAACGGAAGAAACCTACGGTCCGGAACGTCTGCAGAAAGAGCTTGCCTGCCACGGCGTTCACATTGGAGTTCACCGGATCAAACGGATTCGCAGGAAACTGGGGCTTCGCTGCAAACAGGTCAAAAAGTTCAAAGCAACCACAAACGCAAACCACAAGCTGCCGGTTGCCACAAATCTTTTAGAACAAAACTTTGTCACGGAGGCCCCGAATCAAGTCTGGGTAACGGATATCACTTACATCCCCACAGCCGAGGGCTGGTTATATCTTGCCGGTCACAAGGATCTTTTTACCGGAGAGATTGTGGGCTACGCCATGGGAGAACGCATGACAAAGAATCTGGTCACCCAGTCCCTGTTTCGCGCTGTCGCTGCCAAGAGGCCTGCGGCTGGTTTGATTCATCATTCCGACCGTGGCAGTCAGTACTGCGCCGCGGGCTACCGAAAACTCCTTGACCAGTTCAAAATGCGGGCATCGATGAGCCGCCGTGGGAACTGCTATGACAACGCGCCCATTGAGAGTTTCTGGGGTGTGCTGAAAAACGAACTCGTTCATCATTGCCGTTACGAAACCCGGCAGGAAGCTATACGGCAGATCACGACGTACATCGAAATCTTTTACAATCGGCAGCGACGGCAGAAGAGACTTGGTTATCTCTCCCCTGCCGCCTATGAGAAACAATTTTTCAAAGAGCAGTAGGCTGCTTACATATTTTGGTGTCCGCTATTGACGACCGACCCCAGAGTACCGGCGTTACGGATACCGCCGCGTGTGGGCTTTGCTCCGACGCAGGAAGCGGTATGTCAACCACAAACGCGTGTATCGACTGTGGAAAAGCGCCGGGTTGTGCCTGCCGTCGTGCAAACGGCGCAAACCAGCCCCGAAAAGGGGGTACATCCCCATGGCGGCGCTCCATCCGAATCATGTCTGGACCTATGATTTCATGGAAGACAGGACTGCGAACGGCCGAAAGATCCGGATACTCAACGTCGTCGACGAGTTCACGCGCGTCTGCCTCGCATGTGAAGTCGCCCGCCGGTTCGACGCAAGGGCAGTGATTGCCGTTCTCGAAGAACTTTTTGCTCGAAACGGGATGCCGGAATATCTGCGTTCCGATAACGGCCCCGAGTTCATTGCCAAGGATTTGAAAAGCCGGCTTGCTTCCCGAAACGTCCGGCCGTACTACATCGCCCCGGGCTCCCCATGGCAAAACGCATATGTAGAGAGCTTCAACGGCAAGCTTCGGGAAGAATGTCTGAATCTTGAAATCTTCGCATCACTGCTGGAAGCACAGGTGATCATCGAAAGCTGGCGCGTTTACTACAACGAGGCGCGACCTCACCAAAGCCTCGAGTACAAAACACCCTGTGAATTCCTCGAAATCTATCGGCAAGGAGTTGATGGCATGAACGACAAAGTGCGAAAAGATCTCTCGGAAGGGGAGCCCCTTGTCACCGAAGTGCTCGCCCAGAGAGTACCGTCGTGACGTAGGGCTGATTTTCCGGGAGCTGTCGATACTAACTTTCCTCGTGGTACTCAATTTGGGGGCTGGTCAGAAAGGAGATTACTCTATGACAGTGGAACTCCATATGCTTCCAGTGCAGGCCGGAGATGCGACGCTCATCATTGACCGCTCCCAGGGTCGTCCATATACGGTTCTGATTGATGCCGGACTGGCGAAGGACGAAGTTGTCTCCTATCTGCAGAGCATCGGGGTATACCACCTCGATCTCATAATCCTCTCTCACCCTGACTTGGATCACTTGCAGGGTTTGCTTGCCATACTCAGCAACCCTCTGATCTCTTTGGGGCAGGTGTGGTGCTTCGATCTGGCTTTTCTTCGGGAGTTTGTCACGACCGGAAAGATACCGCGCCCGAAGGACCCTACCCGAAAGATTATCTACGAGTGCTTGTTTCGAACGCTCGATGGTATGGATAAGATTTTGAAGACGCTTGGCGAGAAGAATGTACTCACACTTCAGGTGTCAGCAGGGCATAGGTTCACTCTTGGCAGTCTTTACATTGAAGTACTTTACCCATGGGATGGATTCTACAACGAGCTCCATTCACCAACACGGATTAGGGAGCTTCTGGCGAAGAAATGGCCTGCAGACTGGATGCCTCCAGAATGGGCAAGAGAAAATAGAGAAAATATTGAGAACCAACGGCCATGTCTTGCTCACAAAATTACTGTATCAAAGGAGCAATCCTTGTTAGGCGAGCGCCTGGATGGATTTAATTCCCTAGGCTCTGAAGCCATCCCCGTACCATTGGCTACACCCGATACACCCGAGGAGTCAGATAATCTCTCCCCCGAAGAAGAGGAAGTTTCAAACAACCACGAATACCTGCCTATTTCAATGCTGGGCACCCTCTACAATAACCTGAGCATCGTTACCAAGATTCACGTGCTTGGCGGAATCAACCCGGCAACCATGCTCTTCCCCGGCGATCTGACTGACTGGACTTACTTGATTGCCAGGCGGTTCCCCGATCTATCAGCCGATATCTTCAAATACCCCCACCATGGTAGCTCGGGTCCCGGCATCAGTCGGAAGGCCCTTCGACATTTTGGACACCCATTTCCCCGCTGCTGTCCCTGCGGTCCATGGTGCCATCCGGAATGCTGTGAGTGGCACCATGAGTATTGGCACAGGTTAGAAAAAAGAATCGCTACTCAAGACGCTTGTCGCCTTTTCACAGAAGTCGTGAAGCCGATGCATGTCTTGGTCTATCCCTATCCCTCACAGGGGCTACCAAAGCCGGGTTTGTTTTCTCAGTTTATGGGCCAGATACATGCCAATCGCCAGAGTATGGACGCAGACCGTCTGACAGACTCCTCCAATCATGCCGTTCCCCGAATTTTGAGAATTGGCAAAGAAAGGCACGAGATTGAAGTCTTGTCAGAAGGAGCAATGAAGTGAAATACGAAAGAAGATTTTTCCGACAATGCAGTCTCAATAGTAGGCGCGTGAAGGTGATAGGATGCCGATAACCGCTGCACAAAAAGCACAAGCTGAGCAACGCCAGTGGGCCGCTGCCAGAGATGGTGCGCCACAGGTGCGGCTTGTTGCCGGCCCGGGCACAGGCAAATCTCATACGATTGAAAAGCGGGTAGCTGATCTTCTGACCAATGGAGCGACTCCCAGCAATGTCTATGTTATATCATTCACTCGGGCTACGTGTGCCGAGCTGACTGAACGTATCCGGGTTTTCTGCAGCACTCTCCCCTATGCAAATGCTGCGGCGCAGGTTCGAGTGTCAACGATGCATTCCCTCGCGCTTCGTGACCAGCCCCCAAATTGAGTACCACGAGGAAAGTTAGTATCGACAGCTCCCGGAAAATCAGCCCTACGTCACGACGGTACTCTCTGGGCGAGCACTCCGGTGACAAGGGGCTCCCCTTCCGAGAGATCTTTTCGCACTTTGTCGTTCATGCCATCAACTCCTTGCCGATAGATTTCGAGGAATTCACAGGGTGTTTTGTACTCGAGGCTTTGGTGAGGTCGCGCCTCGTTGTAGTAAACGCGCCAGCTTTCGATGATCACCTGTGCTTCCAGCAGTGATGCGAAGATTTCAAGATTCAGACATTCTTCCCGAAGCTTGCCGTTGAAGCTCTCTACATATGCGTTTTGCCATGGGGAGCCCGGGGCGATGTAGTACGGCCGGACGTTTCGGGAAGCAAGCCGGCTTTTCAAATCCTTGGCAATGAACTCGGGGCCGTTATCGGAACGCAGATATTCCGGCATCCCGTTTCGAGCAAAAAGTTCTTCGAGAACGGCAATCACTGCCCTTGCGTCGAACCGGCGGGCGACTTCACATGCGAGGCAGACGCGCGTGAACTCGTCGACGACGTTGAGTATCCGGATCTTTCGGCCGTTCGCAGTCCTGTCTTCCATGAAATCATAGGTCCAGACATGATTCGGATGGAGCGCCGCCATGGGGATGTACCCCCTTTTCGGGGCTGGTTTGCGCCGTTTGCACGACGGCAGGCACAACCCGGCGCTTTTCCACAGTCGATACACGCGTTTGTGGTTGACATACCGCTTCCTGCGTCGGAGCAAAGCCCACACGCGGCGGTATCCGTAACGCCGGTACTCTTTTGCGATCTGCTTGATTTCGCTCGTCAGTTGCTCGTCCCGATCGGGATCGGGTATGTAACGGTAGCTGGAACGACTGATCCGGGCGATGGCACAGCTACGACGTTCCGAAAGCCCTCGCGACATGCAGAACGTCACGGCTCTCCTTCGTTGCTGTGCCGTCAGGAGTTTTTTGCTAGAAATTCCTTGATGATGTCCAGCTCGATATCCCGTTCGGCCATCATGCGCTTGAGGCGCTCATTTTCCCGTTCAAGCTCGCGCAGGCGGCGAACCTCAGGCTTCGACATGGCTCCAAAGCGGCGCCGCCATCGGTAAAAGGTCGTTTCCGTAATGGCATGCTTTCTGCATACGTCGCGAATGGAATCGGATCCACCCTCACCTTCACGCAGGATTGCGACTATCTGCTCATCGCTGAACCGTTGTTTCATGCTCCCTTTGGCACCTCCTGGTTGTGGGACTCTCTAACTCTTCCAGTGGTCCTATTTTAGGGGAGCATGTCAGGGTAAGATCAGGATGACATTTCCCTGTCCGATCACACTTGTGAAAAAAGGGCCTTGACAGAAAACCGGGGAGAGCGTACGCTGGCCTTCGTTTAAGTTAGAGCACGCTAACTCAGGAGGTCCTCTTGTGCGTCGCCTCTCGTTTTTTCTGCCCTCTCTTCTTCTGCTTCTTCTGTGGCAGGCAGGCTCCGTCTTCGGCTGGTGGAATGCGTTTCTTCTCCCCTCTCCCCAGGCGGTGGGCGAGACGTTTTGCACGCTGCTGCTGAACGGAACGCTCTTCAGGCATCTTCAGGCCAGTCTCGGGCGCGTGCTTGTCGGCACGGGGCTCGCCTTTGCCGCTGGGTTTCCTCTGGGGGTGTTCTTCGGTCTCTTTCCGCGAGGATGCGCTCCTTTTTTTCCGATTCTGGACTTCTTCCGACACACGCCGCCGCTGGCGCTCATCCCGCTTCTCATCCTGTGGCTGGGAATCGGCGAGGCGTCCAAGATCGCCGTGATCATCCTGGCCTCCTTCTTTCCGGTTTTTCTGAACACGCTCGGTGGCGTCGCGGCCTGCGACAGAAAGCTCATCGAGGTGGGACGCTCCTTCGGCCTCTCCCGGGGGGCGATTTTCCGCACGATTCTTCTTCCGTCGATCTTTCCCCACGTGCTCACGGGAATGCGCCTCGCCCTCGGGTTCGGTTTCCGGGCGCTCATCGGCGCGGAACTCGTGGCGGCGGCATCGGGCCTCGGCTACATGATCCACGATGCGGAAATGCTCTCCCGTTCGGATACCGTCATCGTCGGCATCCTTGCCATCGGCATCCTGGGGAGTCTTCTCGACGCTCTCGTTCTGAAGGTGAGCAGTCGGATAGCGCCCTGGGCGTTTCAGGAGGACGACGTTCATGGACGCCCTTGACATCCGGAATCTCCGAAAGGAATTTCTGTTCGACGGAGGCCGCTTTTCCGCGCTGAAGGGTATCACGCTCTCGATTCCCGCGGGGATGTTCGCCGTCTTCGTCGGAAAGAGCGGTTGCGGCAAGACGACGCTGCTGCGGCTCATCGCCGGGCTGGAAGAGCCCACGGAAGGAACGGTGGGTGTTCGCGGGGGCGGCGCACCGCTCAGGACGGGGATTGTCTTTCAGGAGCCGCGCCTTTTTCCGTGGCTGACGGTGGAGGAGAACATTGCCTTTTCGTACCGGAGTATGGGGAAAAGACCGACCGAGGAAACGCTCTCGGCCCTGATCGAGAGCCTCGGTCTGACCGCCTTCCGCCGTGCGCACCCGAATCGAATCTCCGGCGGCATGGCCCAGAGGGCTTCCCTCGGCAGAACGTTGCTCTATGATCCGGACATCATCCTGATGGATGAACCCTTCTCCGCACTGGATTACTTTACCCGTGCCGCGCTGAGGGACGATCTGCTGCATCTCTGGCAGGAGCGGCGGAAAACCGTCCTTTTCGTGACGCACGACGTGGACGAGGCGCTCTGTCTCGGACAGCGAATCCACGTGATGGACAGAGGGGAGGTGGTACGGATCTTCGATGTTGAGGACGACTATCCGCGGGACATTGCGTCGATGAGCGGACTGAAAAGGGAGATTCTCGACGCGATCGGCAACGGAACGTGTTGCGGAGCGCATCATGCGAAAGAAAAAGCAGCAGAAGTATAAGAGAAAGCAAACATAAGAACGCACGCAGAAGAACATAGAAGGAGGAAGCACGGTGAAAAGAATGATCCTTGCGATAACGGTCCTTGCGCTGCTCGTTGCATCCGGGGCGGCTCTTTCTTCGGCATCGGCGGAGATCCGGGAGCTCGACATCACCTACGTCAAGGCGCCTTTGAATATTCCCTCCATCGTGCAGAAGCGCATGGAGCTGTTCGAGAAGGAGTTCGGGCCCCAGGGGATCACCGTCGGGCATCCCGAGATCACGGCGGGGCCGAAGCAGACGCAGGCGATGGCGGCGGGTTCCGTGGACTTCGCCAACTGCGTCGGGGGGACGTCGGTGCTCATCGCGGCCTCTCAGGGGCTCGACATCAGAATCATCGGCATTTACGGACGCTCGCCGAAGGCGTTCACGCTGCTCGTCAGCGACCCGGGTGTGAAATCCCTCGCCGATCTGAAGGGCAAGAAGATCGCCGGTCCCAAGGGGACGGTGCTGCATCAGCTTCTGGCTGCGGCGCTCAAGAAAGAGGGAATGGCCTACGACGACGTGCAGCACATTGAAATGGGCATCCCCCACGGGGTCGCCGCCCTCTTCGGCGGCTCGGTGGACGGCGCGCTGGCCGCGGGGCCGTCTGTGGCGGATGCGTTGAGCAAGGGGGCACGCATCCTCTTTGACGGGGAAGGGCTTGTCGATGCCACCACCGTGGTCGCGGTGCGCGGGGAGCTGCTGCGCACGCATCCGGAGATTGTGCGCTCCTTCGACAAGGTCCGTCGTGCGAGCGTCGCGTTCATGAAGGCGGATCCCGAGGAGGCCTTCTGCCTCACCGCCGAGGAAACGGGGCTCTCCGTCGAGCAGGTGCGCGAGATGGCCCCCCTGTACGACTTTGATCCGGAGATTCGTCCCTCGGACATCGAGGAACTGAAGCGCACGCAGGATTTTCTGCTGGAAGCCGGGTTGATCACGAAGACAATCGACGTGGAATCGCTCATCGAGGTCGTGAAACCGTGAACAGCCGGGAGCATCTTCTCGTCCGCGACGGAAAGGACATGCTGTCCCTTTCGCACGAACATCTCTCCATGTACCACGGCAGCGAGTATCCGGGTGGTGTGGCGCTTGCGTGGCAGGCGCTCCGTTTCGCCCTGCCCGCACTTGCGGGGGGAGGTGTGGTGCGCCGGGAGGATGTTTTGCTGAAGACGCCCTTTCCCGGCATCGGGTTCTTCGACGCGGTGGAGATGGCGACAAGGGCCTCCTCGCGGAAGGCGTTTCATCTGCTCGACGGCATGCCGATGCTGGGCAACCCTCCCGCCTCTCCGAATCGGGGGTATTTTTTCTTCGAGCTGCACGCTGCGGGCGGCATCGTCCTCTTCTCGCTGAAGCACGGGCTCGTTCCGGACGAATTCTACACGCTCTCGGAGGCGAACGCCCGCTCGCCTCTCCAGGGAGCGGAGCGGGAGCGCCTGATGGCGCTTCGCAGGGCGGTGGGCGCGGCGCTCCTTGCCTCGAAGCCGGAGGACCTTTTCGACTGCCACCACCTCTCGCCTTTGCCGCGCATGTCGGCGGAGGGCGAAGACGATTCGCCGGCGGATCTCTCCGCCGAGGACGCGCTGCCTCCTCTTGCCGTGGCGGACAACGGGCTGCCTCTTTCGATCACCTACGGAGCGATGCTGCGCTACGCGGGGCGGCAATCCGAATGCGGCGTCGCCGCGGCCTACATGCTGCTGCGGCAGGCTCTTCCGCTTCTGGCCCGGGAGGGAATGCCCGAGCGGAAGGACCTGTCGATCCGCTGCGGCATCTTCGGGAAGGGGATCGTGGACGGGCTCGAAATGGTCACCCGCGCCGCCAGCGGGGGCCGCCTGGAGATCGACGAGCGGCTCGGCGAGGGACAGGTGGTCGCTCCCGAGGGGCAGACGGGCGGTTCCTTCCTCTTCGACATTGCGGTGGGGACGCGAAAGGGGCGGTTCATCCTGAAGAAGGCTCTCGACCCCAAACGCTACTTCGAGCTGTGCCGCCTGCGCGACAGCCGGGGCCTCGACGACGACGAAAAACGGGAGATCGAGCGGGAACGCATCGCCTTCTCCAAGGATCTCCTGACGGCCGAAGAGGCCTACGAGGCGATGCTGTAAGGAGAGAGCGGGACGTTTCGGGAATGCGGCAGACCGGCGCAGATGAGAGACGTGCAAGCCCCTTTGGATTTCCGAAGGGGCTTCGCCTTCCTTTCGGGACGCTCTCCCGATGAGACACGGATGGGCGGGGACACCCTCCGGGCATCGGTTACGTGCAGTTGCCGGAGATGCCGTGGTGTGCGCGGCGCACCTCCGGGCAAAATGGCGAAACCTGCATGTTGTGTCAAATCCGGCACGTTCTGTTGCGACGGGACAGCGACAGAAAGAATGTTCTTGCGCGACGACGACGAGGGCGTGCGGCCTTTCCGGTGTCCCTGTAGAATGGGGCGAGGCGTCGTCGTGCGTGGCCTCTTTGCCTCCTGTCGGGAGGCGGGAGGCGCGCAGGTCGGGGGGGACACACGGAAAAGAGACCGTCTTCCGCCGAACGGGGCAAAGCTATCGTATGGGGGGAATGGCTCCATGTCCGGGGAAAAGATCCGGAAAAGCGCCGGGTACGCGGAGTTCAAGCCGGTGTGCACCGTCAAGGCCTCGGAGGCGATTTACGAACAGATCCGGCGCAGCATTCTCGATGGCCGGTTCAAGGCTGGGGACAAGCTCCCCTCGGAGCGGACCCTCATCACCCAGTTCAAACGCAGCCGCCCCACCGTGCGGGAGGCGCTGCGCATGCTCGAACAGAGCGGCCTGGTCCGGATCGTTCCCGGCGGCGGTGCCACGGTGCAGCACTTCGCCGCGTCGAACATCGAGGAGCCCCTGGAGACGATGCTCCATCTGGAGCGGATCTCCGCGAAGGAGATCTACGAGTTTCGCATCGTCCTCGAACAGGCCATGCTCGCCTGGTGTGTGGAGCGCCGCACCGACGAGGACCTCCGCGCCTTTCGGGAGATCGTCGCCGCCGCGGAGGGCTGCCTGGGGCACTGGGAGACGTTTCTTCTCCAGGATCTGGCGTTCCATCGGCGCATCGCCGAAGCGGGGCGCAACGGCCTTGTTGCCGTGGTCTACCGGGTGCTGTACCGAATCCTTTCGGAGACCATGGGGGAGCGCTTTCAAAGCCTCGACGCGGAGGAATCGCTCCTGCATCAACGGGAGATTCTCGAGTGCCACCGGAACCTGACTCGTTACATCGAGGCGCGGGACCTGGAGGCTGCCCGCGGTTGCCTCGAAAGGCACCTGGACAGGTATCGGACGCTCTTCTGCTGACGCGCCCCCGGTTTCCGCCGGGGGTCAGGCCTCCCGCTCGGTCCGTCTGCCGCCGAAGGCGTGGATGGTTCTCGTCCCAGCGGTTCAGCACCCCCCGTGGGCCACGCCGGAGGGGATGAACAGTTCGTCGCCGGAATCGAGCGTCACGGTTCTTCCCGCCACTGAATCACTTGTGCCTTCCCCTTTGCCACGGAAAGAAGAAGGACCGCCGTTTTTCCTCCTCGCCGCGTTTCCGGCTCTGGGAAGGTGGTGGCGTCGCAGGGCGTGCCGCGCTTTCGTGCTCCTGGGGAGTGCTTCCGCGGTGTGTGGTTCGTAGGGAACGTTCTCCTCCGGAGGGGCCCGGAGGTTTCGGTGGAATGTGTGGGGGATGCGGTGGCACCTCCGGCGATGGAGACGGGCCAGCCCGCCGCTGTGGCGGCGGCGCTGACGCCCGCCTTGGGCGACGCGGCGGACTCGGGAAGAAGCCGGAAGATCTCCACCATGCCGAGCACGGTTCCCAGAAGCCCGAGAGGCGGCACCAGACGCGCCGCCGTGCCGAGAAGGGCAAGCCCCTTCTCCCAGCGGAAGAGTTCCCGGCGGATCTCCTGCTCCAGCAGGAGTTTGAGCGTTTCCGCATCGATCTGCCAATGGGCGATGGCGGCGGAAAAGAGGTGGTGCAGCGAGGACTCCCCTTCCGCGACGATGCGGGACGCGGTGTCCCGGTCTCCCTCGAAGAGGGCCTTGCCGAGGCGTTCCTCAAGGAGCACGGGGTTCGTGGAAGCCCGACGGGAAAAGAGCAGGCGTTCCAGGACGACGGCGCCCCTGCGTCCGCGTGTGCAGAGATCCTGCGGCGTTTCCGAAAGGGCCGGTCCGCTTTCAGGGTCATTCATTATAGATGTTCGGAGAGAGCCTTCACAAGGCGAAAGGCTCCTCGGAATCCGCGGTTTTTCCCGGTTTTTCCGGGAGTGCACGGGGGATGTGGCGTATACTTGGAGTGGGGCGACGGTGCCGAAGCGCCGGAAGTGCGCCCACAGTACGGGGAGGTACGGACATGACCGGAAACGAAGATCTTCGGCGCTATGCGCGAAACCTGCAGTCCGAGCGGGAGGCGGCGATGCTCTATCGGATCATGGCGGAGAGAGAAGAGCATCCCGAGCTGGCCAGGATCTACCGAAAGATGGCCGAGACGGAGGATCGCCACGCCGACACGTGGCGCCGGAAGATCGAAGAGGCCGGCGGGACGGTTCGTCCCTTCGCGCCGGGATGGCGCGTGCGTCTTCTCGGGTGGCTCGCGAAGGTCTGGGGGACGGGGCTCATTCTTCAGAGCGTGACCGCCATGGAGGGGGACGCGGGAAAAGAGTACGCGGGGCAGCCCGATCCGGAAGTCCCCCGCATTGCCGCGGAGGAGCGTTCCCACGCCAGGATTTTTCGCTCCCTTTCGAGAGGAAGTGCCCGGGGGTTGGAGGGCAGCGCCGTCGCCCGTCTCGAGGGGCGTCACCGCTCCACGGGGGGCAACGCGCTCCGGGCGGCCGTCATGGGGGCCAACGACGGGCTCGTGTCGAACCTGAGCCTCGTCATGGGCGTCGCGGGAGCCGCCCTGGATGGCCGGGCCATTTTGGTCACGGGTATGGCCGGTCTTTTGGCTGGGGCCATTTCCATGGCCCTCGGAGAGTGGCTTTCGGTGCAGAGTGCCCGGGAACTCTACGAGAATCAGATCCAGATCGAAAAGGAGGAGCTCGAGGAATCTCCCGAGGAGGAGATGGAGGAATTGGCGTTGATCTATCAGGCCAAGGGGCTCTCCGAATTCCAGGCCCGGGAGTTGGCCCGCTCCATTCTCGCCGATCCCGAGGGGGCCCTGGACACGCTCTCCCGGGAGGAGCTGGGCATCGACCCCCAGGAACTGGGCGGCTCCGCCTGGGAGGCGGCGCTCACATCGTTTGCGCTCTTCGCCGCGGGTGCGGCGGTGCCGGTGCTCCCCTTTCTGTTCCTGTCGGGGCATGTCGCCGTGGCGGCCAGCGGGGCCTTCTCCGCCCTCGGGCTCTTCGTCATCGGCGCGGGGATCACCCTGGTCACGGGAAAGCCCCTTCTCGCCTCGGGAGTGCGACAGATCGTCTTTGGCCTGGGCGCCGCGGTGGTCACCTACGGCATCGGCGCTCTCATCGGCGTGAACCTCGGTGGATGACGCAAGGGTGCCTTCGTGAAGCTGCGCCGCGGGGCCTTCCGGGCGGAGGCGAAGCCGACGAAGCCCCTCCTTCTGAAGCGGTGTTGCGTCTGGAGAAACCAGACCACGCGGGAGCCAAAAGAAGGGCAATGTCCCGAAGGTCCGTCGTTTCTCGGCGAAAGACCGACGGAGAAAACGTTTGCAGGAAGGATGAAATGCTCATGCGACGTCTTGTCATCGAAGAAGCGTTCTGGAATCTCTTTCCCTCCAGCGTCATCGCCGTGGCGGTGGCGCGGAACGTGGACAACCGGTGGCTTTCTCGGAAGGGTGAGGTGCCTTCCCTGCCGGAGCTCCTCCAGGAGGCAACGGCTCGTGCGGAGGAGCGTTTCCGCGATGTGGAACTAGCGGGACATGCCGCTGTAGCGCCCTGGCGTGAGGCCTACAAGCGCTTCGGTGCGCCCAAGGGAAACCGCTCTTCCATCGAGGCCCTGCTTCGGCGGGTGAAGAACGGCAAACCTCTGCCCT
Organism: Aminiphilus circumscriptus DSM 16581; assembly: GCF_000526375.1. NCBI lineage: Bacteria > Thermotogati > Synergistota > Synergistia > Synergistales > Aminiphilaceae > Aminiphilus > Aminiphilus circumscriptus. Next base: position 212,139 of record NZ_JAFY01000002.1, on the reverse strand, counting down.
CCATCAATCCCCTGGTGGATCTGTACAACATGGTCTCTCTGAGTTTCGCGCTTCCCTGCGGTGGAGAGGATCTGGACGTGTCCAGCGGTGACGTCCGCCTCACCCTCGCGAGAGGCGACGAACTTTTCGTCCCCCTCGGAAGCGAGACAAACGAGCCACCCCTGCCCGGCGAGGTGGTCTACGCCGACGACGAAGGAATTCTCTGCCGCTGCTGGAATTGGCGCGAGGCGGAGCGGACCAAGCTGACCGAGGCGACCCGGAACGCATTGCTCTGCATCGAGGGCGTGGACGATTCCTTCGCCCTTTCCGTCGCGGAGGCCATGGAGGAACTGGCCGAACAGGTACGGTGTCGTCTCGGTGGGGAGGTGCGCACCGCCCTGCTCCGCCGGGAGAATCCCTTCTTCGATCTGGAGTAGGCGAGGGCCGCGCTCAGCTCCCCTATTCGTAGCGCAGCGCCTCGATGGGATTGAGCCGCGAGGCCTTCCATGCGGGATAGAAGCCGAAGAAGACTCCGATGGCGGCGGAAAAGCCGAAGGCGAGGGCCACCGATTCGGGGGCGATCACCGCGGGCCAGTCGGCGAAATGGGAGATCAGAAATGCTCCTCCGGCGCCGGTGCAGATGCCCAGGATTCCCCCGGCGAGAGAGAGGAGGAGCGCCTCCGCGAGAAACTGGAGCAGAATGTCCGCTCTCCGGGCGCCCACGGCGGCGCGGATGCCGATTTCCCTTGTCCGCTCGGTAACGGAGACGAGCATGATGTTCATGATGCCGATGCCTCCCACGAGAAGTGACACCGAGGCCACGGCGGCGAGCAGAAGGGACATGATGCGCGCTCCCTCCTGGGCGGCCTCCATGATCTCCGAGAGATTCCGCACGGTGAAGTCGTTCTCCTCGCCGGGGCGTATCCGGTGCCGCCGGGTGAGCAGGTCCGTGATCTGGCTCTCCGCCGCGGCGATCTCCGCGGCGCTTTTCGCCTGAATGGTCATGTCCTGGATCTTGCCGGGGAAGCGGGCGCCGAAGAGACGCTTCATGGCGGTGGTCACGGGAACGAGCACCATGTCGTCCTGGTCGGAGCCGGCGGCGGAACTTCCCTTCGCCGCCAGAAGTCCCACAACGGTCATGGGGATCTTGTTCACCCGGACGATTTTCCCCAGGGGGTCCTCGCCGCCGAAAAGCTCCGCCGCAACGGTGGCGCCGAGAATGCACACCTTTGCGGCGCTCCGCTGGTCCGACTCGGTGAAATTCCTTCCGCTTTCGAGCGTCCAGTTCCGGATGGAGAGCAGTGACGCCGTGGAGCCCACGGTGCTGGTGGACCAGTTGGCGTTGCCGTAGACCACCTGGGTCCGTCCCGACACGCGGGGCGCCACGTCCGCCACTGCGGGGCACTCCCGGAGGACCGCCTCGGCGTCCTCCAGCGTCAGGGTGGGAAGTGTGCCTCCGCCGCCCCGGACACCGCCGCTCCGGCTCGACCCGGGAAAGACGACGAGCAGATTGCTCCCCATGCTGGCGAATCGTTCCGTGATCCGCACCTGAGCCCCCGTTCCCACGGCGAACATGGCGATCACCGCCGCCACGCCGATGATCATGCCCAACACGGTAAGAAGGGAGCGTATCTTGTTCCTCCGCAACGCCCGAAGGGCGGTGAGGAGAATTTCTTCCGGCGCGATCATGAGGCGAAGCTCCTTTCCCTGGCCTTGGCCTCGTCGGAGACCACCAGTCCATCCCGGATGGTGACGATGCGCTCCACGTAGCGGGCCATCTCCGGCTCGTGGGTGACCAGGATCACCGTGATGCCCGCCGTCTCGTTCAAATGCGAAAAAAGCTCCATGACCTCCTCGCTGGTCCGGGTATCCAGATTTCCCGTGGGCTCGTCCGCGAGGATGAGGGGAGCACCGTTCACGAGGCTCCGGGCGATGGCCACTCGTTGCTGTTGTCCTCCCGAGAGCTGGTGCGGCTGATGGTGCTCTCGCCCCGAAAGGCCCACCAGTGCCAGCGCCTCCAGAGCGCGCTGCCGCCGCTCCTTTCTCGGAACGCCCGCGTAGAGGAGCGGAAGTTCCACGTTTTCCACGGCGGAAGTCCGGGCCAGGAGATTGAAACCCTGAAAGACGAAACCGATCCGATTGTTCCGGATCCGGGCGAGATCGTCTCCGCCGAGGCCGCTCACGTCCTTTCCGTCCAGGAGATAGCGTCCCTCCGTGGGTGTGTCGAGGCATCCAAGAATGTGCATGAGGGTGGATTTTCCCGAGCCGGACGTCCCCATGATGGCCAGATATTCCCCTTTGCGGACGGAGAGCGTCACCCCCCGGAGGGCGTGGACCTGAACTTCCCCAAGGTCGTAGGTCTTGTGGATGTTTTCGAGTTCGAGCAGTGCCATGGCTCTAGAAGAAGCGGGGCAGAGGAGGCTGAGTGCTCTGCCTCGTTCCCGCACTGTTTGAGGATGCGCCCGAGGAACCGCCCGAGGTGGTTCCTATAACGACCTGCTGTCCTTCCCGAAGGTCACCGAAGACGACGGTTTTCGACCCGTCGGAGAGCCCCGTCCTCACGGGGACGGCTTTCAGAGAAGGACGGTTTCCGGAGGTCTCCTCGAGAATCCAGAGGACTCGGCCTCCGGCCCTGTCTGCATTTTTGCCAGAACCAGAGCTGGCTCCCTTGCCGCTTCCGGTTCCGCCGCTGGATCCCCTGTTTTTTTCCGATGCCGTTCCGGTTTCGGTCGCTCTGGATGAAGCCGGAGAAGCCGCGGCACCGGCGGCTCCTTCGGGGTGGAGGAACGCCTCGGGAGGCGTGAAGCGCAGTGCCGCCGCGGGAACCGTCAGGACGTTCCGGGCCGCGGCGGTCTCGATGGAGACGTTGGCGGTCATCCCCGGTTTGAGCTTCAGATGGGGGTTGCCCACCCGAAGTACCACCGGATAGGTGACCACGTTCTCCACGGTGGTGGCGAGGAAGCGGACCTGGTGGACCTTCGCATGAAAAATCTCGTCGGGAAAGGCGTCCACCGTAAACGTGGCCTCCATGCCCTCAGTGATGGCGCCGATGTCCGCCTCGTCCACATCGGCTTGAACCTCCATCTTGGTCAGGTCCTCCGCGATGGTGAAGAGCGTCGGCGTCTGGTAGCTCGCCGCGACGGTCTGTCCCTCGCTCACGTCCTTGCCGATCACTACGCCGTCCACGGGGGAGAGAATGCGGGTGTTGTCAAGATTTGCCTTTGCGTACTTCAGCGATGCCTGTGCCTGTTCCACCTGAGCTCTGGCGGAGCTGAGCTTTGCCTCGGCGACGTCCACGGCGCTTTGAGCACTGTCGAGGTCGCTCTCGGCGATGTACTGGAGGGCGTACAGCTTTTTCTGTCGCTCCAGAGTGCGTTTTGCGTCTGCAAGCGTTGCCTGGCTCTCCCGAACCGCCGCTTGTGCAGCACTCAGAGCCGCTTCCTTCTGGGCTACCTCGGCCTGAATGAGCACGGGGTCGATGAGGGCGATGACATCACCCTTCTTGACGTGGGAGTTGTAGTCCGCCAGGATCTTTTGAATGGTGCCGGACACCTGGGTTCCCACAGTGACGGTGTTCACCGCCTCAACGGTGCCCGTGGCGGAGACAACAGTTGTCACATCGCCGCGGACTATAGGTGCTGTGATGAAACGAAGTTCTTCCGGGCGCTCTCGGAGAAAGCCAAGATACACGCCTCCTCCGACGAGGCAGAGAAGAAACAGAAACAGAAGTTTTTTCATGGTCATAACCTCCTGAATAGGCCTAAGCTCGTTTTCGCAGGAAACAGATGACGAATGTGTCACGTCGGACGAATCCGCCCCGTTCCTTTCCTGTGGGCTATTTGGGACGGGCTGCGTTCGTGCTTTCGATGGCGGCGACGCCGGAAACTCCCATGGCCTTGAGAAGGGCCGCTTCGGCGGAGAGACGGTCGCACCGGGCCTGAACGAGAGACTTTCGGGCGTCACTGTAGCTCGCTGCGGCGTCGCTCACTTCAAGAGCGCTTCCCACCCCGACCTGGTAGCGTCCCTCCGCGAGATCGAGATTCTCCTTTGCCTGGCGCACCACCACCGTCGCTGTTTTCAACTTCTCCTCCGCCTCGCCGATGGCGAGCCATGCCTTGCGCACCTCAAGAAGCACGGTCTGGCGCAGGCGCTCCTCTTCTGCGCGCACTGCGTCGAGCTTTGCCTCCGCGACGGTGATGTTCGCGGCGGTGAGTCCTCCGTCGGCGAGAGGGACGCTCAGGGTGAGCCCAGCCTCCCACTCGCTGTCGCTGGTGCCTCCGGAGCTCCAGGAATAGCCCCCGTAGGCGGAAAGGGACGGAGCCAGCCCCTTGCGGCTGAGCCGCAGCGTCTCCTCCGCCTCGGCGACGCGGAAGGCCTTGGCGCGGAGATCCGGATGCGCTGCAAGGGCCTTTTGCACGGCCTCTTCGAGGGAAAGGGTTTGTCCGTTGGGAAGCGGGGGTTCCTCGACGGCATACTCCGGCGCTGCGCCGTTGCTGCGAACTCCCATGGCGTTTTCCAGCGCCGCCGCGGCCTGTGCCGCCGCGGCCCGTGCCGCGGCGAGGTCGAGCCTGGATTGGCTTAGGTCCACTTCGGCGGCGGTAACGTCTGATTTTGGGGAGGCTCCGGCGGCGAGGAGGGCCTTTGCCTTGTCCAGGTGTTTTTCGTAGAGGGACACCATTTCCAGGGCAACTTGCAGTTCCTGTCTGGCCCGGACGAGTTCGTAATAGGCGGTGCGTACCTCGTAGGCCAGCGCGTTTCGAAGGCTCTCCAGGTCCGAGGCTGCCGCATCCTCGCTCCGCTGGGCCGCTCGCACGGCGGCGGAAGTTTTGCCTCCGTCGGAGAGAAGTTGTTGCACTTTCAAAGAGGCACTCTGGCTGTTCTCTCGTTCCCAAGAGGTGTGGGAAGCGCTTGCCGAAAGAGACGGTCTCGTCCCCGCTCTTTCCTGTGCCACCGATCCGGCGGCGCTTCGCAATGCCGCCTCGCCCCCGGCAAGATCCGGGTGGGACGCGAAGGCGAGCTTCAGTGCTTGTTCCAGGGTGAGGATCTCCGTCTGTGTCTGTTCCGCCGGGACGGCGCCAGTCCAGGCAGGGAAGAGGAGCAGCACCGGCAAAAACACCGACAGGAACAGAAACGGTAGCGGAAGAAAACTTTTTTTCATGAACTCTCGCCTCCTGAGGGAAAAACTATGGAATCTTTGAATGAGGCTACGTCAATGCCGCGGGTCTCCTTGCAAAACTCGATGCGATCCAAGCCAAGCCAAGGGAAAAGGAAAAGCCTTTCTTCAGGGGTTTTCTCTCATGCGTGTTCCACCCTGTGTGCATCTTGTTCCATCGAGGGCAAGCGGGACAGGCCGGGGCAAACGCTTCTCTGTTTGGATTTGGCGTCGGAGTGTGCCCACTTCGCAGGGTGTGGAGAAAACGCATTTTTTCCTCCGGACGGGAGGATTCTAGCGCGCTTCGGGTAAACATGCCTTTTTTCTCTGTGAAGATTTGTGAGGATACGTAAAGATTCCTTGGCACAACCGAACAGTTCTTGACTGGGCAAGGAAGACAAGTCGGGATAGAGTGGAGGAGAAGACGGACTTCGGGCGGAAAAAGGCCGGAATATCGGGAGGCGGAAGAAATGGAACGCATTCTCGTGGTGGACGACGATCAGGAATTGTGTTCCCTGTTGGCGGAATATCTAGAGACCGAGGGATTCGCCGTGGAAGCTCTTTTCGACGGACGCAGGGTGCGGGAGAAACTTCTCGCCGGACGTTTTGCCCTGGTGGTGCTCGATGTGATGCTGCCGGGCAGGAGTGGCTTCGACGTGCTGCGGGAGCTTCGTTCCGAGTCGGACGTTCCGGTGCTCATGCTCACCGCTCGGGGCGACGACGTGGATCGCATCGTCGGGCTCGAAATGGGCGCCGACGACTACCTGCCGAAACCCTTCAACCCCAGGGAGCTGGTGGCGCGCATCCGGGCGATTCTTCGCCGCCGCCGCAGCGAGAGCGGAAGGAGCACGCCGGGACTTCTCGCCGTGGGCGATCTGGAGCTCGACCAGGGAGGCCGGTCGGTGCGCCTTGCGGGAATGCCGCTCGACTTGACCACTGTGGAATTTTCCCTGCTGGAGGAACTGCTCCGCGCCGCCGGACAGCCTCTTTCCCGGGAGAAGCTCGTGCTCTCGGTTCTGAAACGTCCCTATTCCCCCTTCGACCGCAGCATCGACGTGCATGTGAGCAACCTCCGGAAAAAGCTTGGCCGCTATGGCGACGGCTCGGAGCGGATCAAGACGCTTCGCGGTGAGGGCTATCTCTACGCACTGCCCCCCGAGGGGAGTTCCTCGTGAGCGGCAAAAGCCTCTTCCTCAAGATTTTCCTCTGGTTTCTCGGCGTGCTCCTTCTCATGGCGACGGTGAGCGTCGTCCTCACCCAGGTCATGATCTCCCAGGGCATTCTCCTCTCGGGGCGGGAGGGCATTCTCACCAACGCCGTGCGGAACCACGGTGCGACTTGTCTGGAGATCTACGAGGTGCGAGGGACCGATGCCCTCGCGGAGGCGACGGCGAAGATTCGAAATGAAACGGCCCTGGGGCTGCATTTTTTCCGCGAGGATGGGACCTCCCTCGTTCCCTTTCCTGGAGATGAGCGGATTCGGGAGAGCGCCTTTGCCGCCCTGAAGAGGGGGGAGAGCTTCGCGAATCGCCAGGGGCTGTCCCTGGTCTTCCAGAGGATCGTTTCTTCCCGGGGCAATGCCTACATTGTGGTTGGTCTTCTGCCGAAACGTCCTCTCTTTCCCCTCATCGGGCCGAACCGTCGGGTTCTTCCGGTCTACCTGGCTGGGCTTGCCTGCACGGCCGGTTTGCTTTGTTTCTGGCTCGCCCGGCATATCGCTCGCCCCGTGAGGCGCCTCAACGAGGTGACCCAGGCCATGGCCAGAGGGGAGTTTTCCGTTCGGGTGGAGAAGGATCTAAAGAACCGTGGAGACGAGATCGGTCAACTCGGACGGAGCTTCGACGACATGGCGCGTCACGTGGAAGCCCTTTTGGAAGCGCAGCAGCGCCTTCTTCGGGATATTTCCCACGAACTGCGTTCACCTCTGGCACGGCTCAATGTGGCCCTCGCCCTCGCCAGACAACGGGCGGGCGCGGAAGTCCAGGGGGCACTCGCCCGCATCGAGAAGGAGGCGGAGGCACTGAACGAACTCATCGGTCAACTTCTCTCCCTGGCCAGGGTGGAGGCGGATCTGGGGAGGATCCTCACTGCCCCGGAGGATCTCGTTGCTCTGGTGCGCGAAGTGGTAGCAGACGCGGACTTTGAGGCCCGCGCCTGCGGCTGCACGGTGCGCTTCGAGGCGTTCGGTGCGCTTCCGCCGCTGTTGCTCAACGCGGATCTGGTGCGGAGCGCCGTGGAGAACGTGGTGCGCAATGCCCTGCGCCATACCGCGCCGGGAACGGAGGTCAAGGTGGCGGTTTTGTCTCTTGTGGAAAACGGCGGGAGATGGGGGCTGGTGCGCATTCGCGACCACGGGCCTGGTGTTCCCGAGGAGGAGCTGGAGAACCTCTTCCGCCCCTTCTACCGCCTCGACGCCTCCCGGGGGCGGGAGAGCGGCGGCGTCGGGCTCGGGCTCGCCATCGCCCGGAGGGCGGTGCAGCTCCACGGAGGACGTATCGATGCGACGAACGTCCGAGGGGGAGGACTCTGCGTGGAGCTGCGTTTTCCCGAGGGATCCGAGGGGTTGGACGGGACCTCCTCCGGGCAGACTGACGAATGACGAAGTTGCGGATTCCCTGTGTCGACGTGAGAAACCGGGATCAACTCGACGAGAGGGCCGAAAGAGTGCTTGACAGCCACTCCGCCTGTTCGTTGAGTTCGGCGAGAATGGTCTCCATTTGGGAGTACTGGGCGTTCAGACCGCGCTCTTTGGTCGCGAGTCGTTCCTCGAAGGCCGCGATGCGTTCATCGAGGTTCGTGATCTGTGTGGTCAGAGAATCGATGCGGCTTGCGATGCGTCCCTTGATGGTCACCGTAGTACCCACCGAGACTTGGGTACTGTCCACCATGTTGCTGCAGAAATCGTCGAGCTTCGACATGATTGTAGTGACGAGGTCTCCGACGAAATCCGAGGCGTATTGCGCATGATGTGCCGAATCATCCGGATCGGAAATGTCCATCCCCAGAGCGAGCAATACTCCGTCGGGATCCTGGAAGCTCAGATCTTCGTCGACGCTTCTGCTGGAAAAGGCCAGCGTGTTGTTTACGATCGTGCTTCGGAGAGCGAGGGACGTTCCTGTCGTGGTGTCCCGGGCGGCGGCGATTTTGAGATTGATGTCCGTCAGCGTGTCCGTGGCGTTCACTGTGATGGTGGTGCTCTTGCCTCCGATGGCAATGGAGAAGGTGCCTCCGCTGAAGCCGGTCTTCAGTTCGTTGAGAGGAGTATCCGAATCCTCCAGAGCGTCAGTCATCCACTGATCCAGGAAATCGAGGGAACCCGGCGTGGCCGCTTCCATGAACGCCGACGAGTCGAACTCAAGGAGACCGCTCTTGCCGTAGTCGGTGCTTTCCGTGGTGATGCCGATCTGAGAGAGCATCGTAAGGGGGCCGAGAATGTTCTGCGGGTCCGAAATGAGCTGCCGGAGCTGGCTTTTCGCCTGCCACAGCAGGGAGTCCCCGTGGAGCAGGCCGAACTTCTTGTCGAAGTCCGTCTCGGCGTCTTCATCGGATTCTTCCGAGAGACGGATATTGATCCATTCCATGACCTCGTTGTAGGCATCCACAAACGCCTGAATGGCGGTGACGGCTTCTTCCATGTCGGTGGTGATGTCCAGGATCACTTTTCCGGGTCCTTTCAGGTTGAGGGTGACGCCGCCGATGAGATCGTCGATCTCGTTGCTGCTCCGGGTGACCCGGACGCCGTCCACGAGAAGAATCGCGTCCTGGGCGGCGCTGTAGTGCTCGTCGTCGTCGATGTTGAGTCCCAGGGATGTCAGGACATCTCCCGTTCCCTCTTCAAGGGCGAAAGTATTCGTGTTCCACGTGTATTCTCCGTCGAAGGTGATGGTGTAGTCCTCGTCCGTGCTCGGATGAGAGCCCCCGGAAAGCCATGTGATGGTTCCCGTGCTTTGATCGTAGGTGTAGTCCGTTCCCTCTGTGTAGGTGGTGGAGCCGTAGGTGATCGCCGTGATGGTGGGGTAGCTGCTTCCGTCGCCGGGAAGAGGCAGGTAGTCCGATCCACCCTCGCCATCCGTCCAGGATCCCCGCGTCACCGTCGCGGAACTTCCCGTGCTGCTGCCGAGGCCACTGAAAGCGCTGGTGAGTACCAGGTGATTGTCGATGAGCTTGGAGCTGATGTTCAACGCGTTGCCGTGATCGTCCACGGCCTGAGAGATCTTCAGGTTGATCTCCCGAAGGCTGTCGGTGCTCTTTACTTCGATTTCCGCCCGCTGGGATCCCACGCGGACGTAGAAGGTTCCCGAGATGCCCAGTGCTTCCGAAGCGCTGGAGAAGCCCGTGCCGACTCGTTGTTCCGTGGTCGCCTTCTGGAGCACCTCAATGTCCCACTCGCCCAGATAGGCATCTGTGGTGGCCGTGGCAGTCAGGATGGCATTGCTCTCCAGGCCGGAGGAGAGGGAAGTGACCTCCGTCGCTTTCATCCGGAAGGTAGAGGGAAGCTTCAGGCTCGTCAGCGTACTCTGCATGGTCTTCATGACGGCGGAGAATTCTTCGTAGAGTCCGATCTTGAGTTCCAACGTGTCCTGTTGGGCTTCCCAAACTTCCACCGGCTTGCGGGCCGCCGCCATGATCGTGTCGATCATGTCCCCCCATTCGATGCCGCTGGTGACGCCCGTGAACTGAAACATTGGTGTCGAGTAGTCTGACATGGCTTTTCCTCCTTGAAAAACCTGCTTGCATTCCTCTTATGAGCGGGACAAAGGAAGACGAGAACGGCTTCCTTGCGGAATTGCCCGCAGGAAGCCGATGAGGCAGCCCGCAGCGAGCAGAGTTTCTTCATTTTCCCGACGGTGTCGAAGTCTCTCATCACTCAGGGCTGTTCTCGGGACATTCCGCGGAAACGCCCCGGGAACAGCCTTCAGGAAACGAATTATGCGTTGAGCATGTCGTCGAGTTCGTCGGACAGTGCTGCGAAAATGGCGCCGAGGGTCTGGAAGCTGTTTTCGTCCTCCGTATCGTTATTCATGACGACCTTGCCGTTCTCCATGCCGTAGGTTCCGCCCGGAGGCATACCGCCTCCCTGAGGCGGCTTGGGACGCATGGCGGAAAGATCTCCCGTTTCGCTCGCCGTCAGGAGATCCGACGCGAAGGAGGAAAGCATCTCGCCTTCGGTGCCGCCCATCTCGTCCGCCATAGTTTGAAGTTGTTCCGCGAGTTCCTTGGCAACGATTTTGAACTGTTCGGGGTCCTCCTCCTGGAGTTGTCGCAGTTTGCTCAGGAGTTCCCCCGGGCCGGACAGGGTTACGTCATCCTCTTCCGTTTCCGTGGAATTCGTTTCCACGTGCTGAGCATTCAATTGTGCCAGGCGGAGTAGTTCGGAAATGCTACTTGTGTCGCTACTGCCGGTGATTCCGCTCACACTCATGTAGCACACACCTCCTTTTGAAGAAACATGATCTTTGCGGTGCCGCGCTCCGGAAGCGACATACCGTCTATTTCCCTTCTCGGAGGCTGGGAGAAAAGAGCTCGACAAGAAGCGTTATGAAATCGCAAAGAATCGCGAAGAAATACAAATAATCTTGAGGATGCGCCTTTTCATTGCTACAACCGAAAACTCAAAGGGAGACGCGGCATGAGAGCGGATGGTCCGAAGAGGGACGGTGAAGGAGGAAAAAACATGAAGCGCATTCTCGTCGTGGACGACGATATGGAGCTCTGCGAACTTCTCGAGGCTTATTTCGAGCGGGAGGGATTTGCCTTCCGGCATGTGCACGACGGCATCGCGGGTATTCGGGAGGCCCTTTCGGGAAAGTACGACGTGATGGTTCTGGATGTGATGCTTCCCGGATGCGACGGATTCGAGGTGCTTCGGGAGGTCCGGAACAGGACGGACCTCCCCGTGCTGTTCCTCACGGCGAGGACGGATCACGTGGACCGCATCGTCGGATTCGAGCTGGGGGCGGACGATTATATCCCCAAACCCTTTCACACCCGGGAGCTCGCGGCGCGGATCCGGGCCGTTCTGCGCCGGACGGAGCGGCGGAACGAAGACGTGCCGGGGGTGCTTCGTGGTCGCGAGGAGGAACTGCTTGTCGTGGGCGATCTCGAATGTCGTCCCGGCGCACGCTCCGTGAAGGTCGGCGGTGTTCCCGTGGCGCTTACGGGAACGGAATTCCGTCTTCTGGAGACCCTTCTCGTCTCGGCGGGAAGATTGGTTTCCCTGGAGCGCCTTTCCCGGGACGTGCTCGGAAGGCGCCATTCTCCCTTTGACCGTAGCCTTGGCGTGCACATGAGCCGTCTCCGGAAAAAACTTGGTCCCTACAGTGACGGAACCGAGCGGATCCACACCGTGCGGAGTGAAGGATACGTGTACGCTTTTCCCGGAGAGGACGGTTGTTCCGGAAAGGCGGATGCATCGTGAGAGGATTTCCTCTTTTCTGGAAGCTCTATCTGGGTGCGTTAGCGGTAGTATTCTTCCCCGTGGTGGTCTTCGAGATATCCTCCCTGTTGTACCGCCCGGCGGAGCGCGTGGGCATTCCTCCCCACATAGAGCGGCACATGGAATGGGTGGCTCTCTCGGTCGCGCGGACTGCGGCGCACCTGCTCCGGAGCGGAGATCTGGCGGCCCTGTCGTCCTATCTGGACGAGGCGGAGGAGGCGAACAGTGCGGAGTTCCACCTCCCCGCGGAGGAAGGATTCCGCCCACCTCTGCCGGAACAGGTGCGGCTCCAGCTTGAGGCGGCTTCCTCCCATGGCGTGCAGCACCTGGACCGGGGCTCTTTTTTCGTGACCGTTCCCTTTGGGGACAGGGCGTCCAATGGGGAGAGACAACACCTCGTCGCGGTGTTCCATCCCTTCGGAAAACCCCCTCGCTTTCCCGGCCCGTCCCGAATGCTTCTGCTCTCCATGGCTGCGGGAGCGCTCCTCTGTTTCGTCTTCGTCCGACACATCACTGTTCCCATCCGGGAGCTCGAGCGCACCACCCACCGCCTTGCCGAAGGGGATTTTGCCGCACGGGCTCCGGAGATCGTTCTGGAGGGGGGGGGCGAGATCGCACGTCTCGGATTGGCCTTCAACGGCATGGCGGAACACATCGAAGCCCTTCTCACCTCCCAGCGCCGTCTTTTGGGGGATATCTCCCACGAGCTTCGCTCGCCGCTTCAACGCCTCGACGTGGCGCTCACCCTCGCCAGAAACGGCGCGACCCCCGAGGTAAACCTGTTCCTCGATCGGGTGGAGCTCGAGGCGGCGCGCATGAACGACATGATCGGCCATCTCCTGGCCCTGTTCCGGGCGGAGGAGATGAACAGCGACGAACCGCATGCTCCCGTGGATCTTTCCCTTCTGGTGGAACGCGTCGCCGGAGACGCTTCCTTCGAGGCGGAAAACGAGGGAAAGCGCGTCCTCGTGGGAGATCTGCCCATTGATCTGGTCATTTCCGGAGACGAGGCGCTTCTGGCGAGCGCGCTGGAAAATGTGGTGCGCAACGCCCTGCGCCACACCGCGCCGGGGACCGCCGTGGAGGTCGAGCTCAAAGAGACGGGATCCCGCATCGTCCTGTCCGTCCGGGACCACGGTCCGGGCGTGGAGGAACAGGAGCTGCAGCGCATCTTCCAACCCTTCTACCGGAGCGATGCCGCCCGGGACCGGCGGAGCGGCGGCGTGGGCCTTGGCCTCGCCATCGCCAAGCGCGCCGTGGAACGGCACGGAGGTTCCATCCGGGCTTCCCTCGCTTCCGGAGGCGGTTTGCTCGTGGAAATCGTCCTTCCGAGAGAGGTGCGGCGCGACGCGGAACGTCGCGCCTGAGACACTTCGGGCCGTTTTTCGGCATCCGTTCCAGAGCAGGCGAGTGCCCGGCGCACCCGATACGGGATGGGCCGCGTGTTCCACCGAGGACTGCCGGACTATTTCCGAAGCGGGGCGTGCGCAAGCACGCCCCGCTTCGTTTGTGCGCCGGTGCCTTTTTCTTGTTCTCTTCGGCTCCCAGTCTTTGTCCCTTGTCTCTGTCCCGGTCCCTGTCTGCCCATGGAGACGACCACACGGTCTCCATGGGCACGCGCATCGCCATAGGAAACCTGTTCCTCCCTCAGATACGGCAACACGGCCTCCATGGGCATGGGCATCGCCATCGGGAACCCTGCTCCCTCGGATACGGCAACCACGGATCGCCTTTTCTCAGGCAGCGGCATGTTCCGGTGTCGTGCTCCCGCTGTTCTCGCTCCGCTTCGGCGGTGCGCAGAGATCGTGTTCCTTTCTTCCTTTGGATGAACCAAAAGCGCCATGCATCGCCGCTTGACAATCACTTTAGTGAAAAATACCATCGACAGCACATTCTTTCGCGGAATGACGGAGCAGTCCTCCCTTCATGCTTTTTTTGTCGCCGGCCGCCCTCGGCGGTGCGGCGCGGAGACCGGCGGTGTTTTCCGCTTTTTCCGGGCGGTGCCGCCGGAATGGTTGAAGCGAGGATGATTCTGCTGCACCGGAGTTCCGCAAGGAGCGAATCCGACGACGTCGAGGAGGGAGTTTGATGAGGAAAAGCGTTTTCGAAGTGCTGCGCCGAGAGGGATTGACCCATCTCAAGATTGCCTATGACTGGAGGAAGGATCACTTTTCGCTCTTTTCCGCCCGGGAATGGGACAGAGACACGCCCTTTCGGGAGTACAACCGCTCCTTCACGCTCTTCACGCTCTGTCCCACCGAGGGGGTGTACCGGAATTCCGGGGAGACCCGGGCACTCTTCGCAAAGCACGGCCTGGAGGAACACCTCCGGCAGATCATGGAACTCATGCGCAAGGGACGGCACATTCTTCTCGACTGCTACTACCACGAGGAGATGGACATCCGCTTCGTCAACCACATCCACAGCGACAAACGCGGCGTGAACAATCTCCATTCCAGCCTGTTCATGGGAGGAATCCGGCGCCACGAGCCCGGAGAGGACGAAATCGACGTCTTCGTCGACGGCATGAACCTCGGACGGGGAATGACGTTCAAGAACGTCGCCGCCAGTCTTCCCATGGGGGGATGCAAGGTGACGGTGCAGATGGAGCCCGTGGACCTGGAAAATCTGGATCAGGTGGGGTTCCTCGCCTATGCCAACGACCGGACGCGGAACACCACCGGGCCGGACATGCGCTTTCCTCCGGAGCTCGCGGACGTGATGAAGGCACATTTCTCCTTCCACATCACCGGTGGGCCGAAGGGACCGCTGGGGCCCACCGGCACGCCCACGGCGCACGGCGCCCACATGGCAGTGAAGCAGGGGGCCCGTTTCCTCTGGGGCTCCGAAAGCCTGAAGGAAAAGACCGTCGTCGTGCAGGGACTCGGTGCCGTGGGGTTTCCTCTGGCGGAGGATTTTCTCGCCGACGGCGCCAGACTCGTCGTCTGCGACCGGGATCCGGAGGCGGTGCGGAAACTCGTCGCCGCGTCCCCCGAGGGGGCCGTCCGGGTGGTGGAGCCCGAGGCTATCCTGGGCGTCGAGGCTGACATCTTCGCCCCCGCCGCGGTGGGGGGGATCCTTGACGCGCACAACATTCCGGAGCTGAAGTTCCGAATGATCATGGGTCCCGCAAACAACGTCCTCAAGGCGTCCAGCCAGGAAGAAGAATATGCCCTCGCGGCCCGGATCGCGGAGCGGGGTATTCTCTATCAGGTGGAGTGGGTGCACAACATCGCGGGAGTGATGGCGGGATACGAGGAATATGTCCACCAGGAGAGGGCGAGCCGGGAGCGGCTCATGGAGAACGTGGGAAAGCTCTGCACGGAACAGACCTGGGAGAACCTGAACGGCGCACGCCGCGAGGGCGTCACTCCCACGGAGCACGCCTACCGCTCGGTGGAGCGCGACGTCTACGGCGAGTGAGAGCGAGAGGCCGCATTCCCGAGGCGGCGTGCGGCGGCACGGAGCGATTTTCCGGAGAGGGTAAAGGAGAGATGAGCATGGCAGAGCGGGAACGGTTTTCCTCGAAACTCGGATTTTTTCTTTCCGCCATCGGGTTCGCCATCGGCATCGGCAGCCTGTGGCGCTTTCCCTATCTCGTGGGGAAGTACGGCGGCGGCGTTTTTCTTCTCTTCTACGTGGCGGTGATCTTTCTCCTCGCCATTCCGCTCTTCATTCTGGAACTGAGCCTGGGAAGCGCCTCCCAGAGAAACCCCGTCGGCGCCTACCGCATTCTGGGCAAGGGGAAGGGATGGACGCTGAACGGGTACATGAACGTCTTCGCCATGCAGCTTTTGCTGGGATACACCATGCCCGTGGCGGGATGGGTCACGGCGTACATCTTCAAGACCGGCGCGGGCACCTTCCGGAACATGGCCCCCGCCGAGATCGGCGAGTACTTCGGCGCCTTCATCGGCAACACGCCGGAGGTGATCGCCTGGATGGCCGTCACGGTGGTCCTCGTGGTCCTCATCATCACCAGGGGATTGAACAAGGGGCTCGAACGGGCGAATGCCTTCTGCATGCCCGCCCTCTTCGTTCTGCTGCTCCTGCTGATCCTCCGCTCCGTCACGCTTCCCGGAGCCGGAGCGGGGCTGGCCTACTACCTGAAACCGGATTTCGCCAATTTCACCGCCCAGGCCTTTTACGACTGCATCGGCCAGGCCTTCTTCGCCATCGGCGTCGCCATGGCGGCGGGCATCGTCTTCGGAAGCTATCTCCGACAGGAGGAAAAAAGCCTGGTCCGGCAGGGGATCCACATTGGCGCGGCGCTCACGCTGGCGGGGTTTCTCGCGGGTCTGGTCATCTTCCCCGCGGTCTTCTCCTTCGGCCTTGAGCCCGCGGGCGGGCCTGGGCTGACCTTCGTCACCATGCCGAACGTCTTCAACAAGATGCCCTACGGCACGCTCTTCGGCGTTCTCTTCTACGTGCTCTTCTATCTGGCGGCGCTCTCCTCCTGGCTCGGAGGCGCGGAGGCGGTGGTGGCGGCCTATATGGAGGAGTTCGGCATGTCCCGGCGGAAAGCGGTGTACCTGGTGGGGGCGGTCATGTTCTCCATCGGTTGCGTGGCGGCCTGGTCCATGCCCTTCTTCGAGGCGGCGGACACGCTCCTGAACAATCTGCTCATTCTCGGGGGGCTCCTTCTCTCCCTTTTCGTGGGATGGTCTTGGGGACTTCCCCGCTTTTTCGCCGAAGCGAACGTCCTCTCCCCGGGGTTGCGTACCTACATCACCATCCTGGTGAAGTACCTGGCTCCCGCGACGATTCTTCTGCTGGGATTGCGCATGCACGGAGTTCTTTGACGCAAGCACTGTTTTTATGTGGAAGGCTCTGCGAAAGATCTGGTTTGTCGCCCCTCTTGCGGCGTGGTATAGTCGTGCCGCGGCGGTGTTTCATGAAAAAGGCATGTTTTGCCGTGATGAGTGATGGTCCGTCTATTGTGCATGCCATGCGTGGGGCCTGGACAGGCGACGGCAAGAGACGAGATCGGCAGCGTTGACGCGGCGGAGTGGCGGTGCGGATGTTGTGGATGAAGACCGAAGGAGCGTGATGACATGAGGAAGACGAACAACCCGTTTCTCGTCCTGTGTACGCTGGTGGCACTGCTTTTGGGCAGCGCCCTGCCTGTCTTCGCGGAGGAGGCGGTGTACCGCATCGGTTATCCCAACGAGACGGACAGCCTGAGCCCTCTCGCGGCCTATTCGGCCTACGCGGGAGATCTGTTCAAGCTGATCTACGATCCGCTCATCGGCGTCGCGGACGATCTTTCCGCCGTCGGCAAGGCCGCCGAGAGCTGGAAGATCTCCGAGGACGGTCTGACCTGGACCTTCACGATCCGGAAGGGCATCACCTGGTCCGACGGCAAGCCGTTCACCGCGGAGGACGTGAAGTTCAGCTACGAACTCTACCTGAGCGCCGGTCTGGGCTATTCGTCCCAGCTCGCGGGCATCAAGGAGATTCGCCTTGTCGACGCGGACACGGTGGAGATGCTCACCGAGGCCCCCAAGGCGAACATGCTCCAGATCTCCGCGCCCATTCTTCCCAAGCATGTGTGGGAGACGCTCTCCAAGGAGGAGCTCGCCACGTTCCCGAACAAGGCTCCCGTGGGAAGCGGTCCCTTCATCGTGGAGGAGTGGAAGGAAAAGGACAGCCTCGTCCTCAGGGCCAACAAGAACTACTACGGCGGGGCGCCGAAGATCGACAAACTCATCTTCATCCTCTTCGCCAACAAGGACGCCATGGTGCAGGCCATCAAGACCGGTGAGATCGACGCCGCCCTGGACATCAATCCCAACCAGGTGGAGACCCTTCGGAACGATCCGAACATCGAGGTTCTCCATTCGGACGAGCGGAGTTTCACCGAGCTGGGCTTCAACTGCTGGCAGTCCGAGAAGTCGAAGGGCAACAAGCTGCTCCTGGACAAGCGGATCCGCCAGGCCATGGACTACGCCCTGGACAAGAAAAAACTGGTGAACTTCTCCAAGATGGGCTCCGCGAGCCCCGGCACGACGCTCATTCCCCCCTCCCAGCCGGACTGGCACTACGAGGTTCCCGAGTCGCTCCTCCGGGCCTTCTCCCCCGAGAAGGCCAAGGCGCTCCTCGACGAGGCGGGCTATGCCGTCGGCAAGGACGGCATCCGGCAGGACAAGGACGGCAACCGTCTGAGTTTCCGTTTTGCCGTCCTCTCCAACTATGACCACTACGTCAAATCCAGCCAGCTCATGAAGAAGATGTTCGCCGACGTGGGCATCGAGGTGAACATCGAGATCATGGACGAGGGCGTGCTCATCGATCTCATGGGCGGCGGCAGCGCCGACTTCGATCTCTTCATCTGGGGCTGGACCTCCAATCTCGACCCCAGCTACATCCTCAGCGTCATGCTCACCAGCGAGATCGGCAACATGAGCGACTGCTTCTACAGCAACCCCGAGTACGACGCACTCTACGAAAAACAGGCCACCGCGGTGGATCTGGCGGAACGGAAGCGGATCGTGGACCAGATGCAGGCCATTCTCTATGAGGATGCTCCCTACGTGATCATGTACTACAACAAGGTCTACGAGGCGTACCGCACGGACAAATACACCAACTTCGTCCGGGTTCCCGCGGAGAACGGCCCCCTCTTCTACTTCGCTCAGAATGCCACGAGCCTCGTGAAGCTCGAACCGAAGAAGTAGGCGGAGGCGGGCGAACAGAACAACAGTGAAAAAAGGGCGGCGCGCTCGTCGCGCCGCCCTCCCTGCGCCTGCGGGGATTGCAGCGGCTCCGGAGAGTGGAGCGGTGCGGTCCCTTGGCCGGGCTCGCCCCGGATGAAGGCGCTTACCGTCGGGAGGAACGCGCATGAATTCCGAATACCTGCTCCGAAAGATTTTTCACAGCGCCATCACGTTGTTCATCGTCCTGATCATCAATTATTTCCTCTTCCGCATCATGCCGGGTGACCCCGTCTCCATGATCATGCGGAATCCCAACGCCAATCCCTCCATGCTGGCCCAGGTGAAGAGCCTCTACGGATTCGACAAACCCCAGCTCGTGCAGTTCGCCGTGTACCTGCGGGAACTGGTGAAGGGGAACTTCGGCATGTCTTTCTTCTATCGGCAGCCCGTGATCGACGTCATCGGTTCCCGGCTCTTCGCCACGCTGGTGCTCGCCTTCGCCGCGGAGATCGTGGCCATCTTTCTGGGCATCCTCCTGGGCAAGATCGCCGCAGTGCGTCGCGGTGAGCCCGTGGATGCGGCCATTCTGGGCTTTTCCCTCGTGACCTACGCGATGCCGACCTTCTGGCTCGGCATCGTCTTCATCGCCTTCTTCTGTGTCCACCTCGGGCTGTTTCCCACGGTGGGCATGTACACCTCGGGGGTCACCTTCGCGGGGTTCGCCGACAAAGCCGTGGATCTGGCGAAGCATCTCTTCCTGCCGGCGGTCACCCTGGCGGTGGTCATCGTGGGAGGATACTCCATGATCATGCGGAGTTCTCTCCTGGACGTGCTCAGCGAGGACTACATCACCACCGCCAGGGCGAAAGGGCTCAGCCGGCGGGACGTGATCAACCGGCACGCCGTGCCCAACGCGAGGCTTCCCATCATCACCATCATCGCCATCAACCTGGGCTTCATGATCGCCGGGGCGCTCCAGGTGGAGACGGTCTTTTCCTGGCCCGGCATCGGGCGTCTCATGTACGAGGCGCTCAAGGCGAGGGATTATCCCCTGCTCCAGGGCATTTTTCTCATTGTCAGCTTCTGCGTCATTCTGGCGAATTTCGCCGCGGACATCATGTACGGCTATCTGGATCCCCGGATCCGGTACTGAGGCGGGATATCCATGGAAAACGCGAAAAAACTGGCTCTGCACAGAAAACGGAGGCAATTTGTCGAGGCACTGTTTCGCAGCAAGATGAGCCTCGTGGGTCTGGCCATCCTGGTCTTCTTCGTCCTCATGGCCTTTGTCGGTCCGCTCCTGTACGACTACGACCACCAGGAATACGGCGCCGGGGGAATGCTGGAGCCCCCGTCGAAGGCGTTTCTCCTAGGCACGGACGATCTGGGACGGGACGTGCTGGGAGAGCTTATCCACGGGGCAAAGACCTCTCTCATCGTGGGAGTGCTCGCCACGTTCATCTCCATGGTGATCGGCACGGTCATCGGCATCAGCTCGGGCTACTTCGGCGGAAGGACCGACGCCTTCCTCATGCGCGTCACCGACGCCTTTCTGGTGCTTCCCTGGCTGCCCCTCATGCTCGTGCTGGCGGCTCTTCTGGGGTCGAGCCTGTGGAACATCGTCGTCGTCATCGGCGTCACGAGCTGGGCGGGAACGGCCCGTCTCGCCCGGGCCCAGACCCTCTCCGTGAAGGAGCGGCAGTTCGTGGAGCGAGCCCGCTCCATCGGGGCGGGGCACGTGTACATTATGCGGAAGAAGATTCTGCCAAACGTCTTTCCCCTGATCTTCTCCAACACGGTGCTCGTCTCCGCGGTGGCCATTCTCTCCGAGACAACCCTGAGCTTTCTCGGCATGGGGGATGTGCTGCGGCCGAGCTGGGGCATGATGCTCCACTACGCCTTCGAGGCGGGGGCGGTCAGCGTCGGCGCTTACTGGTTCTTCGTTCCGCCCGGAGTGTGCATCATTCTGCTGGTCCTGGGATTCGCCTTCCTCGGGCACTCCTTCGACGAGATCCTCAATCCGGCGTTGCGGAGGAGATGACCATGAAGCTGCTGGAAGTACGCAACCTCAAGACCTATTTCGACACCCGGGATGGCGTCGTCCGCGCGGTGGACGACGTGAGCTTTTTCCTCGAAAAGGGCGAGGCCATCGGTCTGGTGGGAGAGTCTGGGTGCGGCAAGACCACCACTGCGCTGTCGGTGCTGCAACTGCTGCCCAAGGAAGGGCGGATCGCCGGAGGCCAGATCCTTCTGAACGGGGAGGACTTTGCCGCGAAGAGCGAGGAGGAGCTGCGGAAGCACCGGTGGCGGGATGTGTCCATCGTCTTCCAGGGAGCCATGAACGCCCTCAATCCGGTGATGAAAGTGAGCCGCCAGATTGCGGAGGCTTTGCTCCTCCACGAGGGGCTTACCGAGAAAGAGGCCCGGCGGCGGGTGCTCGCCCTCTTCGATCTGGTGGAGATCTCCTCCAGCCTCGTGGACTGTTATCCTCACGAGTTCAGCGGCGGCATGCGCCAGAGGGCCATGATCGCCATGGCCCTCGCCTGCGGGCCAAAGCTCATTGTGGGCGACGAGCCGACCACGGCGCTGGACGTGGTGGTCCAGGCCCAGATCCTGGCCCTTCTCGGAAAGCTCCGCCGCGAGTTCGGCATGGCCATGATCCTCATCACGCACGATCTCTCCATCGTGGGAGCCAATTGCGACCAGGTGGCGGTCATGTACGGCGGCAAGGTCGCGGAGATCGGCCCGGTGGGAAAGGTGCTGCGAAACCCCTGCCATCCCTACACGCAGCGACTCCTGAAGGCGTTCCCCGACATCCGGGGAGAGCGGGAGATGGTGCAGTCCATTCCGGGCTTTCCGCCCAATCTCGTCACGCCTCCGCCGGGGTGCCGTTTTTCTCCCCGGTGCGATGCCGCCGGGGAGATCTGCTTTTCCCGGGAGCCCGCCATGCGATGCGTGGAACCCGGGCACGAGGCGGCCTGTCATTTCGCGGAGGAACGATCATGAAACAGGTGAGGGAAGGCATGACGGAACACATTGTGGACGTACGGGACCTGAAGGTCCATTTCGAGATCCGGAGGAGTTTCCTGGATACCCTCCTCGGCAGGAACAAGGCCACCGTCAAAGCCGTGGACGGAGTGACCTTTTCCCTTCGCCGCGGGGAGATCCTTTCCCTCGTGGGAGAGAGCGGCAGCGGCAAGACCACCACGGGGCGGGCCATCCTGAACCTCGTCGCCAAAAGCGGCGGCGAGGTGCTCTTCGACGGCGCGTCCGTGTCGAACCGAGACAGGGAATGGAACAGGATGTTCCGCAAAAAGGCCCAGATGATCTTCCAGGATCCCTACCAGTCCCTGAACCCCAAGGACATGATCGTGGACATCGTGTCCGAGCCGCTTCGCATCGACGGCGACCATCACGACCAGGAGGAGCTGCTCGCCCGGACGGTGGAGGCCCTGGAGTTCGCCGGGCTCAAGCCGGCGGAGACCTACCTGTACAAATATCCCAACGAGCTGAGCGGCGGCCAGCGTCAGCGGGTCGCCATCGCCGCAGCGTTCATCCTCTCGCCGGACTTCATCGTCGCGGACGAGCCCGTCTCCATGCTGGACGCCTCCGTGCGGGCGGACATCCTGAACCTCATGGTGAAGATGCGGGAGACGAAGAACACCTCCTACCTCTTCATCACCCACGATCTCTCTCTGGCGTGGCTCATCTCCGACCGGGTGGCCATCATGTATCTGGGAAAGATCATGGAGATCGGCAGCCATCGTATCGTCGCCGGAAGCTGCGTGCATCCCTATTCGCGGGCGCTCGTGGACGCCCTGCCCACCATGGAGGAACAACCCCGGGATCGGGCGCTGCTCAAAGGGGAGACCCCCTCGCCGGTGAAACTGCCGCCGGGGTGCCGCTTCTCTCCCCGCTGCTCTCATGTGCGTCCACAGTGCACCCGGGAGGAGCCGGAACTCCGGTGCGTCGGAGAAGGACACTGGGCGGCGTGCCATTTCGCCGAGGAATTTCTGTCAAAGAGCGGAGCGGACGACCCCGTTCCGCTGCAGGGAGAGGAGAACCCGTCATGCGCACAGTGACATTCGAGGAACGCATCCGTGCGGAGATTCACAATTTCAGCGGCCTGCTCGGACTCTACGCGGACGATCTC
This sequence comes from Aminiphilus circumscriptus DSM 16581, assembly GCF_000526375.1. Lineage (NCBI taxonomy): Bacteria > Thermotogati > Synergistota > Synergistia > Synergistales > Aminiphilaceae > Aminiphilus > Aminiphilus circumscriptus. Next base: position 189,763 of record NZ_JAFY01000002.1, on the reverse strand, counting down.
CGGGGCAACGTGATCGCCCTGAACGCGGACGAACCCTTTGAATCCGCGAGCTGCATCAAGGTCTTCATTCTCGCCGAGCTGTACCGGCGCATCGCCGAGGGAAGCGTCGCCCCCGACCAGCTTCTTTCCTGCGGCGAGGAGCACTTCGTCGTGGGGAGCGGCATCCTGCGGTGTCTGGAGAGCGGCGTGACCCTCAGGGTGAAGGACTTCGCGACCCTCATGATCGTGGTGAGCGACAACATCGCCACCAATCTGCTCATCGACTTCCTGGGGATCGACGCCATCAACACCACCTGCAGGGCCCTCGGCTTTCCGAACACGGTGCTGCACAACCGCATCGATTTCGCCCGGTTCGACAAACTGGGAACCACCACGCCCCGGGAGTACGGCGAGTTCTTCGGGAAGATCGCCCGGAACGAACTCTGGAGCGCCGAGGCCTGCGAGGACATGCGCGGCATGTTCAAGGACCAGAAGTACAACACCCTGCTCACCAAGGGGCTTCCCCAGTACTTTCTCGACGCGGAGAACACCGGGGACGAGGAACTCTTCTTCGTCTCCTCCAAGAGCGGCAGCATGGACGCCTGCAGAAACGACGGAGGCATCGTCTCCACCCCCTACGGGAACTACGTGGTGGCCATCTTCACCAAAGATTTCAAGGACTCCCTGTACTACCAGGACCACGAGTCCTTCCGCTTCGGCTCTCGGGTGAGCCGCCTTCTCTTCGATCAGTACCTCACCCTGGAGGGACGGTTCCGGTAGCTCTTTTTCCCTCTGTTGCGACGGATTCTGCCGGGGCGATGGCGGAGTGTTCCGCCGCCGCCCCGGCGTTTTTGTGTCGAGACGTGTCGAGGTGGGGATAAGTAGATGTTTCTAGTATATGTTTGACAAAAAAGAGATGATGCGCGATACTGTCCGCATTATGACAAACTCACTTATTTCCCAGCTCGAGCGTGCATCCCTTGAGGACCTCGTGTGCGGCCATATCCGGGAAACCGCTCCCGAGGCCTATGTCTGCCTGTTCTGCGGCAAGAGATTCGAGGAAGGAGTGGTCTATCCCTTCGGAACGACGCTCTTCACGGCCTCTGGAGCGGTCCGCCGCCACGTGGCGGAGGTGCACGGCGATCCCTTCGACGCGCTGCTGCGTCTCGGAAAGGAGCATACGGGCATCTCGGAGCTGCAGGAGGCGGTGCTCCGCCACACCCACGCGGGCGCCAGCGACAGAGAAACGGCGGCGCTTCTCGGGGGCAAGTCCCCCTCGACGGTGCGGAATCACCGTTTTCAGCTCCGGAAGCGGCGCCGGGAGGCAAAGCTCTTTCTCGCCATCATGGAACTCCTCGACCGGAAGGAAGCGAATCAGGGCTACCTGACCTTCAACGCGGCGCTGCCCGTCGCGGACGACCGGGTGAAGGTCACCGACGAGGAGGCCCGGAAAATTCTGAAGAAGCATTTCAGTTCCGAGGATCCTCTGGTTCTCGCGTCGTTTCCGAAGAAACAGAAGGCAAAGCTGGTGGTGCTCAATCGGATGGTGGAACTCTTCGTCCGGGGACGCCGGTACTCGGAAAGGGATGTCAACGAACTTCTCGCCGGGGCCTTTGACGACTACGTCACCATTCGGCGCTATCTCATCGACTACGGTTTTCTGGACCGGAAGGCCGACGGAAGCGCCTATTGGAGAACGAACCCACCCCGTCTGTCCGATGCGGGAAGTGCGGAAAATCCCTGAGCGCCCAATTCGGATGTCAAGGGACACCCGGATTCCCGCACGAAAAGGACATCTATTTTCCCGCAGATGTCCGCATTCCATCGTGACTGAGCAGAACTGATTCCTGAACCTGTCGGGATTCCCCGGTTCCGTCATCCCTCCTTCCCGGCAGTCCGGGTGCGGCGTTCCATCTCCCAGAGCCTGTAGCTGCTCTCATCCACGTGAACCACATGGCAGTGATGGAGAAGCCGGTCCAGAATCGCCGTGGCGAGCACTTCGTCTCCCGCGAGCATCTCCGGCCATTCCCGGATGCTTGTGTTCGGCGTGATGATCGTGCTGGAGCGTTCATATCGGGCGCTCGCCACCTTGAAGAGCGAATGGGCACTCATCCGGTCCAGAACCTGGAACCCCAGTTCGTCGATGACGAGGATGCCGTTGGTATTCTCATTACTTCCCCGTTCCCAGTGGCTATGAAGATGGGCAAAGGAGACCGGTCCGCCCGGCACCGAACTTATTCGGGCATGCCTGGGAACGTTCTCCTCGGCGGACGGTGTGCACAATGCCCGCGAAACTACCTTGCCGGCGAAGGTGACATAAGCGGGAAAGAGAGGCTCCGCCTCCGGATTTCACGCCCCCGCCCCGCGGCTGGAATCCAGCCGCTACCTCCACATGGATCTGTTGATCGAACACAAAAAGGCACTCCTGGAAAAGTGCGGCTAATCGCGGCAGACGGCCGCCGAACACCATAAAAACCTTTTTGCACAACTTGACGCACACAACTCAAGCCCCGGTTTGCAGGCTCACAGAATCCTCCGCCCTCAGGAAAATCTCTGCGGACTTCCTCTCTGCCATTGTCCACAAGGAGAGCTCCGCCCCTTTTCTGCGGCACCGCCGCTCCAGCAGGGATGCACCTCCTCGCCTTTCAAGGTGGCTCTGCCACTACATCTCCGTTTCGCTTTCTCGGGTTTCGCGTTCGCTCGCACTCTGTCCATTCTCTTTCCCTGTTCCAGTGTTCTCTCCGCTTTTTGACCCCGCCTCGGGGAGGCCTTTGCCTCCGGTTCGCCGCGGCATGCGCGGAGGAATGATATGCCCACCAAGGACATTTTCCTCCTCGCGAGGAGAAAACTCGTGGTATACGGTACTCTTGTTGACACACCAAAATAAGAATGGTATATTTCAGAAAACATGACGTGCCAAAATATTTTTGGTGTACCAAAAAAGGGGCGAGTGCTGACATGGCCGAGGAGTTTCTGTATTTGCAAATCTACAGAACGATCAAGGAGAAGATTATCACGCTGGAATTGCCGCCTGGTGCGGCTGTGAAGGAACGAGAGATGGCGGAACAGCTCGGAACGAGTCGGACTCCCGTCAGGGATGCTCTGCAGCGCCTTGCCTGGGACGGGTGGGTGTCCACGGGAGAAGGGAAAAAGTATCTTGTCAAAGAGTTAAGAGAGAAAGATATTTACGATATGTATTGTTTTAGGACTCAAATGGAGGCAATGGCACTTGAAAAAATATTTGAAAAAGACTCATCCAGGTTGATAGCAGGAAAGCTCGACTCAATTCTTTCTGAAATGATAAAAGTAGAAGGTCGTTTGTATGATTTCACAATGAAGGATCTTGAGTTTCACAAGACAATACTTGATTTCGAGCAAAACGACTATGTGATGAAGGTTTGGATGACGATGGTTGAGGAATTGATTAGGATGACTCTTGCATCACAAAAAATTGCAAAAGATTATCTAAATCCTAAAAAAGAACATCAAGACATTATAGATGCTTTATGGAAAAAGGACAAGGCTATTAGTATTGAAAAGCTAAAGAGCCATTATGTACGTGCAACAGAAAGGATTGCAAAAACATTAAAAGAGGGTGTTTTTGTGGAAAACATCAAATAAGGTCTGGAGGTATAAATATGAGATTTGTTTTAGCGAATATTGAGAAAATAATCACCATTTTATTGACTTCAGCAATGACGTTTGTATTGTTTTTGCAGGTTTTTTCGAGATATGTATTTAATTTGTCAATAAGTTGGTCCGAGGAGTTGTCGATTTTTTGTCTTGTGTGGCTTACATATTTTGGCGCTGCTCTTGCCGTAAAGCAGAGAAGGCATCTTAGAATTGAGGTTTTTGTGTCTTTTTTGAGTCCTAAAAAAAGAAAAATAATTGATATTTTATGCAATGTCGTGTTTTTTTGTTTTTGTTTATTTTTGGTCTATGGGACGTATAACATGACGATGCTCGCAAAAGCCACCGGTCAGACTGCCGCGGCAACGGGCTTGAAAAGATGGCTCGTTTTTGCAGGGCTTCCTGTGTCGTTTTTGCTGGTTGCGATCAGGTTGCTTCAGGATATGGCGCGGCAGTTCCGGGAATATCGCCTTATGGACGAGTTCGGAGTCATTCCCGGAGAAGCGGGGAAATTTCAGAGACCTGAATTCTAGAAACACGGATCGGCTCCAAAGGGGGAATAACGGTCATGGATGCGCTCGTGCTGTCGCTTTTGTTCGTTGGCTTTCTTGTGACGAGTATCCCCATAGGTATTGCGATCGGGTGCGCTGTCTTGGTTTTTGTCTTGATTTATGATGTCTCGGGATTCTCGTTCATGTTTCAGAATATGTATTCCGCGATCAATTCCTTTCCGTTGATGGCTGTTCCCTTTTTCATGCTGACGGGTTCCATTATGGAAGGCGGCGGCCTCTCGCAGCGTATCGTCAATGTCGCCAACAAACTTGTGGGGAACAGAACATCCGGTCTGGCGATTGTGGCTATTCTGGCGTGCATGTTCTTCGGGGCGATTTCAGGTTCCGCTCCGGCGACGCTCGCGGCCATTGGAACAATCATGGTTCCTGCCATGGTCAAACATCGCTATTCGAAAAATTTTTCCGTCGGTGTCGTGACTACTGCGGGAGGCTTGGGTATCATCATTCCGCCGAGCATTCCTCTTGTGATTTACGGTGTGGGAACGATGACGTCCATCGGAGACCTCTTTATCGCAGGTATTGGTCCGGGTGTTGTCGTCGGTGTTTTTCTCATGATCACGGCGCGCATTGTCGGGAAGAAGCGGGGGTACACGGGAACCGGAGAGCGCTTCAGTTTTCGCGAGGCGGGAAAGGCGGCCTGGGAAGCGAAGTGGGCGCTGTTCATGCCGTTGATCATCCTGGGTGGAATCTACGGAGGGATTTTCACGCCCACGGAGGCTGCGGTGGTGGGTGTTGTGTACGGAATGTTCGTGGGGTTCTTCATCTACAAAGAATTGACGATCAAGCGCTTGATGGAAGTGTTTGTCGACAATGCCTCACTTGTCGGCGCCTCGTTCCTGATTTTTGGTTTCGCCACGTCGCTTTCCTTTCTCGTGTCTGTCACCATGCTTCCGGACAGACTCAGTGAAGCTATTTCGATGATATCTACGAATAAATATGTGGTTCTTTTTATAGTAAATATATTTCTAATTTTGCTTGGAATGTTGATGGATACCATGTCTGCAAATCTTATTTTTTCACCGCTTCTCCTTTCGATAGTGGCCCCTCTCGGTGTCGATCCGGTTCATTTTGGAATTGTGATTACGATAGCGCTTGCTCTTGGTTTTGTTACTCCTCCAATGGCCACCAATCTATTTCTTGCATCCACCATATTTGACATACCAGTTCAAGAAATAATAAAAGAAGAACTTCCATTTGTTTTTGCTATGATCTTGGCTCTATTTGTTGTAACATTCATCCCACAGATAAGCTTGTTTTTGGTTCAGTTTCTACACTAATATAGAGGAGGTAGTTTGTTTTGAAGATAACAAGTATTGAGGTGTTTGATTGTAAGGTCAACAAAAAGGACCCTACGATGGCCGCTTTCAATCCGGTCCTGATTCGGGTCAATACGGACGAAGGCATCAGCGGTGTCGGCGAGGCCGGTTTGGCCTACGGTTGTGGTTCGAACGCTGCAATCGGAATGATCAAGGACCTTGCACCTCTCGTCCTCGGCAAGGATCCGATGAAGGTCGAAGCGCTGTGGGAGTCCCTTTTCCGTGATACGTTCTGGGGCATGAGTGGCGGTCCCATCATGTATTCCGGATTCAGCGCCATCGATATTGCTTGTTGGGATATTCGCGGCAAGGTGTTGAATGCTCCCTTATACCAGTTGCTCGGCGGTAAGACGAGGGATTCTCTGCGGGTGTATGCGAGCCAGATTCAGTTTGACTGGGCTCCGAAATTCAAGGCTCTCCGGAGGCCGGAAGAGTACGCGGAAGCTGCGCTGAAGGCTGTTTCCGAAGGGTACGATGCGGTGAAGGTCGATCCGTTGATGATAGACAAGGACGAATCCGTCCTGCCGGGAAGATCTCCGAAGCAGAGTTATTACGGTCTGCTCCGGAGAGAGGAACTCGATATGGGATACCAGCGCGTCAAAGCCATTCGGGAAGCGGTCGGTCCCGAGGTCGATATCATCGTCGAGATCCACTCCTTTTTGGGAACGAATTCCGCCATTCAGTTCGGAAGACTGCTTGAGGATATGAACGTGTTCTATTATGAAGAACCCGTTCACCCCATGAATGCCGATAATATGGCTCTCATTGCCCGCTCCGTCAAAATTCCCATTGCAACGGGCGAACGTTCCTACACCAGGTGGGGCTTCCGGGAGATGTTCGAGAAACAGGCTCTGGCGGTCGTTCAGCCGGATCTGTGTCTGTGTGGAGGCATCACTGAAGGAAAAAAGATCTGTGACATGGCGAATGTCTATGACACGACCGTGCAGATTCATGTTTGTGGAGGACCGGTGTCGAAGGCTGCGGGACTTCATGTCGAGGCGGTGATTCCGAATTTCATCATTCATGAACACCATACGTACGCCCTTAAGGAATGCAATGTTGAACTATGCAAATACGATTATCAACCGACCAAGGGGCAGTACGGGATTCCGGATCTTCCTGGTCTCGGTCAGGAGCTTAATGATGATGTGGTGAAAAATTATCGTGTTGAAACCATTACCGCCTGAGCGGTGTGCGCGAAAGAACGAAAAGAGGCGCTTTTAGCATGAAGATCACCCAGATCGAAGCATTTTTTTGTGATCTTGCACCAAAGGGGAATTTCTTCAACCCTGTCCTGATTCGTGTGGATACGGACGAAGGTGTCAGTGGGATCGGAGAAGTGGGACTCGCCTATTGCGCAGGTGGTCGAGCCGGCTTCGCGATGTTGAAGGATCTTTTCAAATATGTTGTCGGTAAGGATCCCATGCGCACGGAATATATCTGGGAGAAGCTTTTTCGGGACACCTTCTGGGGTATGGGGGGTGGTCCGGTCGTGTATGGAGGCATGAGCGCCATCGACATTGCCTGCTGGGATATCCGCGGCAAGGTGCTCAATGCGCCAGTGTACCAGTTGCTCGGTGGAAAAACCCGCGACCTCCTTCGAACCTACGCGAGCCAGATTCAGTTTGGCTGGGGGGAGGAATTCCTCCATCTCTCCGCCCCGGAGGACTACGCCGAGGCAGCTCGAAAGGCTGTCGCCGAGGGATACGACTGTGTCAAGGTGGACCCTCTCCAGCACGACAGGCTCGGCTTGGATACCCCCCAGTCGGAGGATGCGTGGAATCACTACGGCATTCTGAAGCATGACCAGGTCGCGATGTGCTGCGAACGTGTCAGTGCCGTACGGGAGGCAATCGGTCCCGACAGGGATCTCATTGTCGAAATCCACTCCCTGCTCGGGGTGAATGCAGCTATCCAGCTTGGCCGGGCTCTCGAAGAATATAACGTCTTTTATTATGAAGAGCCCGTTCATCCGATGAATGTGGACAACATGGCGCTCGTTGCCAGGAGTACCAAGCTTCCCGTTGCGACGGGAGAGCGTTCCTACACTCGTTGGGGTTACAGGGAACTGTTTGAAAAGCAGGCGCTGGCGGTGATTCAACCGGATCTGTGTCTTTGCGGAGGTATCACCGAAGGGAAGAAGATCTGCGACTATGCGAACACCTATGACGCGACCGTGCAGATTCACGTCTGCGGTGGCCCAGTCTCGACCGCGGCGGCACTTCAGCTTGAAGCGGTCATTCCGAACTTCATCATTCACGAGCATCACGTTCAGGCCCTTTGTCCCCATATCCGGGAGCTGTGCACGTATGACTATCAGCCGGTGAAGGGAAAGTATGCCGTGCCGGATCTCCCCGGTCTCGGACAGGAGCTGAACGACGAGGTCGTCAGAACGTATCCTCATGAAGTGATCAAGTAGACTTCGGTGTTGCGGAAGATGTCTCGTGCATTTTCAGGAAGGGGTGCTCCCATGAGAAAGTACGGTTGCCGATTTGCAGTTGCAGTTACGGTTGCGTGTGTCGTTTTCCTTTGTTTCTCTGGAATTGCCGCTGCCGGAGAGAAGAAGATCGACTTCAAGATCCAGGCGTCGTACAACCCGAAGAGCTATCCGGACCAGCCGAGCGTCGTTGCGACACTGAAATTGGCGGAAGAAATGAAGAAGCGTGTGGGAGACCGGATCAACGTCAGGATTTATTGGGAAGAGCAGCTTGCGAAGACCTATGAATCATCCGTCAATCTGGTGCAGAACGGAAACCTCCACTGGACGATGGTTCCCATGTCCACGTTCTCCGAGTTCACGAAGGCCTGTATTCCGCTCGGAAACTTTTTCGTGATTCCCTATCCGCACGTGCAGATCGCCTATAACGTCGTGGATGGCAAGGTTGGAGAGATCTTCCGGGAGCGGGTCATGAAGGAGACCGGTCTTCGGATCATGGCCTACTGGGAAGTGGGTTTCCGTCATCTGCTTTCCACCAAAAAGCCTATTCCCGATCTCGAGTCCATCAAGGGGATGAAGTTCAGGGTTCAGCCCAACCCGGTACATCTCGCAGCGTTCAAACTTCTCGGAACAAATCCGACCCCGATCGCTTGGTCCGAGCTGTTTACATCGCTGCAACAGAACGTTGTGGACGGGACGGAGAATCCCTTCGAGAATGTCATGGGCGGCCGGTTGTACGAAGTGTGCAAGCACATGACGCTCACCGGGCACCTTTTCGAGTTCGTTGTGTATTTCACGAGCGAAGAGTGGTACCGGAACCTTCCCGATGACGTGCGTACTGCTTTTGACGAATCCGCCGCCATCGCAACCCAGGCCTATCGGGATCAGATCGCGAAGAAGAATGCGGAATGGCTTGACTTTTTCAGGAGTAAGGGCATGGAAATCAATGAACTTTCAGTGGATGAATTAAATAAATTTAGAGAAGTTGTCAGGCCTTCCTACGACGAGAGCATGAAACTCGTTGATAAAGAATACTTTGAGCAGATCATGACAGAGATCAATAACGAGGAAAAAGCTTATTTTGAGAAACATCCAGAGCTGAAACATTAAGAAACGGCGTGACAAAGTGGCCTCTGTCTCTTCTCCGGAAATGGTGGTACGAAGGAGGTGGCGTCTGTCATCGCGCTTCAGAACAATGAAAAGTTTCAAAAGGTGACGTGAAAGCTTCGCTCCTTCGGTACGTCGGCGCTGCCCCGCAGGCGTGAGAGGGCTGGAGTGCGCACGCTCTCCCGAGAAGGGTTTCTTTCTTGGCTTGTCAGTACGCAATTTTTCCTGAAGAGTCGTAAGTGACGGTACCCGCGACGTTTTGCCGTAGTGCGGCGAGACCTCGCGGGTGCCGTTGTCTTGTCCCGGCGATAAAATGATCTGGAGGAGCATGAAAACCGGTTTCCTCTTGACCCGTTTCACCGGAAACGGGTATGATCCAGGGCGGTTCATCCATTCCATCTTCGGGAGACTCGACGAATGCGCCTCTTCTGACGAGCGGGACACGCACCGGCAGCTACGCATGTTTTTCCGGCCCCTCCGGGCCGTTTTTTCGTGTCCCCTCCTCCTCGTTTTTCAAGGCGGCTCCGCCGCCACATCTCCGTTTCGCCTTCCCGGGTTTCGTTCGCTCGTGCGCTGTCCATTTTCTTACCCGGTTCCAGTGTGCTCTCCGCTTTTCGCACTCCGTCCCGGGAAGGCCTTTGCCTCCGGTTCGCCGCGGCATGGCGGAATGTGCGCGTCCAGGGACTCCGTTCCTACGAGCGGATTTCCCTGCGGTGCCGGGAGGAGGCAGTGTCCCCGCCGGGCGGGGGGAATGGAGAGAGTTCATGGCGCTTCTCCTGCGCAATGTGTCCTTTCGTTTCGATACGGCGGAAGCGTTTCTCTTCCGCGAACTGTCCATCGATTTCCACGGGGGATGGACGGGAATTCTCGGCGCCAACGGGTCGGGCAAGACCACGCTTCTGCGGCTGGCCGCAGGAGAACTGTCGCCGTGCGAGGGACAGGTGCTCCGAAGGGGGCGGGTTCTGCTCTGCGAGCAGCGAACGGAGGAGATGCCGCAGCGGTTTGCCGCGTTCCTCGGGTCCGGCGATCCCGAGGTCTTTCGTCTTCGGGGAATGCTCGACATCGAGGATGCCTGGGGCGAGCGATGGCACTCCCTGAGCTTCGGCGAGCGCAAGCGCGTCCAGGTTGCCCTGGCGCTCTGGGAGAAACCGGAGAGTCTCCTTCTGGACGAGCCGACGAATCATCTGGATGGCGCTGCGCGGCGTCTGCTCGGTGCGGCCCTCGCCACCTACGACGGCGTGGGACTTCTCGTGAGCCACGACCGTGAGCTGCTCGACGGGCTTTGCCGGCGCTGCCTCTTTCTCGGCGCCTCCGGGCCGGTGCTCTATCCGGGGAACTACACGGAGGCCTCGGCGCAGAAAGCCCGGGACGAAGAGACCGCCCGTGCGGTCTATCTGGAGCGCCGCAGGGCGTGCAAGCGCCTGGAGGCGGAGCAGCGGCGGCGCCTGGAGGAGGCTAGCCGGAGCGACCGCAGGCGTTCCAAACGGGGCCTGGACCGGCACGATTCGGACGGACGGGCGCGCATCGATCTTGCCAGGGTTTCCGGCATGGACGGCCAGGCGGGGCGGTTGAAAAGCCAGCTCGACGGGCGTCTGCGCCATCTTCGGGAGGAGGTGCGGGAAGTCCGGCCACCCAAGGAGCGGGAGCTGCGGTTCTGGCTCTCCGGAGCGGTCTCGCCCCGCAACCGCATCCTCGATCTTCCCGAAGGTCGCCTCGATCTCGGCGGAGGGCGGACACTGCACCTGCCGAGGCTGGAACTCGGCTCCAGGGACAGGGTCGCCCTGGTCGGTCCGAACGGGTCGGGCAAGAGTACTCTGGTGCGCCACCTGCTCCGGCGGGTGCAGCTTCCTCCGGAGCAGGTGCTCTTTCTCCCTCAGGAACTCTCGGGGGAGCAGCTCGGGCGTCTCGCCTCGGAGGTCGCGCTCCTTTCTTCGGCGGAGCGGGGGTTGGTGATGACCGTGGTGAGCTGTCTCGGTTCCCGGCCGGAAAGCCTGCTTGCTCCGGCGGCTCTCGGGGAAGGCGCCGACGTGCCCGTTCCGAGCCCTGGGGAGGCGCGAAAGCTGCAGCTCGCCCTGGGGGTGATTCGGGTGCCCTCCCTGGTCGTTCTGGACGAGCCGACGAACCATCTCGATCTCCCCGCGGTGGAACTGCTCGAAAACGCTCTTGCCTCCTGTCCCTGCACAATGCTGCTCGTGAGCCACGACCGGCGTTTTCTCGAGGCGGTCACGGAGAGCTGCTGGCGCATCACCCTGGGTCCGGACGGAAACTCCTTGCTTGAGAAGGGTGCGGTCGCGTTGCTCCGGAAGGCCTTCTGACGCCGGTGAAGCGCTGCGGGCGGGCCGGCCCGATGGGGGCCTCCGGTTTGTCGGGGCCGGATTGCCCCCCGGAAGGGGGCGTGCTATGGTTCTCTGCAGCCACCCGACGAGGAGGAAATGTTCATGGAGCGAGGCGACCGGAAACGCACGCGCGCAGGCAAAGCCAGAGGAAACGCGCCATCCCCCGTCCGCGGGGAACGGCGATCTCGGAGATGGCGGTTGCTCTCTTCTGCTCTTTCGGGGCCAGGGGCTGGAACCCGGCGTGCGGAAGGGTGTCCCTGTTCCGGGCGGAATGTCGCCTCTTACGCCGGAATGCTTCCCTCGGAAGGCGGGAGCCGTGGGTCCGCCGGAGGTGTGCGGTGAGGACTCCGCTGCGGATTCTTCACACGTCGGACTGGCATCTCGGGCGGGGGCTCTACGGACGGAAACGCTACGAGGAATTCGAGGCATTCCTCTCCTGGCTTGAGGCGACGATCCGCCGGGAACGTGCGGAGGTGCTCCTCGTGGCGGGGGATGTGTTCGACTCCACCGCACCGAGCAACCGCGCCCAGGCGCTCTACTACACGTTTCTGTGTCGCGTGGCCGGATCGTGCTGCCGCCACGTGGTGCTCATCGGCGGAAACCACGACTCGCCTTCGTTTCTCGACGCCCCGAAGGAACTGCTGCGGGCGCTTCGCGTCCACGTGGTGGGCGCGATTTCGGGAGATCCCGCGGAGGAGGTGCTCCTCCTGCGGGACGAGGCGGGCGCTCCGGAGCTGCTGCTCTGTGCCGTTCCTTTTCTGAGGGACCGGGACATCCGCACCGTCGAGGCGGGGGAGAGCCCCGACGAGAAAGAGCGCAAGCTCGCCCAAGGCATCCGTGACCACTACGCCCAGGTGTGTTCTCTGGCGGAGCGGAGACGGGAGGAGGTCCGGGCGGAAACGGGCGAGGAGCTTCCCCTGGTGGTCATGGGACATCTCTTCGCCGCCGGAGGGGAGACCGTGGAGGGGGACGGCGTGCGCGACTTCTACGTGGGCTCTCTTTCGGCGGTGACGTCGTCGATTTTTCCGGAGTCCACGTCCTATGCGGCGCTGGGGCACCTTCATGTCCCCCAGCGGGTGGACGGTTCGGAGAGGTTCCGCTACAGCGGCTCCCCGCTGCCGATGGGCTTCGGCGAGGCGGGGCGGGAAAAGAGCGTCTGTCTCGTGGAATTCGCCGGTGCGGCGGCGACGGTGACGCTTCTGCCCGTGCCGTGCTTCCGGCGTCTTGAACGTCTTCGGGGCGGCCGGAAGGAGATTCTCTCCGGGGTCGAAAGGCTTGCCGCGGAGAAGGAGTCGATCTGGCTGGAGGTCGTGCTTGAGGGTGATGGTGCGGTGGGAGACCTCCGGGAGCAGCTTGAGGAGGTCACGGCCGGAACGGGGCTGGAGATTCTCCGGATGAAGGACGGGCGGATGCTGGAACGCGCCCTGGAGGGACTCTCCGAGGAGACGCTCGATGACCTGGATGAGGAGGACGTGTTCGGGCGCTGTCTGGAGAGCCGGAGGATTCCCGACGAACAGCGGCCGGAACTGCTGCGGACCTACCGGGAGACTCGGGCGTCCCTCGACGGAGAGGACTCCCGGGCGGAAGAGCGGACGTAGCGGACGGGGAGGAAGCGGACGATGCGGATACTCCAGGTGCGTTTCAAGAATCTGAACTCCCTCGTGGGGGAATGGAAGATCGACTTCACCCACCCCGCCTTCACCGCCGACGGTCTCTTCGCCATCACCGGCCCGACCGGCGCCGGCAAGAGCACCGTTCTGGACGCGCTTTGCCTTGCCCTCTACGGGCGGACTCCGCGCCTGGGCAAGATCTCCAGGAGCGGAAACGAGATCATGTCCCGACAGACCGGAGAATGTTTCGCCGAGGCGACCTTCGAGACTTCGGCGGGAAAAGGAGCCGGATCTGGCGGCGCGGAGGCCCGCCGGTTCCGCTGTGTCTGGAGCCAGCACCGATCCCGCAGGCGGTCCGACGGGGAGTTGCAGGCTCCGAAACACGAGATCGCCGACGCGGTGTCCGGAGAGGTGCTCGAGAGTTCGATCACGGGCGTGGCGGCGCGTATCGAAGCGGTGACGGGCATGGATTTCGACCGCTTCACCCGGTCCATGCTCCTCGCCCAGGGGGGTTTCGCGGCTTTTCTGCAGGCTCCTTCGGACGAGCGGGCCCCCGTGCTCGAACAGATCACGGGGACGGAGATCTACTCCCGGATTTCCGTGCGCGTCCACGAGCGCCGCGCCGAGGAGCGGGCAAAACGGGATCTTCTCCGGGCCGAACTGGCGGGAATGCGCCTGTTGCCTGAGGAAGAGGAGGCACGCCTTCGGGTGGAGCTGGAGGAACGTTCCTTCCGGGAGAAAGACATGAGCGGACGGATCGAGGCGGACAGGGCTGCCGTCGTCTGGCTGGACGGAGTGGCACGCCTCGAGGCGGAGTTGCGGATGATCGACGAAGCGGAGAAAGCGCTGCTGGACCAGCGGGAGCAGTTTCACCCCGAGGCGGAACGACTCCGTCGCGCCGAGGATGCCCTGGAACTCGCCCCGGAGCACACCGCCCTCAAATCTCTTCGGGAGGAGCAACGGCGGGACCGGGACGTTCATGCAGCGTCTCTGAAGACACTTCCGGCGCTGGAGGAGGAAGTTCGTCTCGCCGCCGAGGCACAGCGGCGCAGTGGCGAGACGCTGGACGCGGGCAGAAGGGCCCTGGCCGAGGCGGTGCCGCTTCTTCGGGCCGTGCAGGCCCTGGACCTGCGGATCCGGGACAAGGAAGGCCCCGTCGGTGCCGCCGAAGAGGCCCTGACGGAGGGAGAAGCCGCCCTCGACGCTCTTCGCGACAGGGACGGGATGGAACGGCGTCTTCTCGGAGAACGGCAGGGCGCCCTTGAGGCGGTTCGCTCTCACCTTGCCCGAAGTGCGGCGGACGAGAAGCTCGTGGAGGAATTTCCCGTACTCCGGGATCGGTTCGACGCGCTCCGCACTCTGGACGGAAAAGGCCGCGAGGGGACGGAAAAACTTCGGGCCGCTGCCCGGGAACTGGAAGAGGCCCGAACCGCCCGGCGAAAGCGGGACGATACCCTGGTGACGGGAAGGGCGGAGTACGAGACCGCCCGGGGTGCTTTCGATGAAGCGCGGCATGCGCTGGAGAGCCTTCTCGCTGGTCGCAGGATGTCGGACTGGAGAAAGGATCTCGACGAGGAAAAAGAGCGAAGACGCCTCCTCGAAGATGTCGTCGGAACGTTGCATGCCCTGGAAGAGGCGCGTCGGCGGACGATGGAGCTGCGTCTTCTGGAGGACGCGGCGCGAGCTCGTTGCGGGGATCTCGACGGGGAAATTGCGGCGGCGTCGGTACGGCAGACGGCGCTCGAAGCGGAGTCGGCCCGGCTGGAGGAACAACTCGCCTCGCTGAGGCGGATCGCGGATTTCGAGACGGAGCGGCATCGCCTGCGAAAGGGTGAACCCTGTCCCCTCTGCGGCGCCACGGAGCACCCCTTCGCCGCGGGGGTCGTTCCCGTTCCGGATGAGGCCGCCGCGGCGCTGCTCTCTCTCAGGAACGAGCTTCAGGCCGCGGGGAGGACTCTTGCGGATCTCCGGGTCGCTCGTGCGGAGGCGTCGAAGGACCTGGAGCAGGCGGAAACACGGCGGCGGGAACGCGACGAGGAAATCGCCCGGCAGGAGGTCCGGCTTCGGGAGGAATGGACTGCGCTCTCCAAGGAAGAAAAATGCCCGGAGGGACCTGGAGCGGAGGCACTGCTGGAGCGCCTTGCCCGGGAGATCCGGGAGCGGTTTGAGGAGACCTTCCGGGTTGTGCAGGCCGCCGAGGAGGCGGACGAGCAGTGTGCCACCCTGCGGGAGAGCCTGGAGAAGGCCCGGGAAAATCTTGTCCTGGAGGAGCGCTTCGCCGGGGACGCCGCACACCGCGAGGAATCGGCGGAGCAGACGGCGGTCCGGGCGGAGGCCGAGGCGCGGGAGGCCGCCGTGCAGCTCGACGAGGCGCGGCAGCGGGTGCTTCGCGACCTGGCGCCCTACGGCATCGGCGATCTCGCGTCCGATCCGGAGGAGTGGGAGGCGGTGCTCCGGGACCTGGAGGAGCGTCGGGTGCACTGGAATGCCCGGCAGGAGGAAAAGGGTGCACTGGAGAAGGAGATCGCCTCCCTCGAACTCCGGATCGACCAGCGGAAGGAGCGGATTCGCCAGGCCGTGGAGGAGGTGGAGAAGCGGCGGCGGCATCGCGACGAACTTCTGCGGGAACGGCAGGTCCTGGAGGAGGAACGGCGGGAGCGCTTCGGCGACGGAGATCCCGACGCGGAGGAACGCCGCCTCGGAGAGGCGTTGAAGGCCCTGGCGGCGGAGTTCGACACGGTGCGTGCCAGGTCGGACGAAGCGGTGCACGCGCTTGGCGGAACGCGAACCAAAATCGCCGAGACGGAAAACGCCATAGCGGAGCGGGAGAAAGTGCTGCAGGTCCGGGAGATCGCCTTTGTCCGCCGTCTCGACGGAGCCGGTTTTGCCGACGAGGACGCCTACCTGGCGGCGCTTCTGCCCGAGGAGGAGCGGAAGGAACTGCAGGGGCGGGCCCGTGCGCTGGAGGAGGAGCGGGTCGCGCTGAACGCGAGGAGACGGGAGAAGGCGGAGCGGCTGGAGGAGGAGGAGCGCCGGGAGGCGACCGACCGCTCCCGGGAGGATCTCCTTCGTGAGCTGGAGGAGCTGGGGCGGGACGTGAAAATCCTCCGGGAGGAACTGGGCGGCATCGCGCAGAAGCTCAGGGAGAACGAGACCGCGAGGGAAATGGCCCGGGACCGCCGTGCGGCACTGGAGGCGCAGGAGAAAGAGTGCTTCCGCATCGAGGCCCTGCACGACCTCATCGGGTCCGCGGACGGGAAGAAGTACCGGAACTTCGTCCAGTGCCTCACCTTCGACATCCTCATTTCTCACGCGAACCGGCAGCTCCGGAAGATGACCGACCGCTATCTCCTGGTCCGCAACGACGGGCAACCTCTGGAGCTGGATGTCATCGACGCCTACCAGGTTGGGGAGCGACGGTCCACGAGAAATCTCTCCGGAGGAGAGAGCTTTCTCGTCAGCCTCGCCCTGGCTCTCGGCCTGTCTCGCATGGCGAGCCGAAACGTCCGGATCGACTCCCTCTTTCTCGACGAGGGGTTCGGCACGCTGGACGAGGACGCCCTGGACACGGCCCTCCAGACCCTCGCGGAATTGCGGCAGGACGGCAAACTCATCGGCGTCATCTCCCACGTTGCGGCCCTCAAGGAGCGCATCGCCTCCCAGATCCGGGTCTTTCCGCTTTCCGGAGGCCGGAGCGGACTCTCCGGCCCCGGATGCAGCGGGGGGTCTTCCGCGATGACAACCGACTGAACCGCCTGGAAGTTCTCGCCGTTCCGACGGAAAAAAAGAGCGTTGCCGCAGTGAAAAAGCTTATTCCTGGTGCGGCAGTGAAGGGATGGCTTCTTCGACGGGTTTTCGCTCGATGCGGACCTTCAGGATGCGCTGCCCTCCCACCTTTGCGACGGAGAAGAGGAATCCGCCCCAGGCGACGGCGGCTCCCTGCTCGGGAAGGGTCTTGAACTGCTCGTAGAGCCAGCCGCTGAGGGTCGAGGCCTCGCTGTCCGGCATGGTGTCCAAATTGAGGTGTTCGTAGAAGATGTCCTCCAGGTAGACATCGCCGCTCACGAGATAGACGTTCTCCTCAAGCTGTGTGAAAGACTCCTTGATGTCGTCGTGCTCGTCCCGGATCTCTCCCACCAGCTCCTCCAGAATGTCCTCCACGGTGAGAATTCCCGAGGTGCCGCCGTACTCGTCGAGGACGATGGCCATGTGCGTCCGGTTGGCCCGGAAGATGCGCAGCGCGTCCATGAGGCTCGCGCTTCCCGCGAGGAGGACCGGGCGCTTGATGACGGAGCGCAGGTTCGTCTCTTCCTGCTGAAAGACCCGGCGCATGTAGTCCTTCACGTGAAGCACGCCGATGATGTTGTCCAGCGTGCCTTCGTAGACGGGAACGCGGGAGTACTGGTTTTTCACCAAAAGCGCCCGCACCCTCTGAGGTTCCTCGTCCACGTCGAGGGCGAACACGTCCACCCGGGGTGTCTGGATCTCCCAGACCTCCAGCTCGTTGAAGTTCACCGCGTTCTCGATGAGCTCCCGCTCCGCCTGGGGGAGCACCTGCTCCTCTCCCATGGTCTCCAGGATGTGGAGCAGTTCGTCGTGGGTGACGCTGGGCTGGGGGCGCTGCCCCGCGGAGCGCCATCGCCCGAGGAAGGCCGAGAAGGACATGATGCACCAGGTGAGGGGGTGGAGGAGGCGCACGAAAAAGCGCAGGACCGGTGCGGCGCCCAGAGCGAAGGACTCGGAGCAGTCCTTCACGTAGGACTTGGGCAGCACCTCGCCGAAGAGGATGATGAGCACCGTCATGAGCACCGTCGCGTAGAGAGCCCCGATGGGGCCGAAGAGAAGGGCGAGTACGGTGGAGGCGATGGCGGTCATGAGAATGTCCACGATATTGCCCCCCACGAGGATGGTGGAGATGGTGCGGGAGAAGTCCTGCAGCAGGAGCATGGCCCGCCCGGCGCCGGTGCGTCCCTCTTCGACGAAGCGTTTCATCCGGATTTTGTTGATGCTCGAATAGGCCATCTCCGCCGCGGCGAAGAACGCCGAAAGGAGAAAGAGGAAGAGAAAGAGAAGCAGAAGCGTGAAAATGCCGGAGCCTGCCATGACGGTCCTCCCGAGTCGAAGTGATGTTCCGTTTTCGTATCGCTCCATTATAGCCCAGAAAGAGAAGGATTTCGGCGGGTGTTACGGAATTGTGCGAAGAAAAGCGCCTCTCGACGTGCACGAAAAAGGCCCCCGGAGGGGGCCGTCGGAGGCGCGTTCTTTCAGAGCAGGCGCTTTCGCCAGAGCCAGAGGGCGGACAGGGCGGACACTCCAAGGGAGAGGAGAGTCACGACGGCGAAGCCGTTGGGCGATTCCTGAAAGGGAACGGGGACGTTCATGCCCCAGAAGCTCGCGATGGCCGTGGGTACCGCGAGGATGATGGTCACGGAGGTGAGGAACTTCATCACCATGTTCAGGTTGTTGGAGATGATGGAGGCGAAGGCGTCCATCATGCCCGCCAACACGTTGCCGTACATCTGCACCATCTCGAAGGCCTGGTTGTATTCGACCTGCACGTCCTGAAGCAGGTCCTCGTCCTCCTCGCGGATCTTCACCGTCTCCCGCATCTGGCCGTTCTGGAAGAGACGCAGCAGTTTGTCCACCACCATGCGGTTGGACCGAAGGGCGGCGGTGAAGTAGGTGAGCCCCTTTTCCAGGTCGAAGAGCTGGTAGAGTTCCTCGTTGCGCATGGACTTGCGCAGGTGCGCCTCGATCTCGTCGGAGCGGCGGTTGATCTGTCGCAGATATTTCAGGAACTGGGTGGCCGTCTTGTAGAGGATCTGCAACAGAAAGCGGGTCCGCTTGTAGGTGCAGAAACCGTTCATGGAGACCACGCTTCTGGGCAGGATCTCTCCCTGTTCCAGACAGACCGTGACGATGAAGTCCGGCGTGAGGATCACCCCGAGGGGGACCGTGTCGAAGTCGTGGCTTCCCGCCGCCTTGGCGACGTTGATGATGACCAGGAGAATGTTCTCGTCGGATTCGATGTGGGATGTTTCCTCCGGGTCGAGCGCCGCGGAGAGAAAATCCACGGGAATTCCCGCCACGGCGGAAAGCGCGGCGAGTTCCTCCGCCGTGGGTGCGGCGGCGTTGATCCAGCAGCCGGGTTCCACGGCAGGAAAATCGAGCTGGCGGATACCCCGGTCTTCGGTCTTGAAAATGGTGATCATGACGGCTCCCCCCTTTTCCGTTCACCCTCTGGGAAACACAGACAAAATGTCCCGCTGCGCAGAAGACGAACGGCTGTTTCGATATGAGATTGATGGAACTGTATCGGGGACCGGAGAAAGGGGGGTGCTGCAAAGAGCCCGCAGTGTACGGGCGGAGAAAGAATCCCTTTCCCGATCCGGCGCCGCCGGACCGGGAAAGAGTACGTCCGTGCGGCGTCAGTGCGAAGTACGGTTCGTAAAGCGGCAATGCAGAGGTTTACTCGAACTGTCGCCTTCCATAACGGGATGTCACTCCTTTTGGGCGTATACGCCCCTGAAAAGCACACAAAAAATGCGAAGAACTTTTCGCCGTGTCCATCATAGCTCTTCTCGGAAAAAGGGGCAAGGGTGCGTGCAAAAATTGTGTTACGAGACAGTGATAATGTCCGTACCTGGAACGGAACAGGGAAAATGCCATCTGTCCTTCTCTGCGGATGAGGAGGGGCGGGTGCTTCTTGAGCCTGAAGGAAGCGGCAAAGCGGCGGTTCTGGACAGGGTTGTGAAAAAAGAGGAAGCGATGGCGGAAAAGACGGTTTGTCTCGGGATGAACGAGAGGCAGCCCTTCCGGGGCTGCCTCTCCGGCGATTTTCTTCCTTCGCGTGGAATCGGGTTGTCTTACATGAACATTCCCGCACCGGGTCCCAAGGGAAGATTCAACACGTACCAGAGAATGAGCTGAAGAGAGAAACAGACCAGGAACGCCAAAGAATAGGGGAGTTCCAGAGAGAGGACGGTTCCTATTCCGACCGGGGCGTCGCCCTCCCGCCGGTACTGTTCCAGAAGGCCGATGACGACCGGAATGTAATAGGAAAGGGGGGAGATGATGTTCGTGCTCGAGTCCCCTATCCGGTAGGCGACCTGGGTGAGGGCAGGAGAAAAGCCCACCATGGAAAACATGGGGACGAAGATGGGAGCGAGAATCAACCACTTGGCGGAACCGCTGATCATGAAAAGGTTCAGCGTGCCGCAGAGGAGGATGAAGAGGAGCAGCAGGGGGATTCCGCCCAGATTGAGGGCTTCGAGAGCCTCCGCTCCCTTGACGGCCAGGATGGTGGTGAGGTTGCTGGTGTTGAAGAGCTGGATGAACATGGACGCGGGAAGGGCGATGACCAGGAAGCTGAGACTTCCCTGAAGCCCGTTCTGCATCAGCTTGGGAACGTCCGAGGCGGTTTTGAGCGTTCCGGATCCGAAGCCGTAGGCGATGCCGACGAAGAAGAAGAGGAAGAAAAGGATGGGCACCACGCTGGAAAGGAGTGGCGACCTGGGCAAAAGGCTTCCATCGTCGGCGCGGAAAAAGGCCCCTTGAGGAACGGTCAGAACAAGAAGGAGGACGATTGTTCCCAGCCCTGCCCAGAGGGACCAGCGGAGTCCTCTTTTCTCCTCATTGGTGACGACATGTTCTGCGAGCGCGGAAGAATCTCGGGATGCGCCTTCGTCTCCCAACATGGGAACGATGAACTTTTCGGTCACGACGGTTGTGACCAGGGTGACCGTTATGGTGGAGGCGAAGAGGAAGAACCAGTTGATGAGGGGATGGGTGGGGGCCACAATGTTCATTCCCTTGGCGGCCGATTCGGTGATCCCCGCCAAAAGGGCGTCCGTTCCCGCGACGAAGAAGTTGGCCGTGAATCCTCCGCAGGCCGCGGCGAATCCCGCGATGATCCCCACGGCGGGATTGCGCCCCAGGGCTTTGAAGACCGCTCCGCCGATGGCGGGGGTGAAGATGATGCCCGCGTCGGAGGCGAGGTTGGCGTTGATGCCCACCAGGGCGAGAACGGCGGTCACCATGTACGGAGGCGCTCCCAGGATGGTCTTCCGCATCAGGGCGGAGATGAAACCCGTCTGCTCCACCAGGCCGATGCCGAGCATCATGACCATGATCAGTCCGAGGGGTGCGAAGGAAATGTAGGTTTTGACGAAGTCGGCGAAAAAGGGTCTCATGGCTTCGTAGCTCAGGAGGTTTTTGACGGGGACCGTCACTTCCTTGGGAAGTTCCCCAACCTTTTGCGAAGCAGCCATGTACGTGACGGACGTGCCTGACGCGGCGAGAAAGGCCGAAAGAACGACCACCGTCAGGGCGAGAAGGACAAAGAGCCAGAAGGGATGGGGCAGCTTGTTTCCCACCACTTCGATGCCGCGGATGAAGCGCCCGAAGGCCCCACCTTGTGGGGTCCTGTTCGAATCCGTGTTCTTGGACATACTGATCCTCCTCCTTGTTGGAATACAATAAGAGACAGAGAGTAAAAAAGGCAGTGTGCGAAACTTCGGAAAACCGTCCTGATCTCGCAGGTGCGTTGCGTGTCGGAAACCACCTCCTTGCGGAAAAAACGACGTTCAGCGCCCCGCTATGTCGAGGGTCAACTCCTTTAAAAGAGCCACGCCGGGACCGAGGACCTCCTCGTCGAAGTCAAAACGCTCGTTGTGGTGGCCCGCCGTCGTGTCGGCGCCGAGAATGAAATAGCAGGAACGTCCTCCTCTCTCGTGCACCCTTTGCATCATCCAGGAGATGTCCTCGCTCCCCGAAATGTGGCCCTCCCGCTCAATCCGGCGGATGCCCTCGATGCCAAGGGCTTTTGCCGCAACGAGATCGACGAGTTCCGAATCGCTTGCGGCGCTGACCGCTCCTCCCGCCAGACGGGTTTCCAGCTCCACTCCCTGGCTGATGGCCGCACCTCTCAGGATGTCCATAGCCCGGGTCCGAACGTAGCCGTCGATCTCCGCGGTCGCGCCGCGGGTCTCCAGTTTCAGCTCCGCCCTGGGGGGGATCACATTGCGTCCTGTTCCTCCCTGAAGAACACCGACATTGATTCTGCTGGCGCCGTCGCGGTGCGGGGCAATGGCGTGAAGCCCGAGGACCGCCGACGCTGCGGCGAGCAGTGCGTTTCGTCCCTCGTTGGGAGCGCCTCCCGCGTGTGCGGCGACTCCCGTGAAGACGGCGTCGATCTTGGTGGTGCAGAGAAAATCGCTGCATCCGGCTCCGACTGTCCCCGAGGGCATGCCCACTCCGAGATGAAGGCCCAGAAGGACATCCACGTCATCGAGAAGCCCCTTTTCGGTCATGGATTTTCCGCCGCGGACTCCTTCTTCGGCGGGCTGAAAAAGGAGTTTGAAAGTCCCCCGGAGGAGTCGTCGATTTTCGCTGATCCATCGGGCCAGGACGAGCCCGATGGCGGTATGGCCGTCGTGGCCGCAGGCGTGGGCAACGCCCTCGTCGAGGGCTGCAAAGCCCTCCCGAAGTGGGCGATGCTCCGGGTCTCTGCTCTCGCCCACTTCGACGGCGTCCATGTCGAACCGGAAAGCCGTCACGGGACCGGGACAATCCGCCTTCAGAATTCCCACAACGCCGGTAAAAAGCCCAATTTTTTCCAGAAGAGAGGGAGAAGCCCCCCATCCCAGAGCCCGCGTCCGGGCCTTCTCGAGTTCTTCCGGAGAGGGGCGCCCCATGGCGGCCTCGGGTGCGATCACGTCCTCGCCCAGAAGAACCGTGAACCCCAGCGCGTCGAGCTTCGAGGCGACGAAGGCGCTGGTCCAGAACTCCTCCCACCCCTTTTCGGCGTGGCGGTGCAGTTCGCGCCGGAGGCGGATGAGTTCTTCGCGAAAGTCCGTCGGGCGACTTTTCATGCGGATATGCCTCCTCCGAGCTTTTTCAGAAGATCCCATGCCGCCTGGGCGAGGACGGCAGCCCCGATGGAAAAACAGCTTTCGTCGGGGGTGAAACGCGGATTGTGCAGAGGCGGGAAGTCCTCCGGTGCGATTCCCTCGGGGCGGCATCCCAGCCAGAGAAAGACGGAAGGAACCCTGGAAGCGAAGAAGGAAAAGTCCTCTCCTCCAAGGGTGGGTTTTTCGATCTCCAGAATGCCCCTCTCTCCGAGAATGTTCGCGATACTTTCCCGGACGACGGAGACTGTTTCGGGATGATTGATCGTGGGGGCGTATCCTCTTTCGTAATGCATTTCGCAGTCACCTCCCATTCCCCGGCAGATCCCTCGTGCGAGAGCGTCTATTTTCCCCGGAAGAACATCCCGGATGTTTGGGTTCAGAGTGCGGAGGGTTCCTTCGAGCCGAACCTCGTCGGCCAGAACGTTGTACCGGTAGCCTCCGTGGACGGTCCCGAAGGTCAAAACGACTGCCTCCGTGGCGTTCACGGAGCGGGAGACCACGGTCTGCAGCGCCGTGATCACCTGAGCGGCAACGACGACGGCGTCCACTCCCTGCTCCGGGGTGGAGCCGTGGGCGCTGCGTCCACGGACGATCAGGTCGAGGCGGTCCGAGGCGCCCATGATGGGGCCGGTCTTGATACCCACTTTCCCTGTGGGAAGATCGGGCCAGACATGAAGGGCGACCATGGCATCCACCGTGGGATTTTCCAGAACGCCGTCGGCGATCATCGCCGGAGCCCCTCCGGTGGGTGCGCACTCTTCGGCGGGTTGGAAGACGAATTTGACCGCGCCGCGGATCGTTCCCTTCAGCGCCGAAAGGACCCGAGCCGCTCCGAGAAGCATCGCCGTGTGCGCATCGTGACCGCAGGCATGCATGATTCCCGGGATCTCGGAGGCGAAGGGAAGTCCCGTCTGTTCCTGGATCTGCAAGGCGTCCATGTCGGCTCTGAGGCCGACGACGGGGCCTGCCTCACGTCCTTCGAGAAGGGCGACGACTCCGGTCCCTCCGACGCCCCTGCGCACGTCGAGACCTATCTCCTCCAATGTTTTCGCGACGAAGGAGGCGGTCTCCTCCACTTCCATGCCGACACCGGGACGGCGGTGAATGACTCTTCGGTCTTCGCGGATGCGGAAATCATGTTCTCGGGCCAGGCGCATAATGTTTTCACTGACGGACATACCTGCACTCTCTCCTTCGGGATGGGTTTTTCGAGCTGAACGATGGAACGAAAGGATCTCCGTGGGCAAAAGGAAAGCGCTCAACCCAGGCGGGCCGAGATGTCCTCCGCGCCGCTCCGGAGAACCGGCAGGAGATCCAGCGCTCTTTCCACGGGGAGTCGCTCCAGAGGACCGGCGATGCAGAGACAGGCCCAGATTCTTTCCATGCGGTCCGGAACGGGAACGGAGAGCCCCAGGAAATCGGGAACGCTTTCGTTGACACTGAGGGCGTACCCCTGACGGCGGATCCGGTCGTATTCCTCGAGGAGTGCGTCGAGATCGAGGAAAGGATTCGGGCAACCCGATGCCTCGGACGCGAGATCCAGGGAGTGGAGAACGGTGGATCGCCGGACCGGGTCCGGATGGTAGGCCCACAAAAGCTTGCCGATGGCTCCGGCGTTGGGAGGCATTCTGGTGCCCAGCCGACTTTTGAGCCGGATGAGATGCGGACTTTCCACGCTCAGCGCGAGAAAGGCCGAATCTCCGTCGCGAAGTCCGACGGAAACGGTCTCCTTGGTGATGCGCCCGATCTGCTCCATGACGGGAAGGGCGGCTCCGTTGAGCCCTCTTTCGTTGGCGTAGACCACGCCCATGCGGTATGCGACGGGACCGATCCGGTACAGTCCGGACTCCGTCTCTTGGAAAACGAGCCCTTCCTGGACCAGGACGGCGAGAATTTTGTGCATGCCGCTCTTGGTCATTTCCAGAGAATTGGAGAGGTCTCCCAGGGAATGAAAGAAGGGGGGTTCGCACAGGCGTCGCAAAACCTGAATTCCCTTGTCCAAACGGCTCATGGAGACGCCTCCTTTTCCATTTTGGAAATAATTTTTCTGAAATGGACAAACCTGACTGGATTTTACGGAAAATGCACAGGCCAGTCAAGGATGTCTGTGTCGGTTTGGTTGTCGTTGCGAAACCAGAGTCAGGGTGGTGGCAAAAAAAGAGCAAAAGGGGAATTTGGTTTCCTCTTATGTGAAAATCGGTACTACATTGACCTCGGACGCGATTTAGTGCACAATCGAACCTGGAGTGGGATCTGCAATTCTGAATACTCTACGGAAAGGAGGTGGCACTTGATGACGGCACGTGTTTTTCTCGGCATGCCCCCTTCTTTACCTGGCTCCAGACGGTCCCTTCCCGGCATGGTATGGGATATCTGGTCTCTTCCTCTTCCTGCAGGCTGCCGCAAGCGCCCCCCCGCAGATTGACCCTCGGCATTCCTTTTCGAAAGTACTCCCTGAACGTTCCGTCTTTCCTTCTCTTTCGTCATGTTGTTTTCCATGCCTTTGCACCCTGTTGCGATGTTGCGCCACAGGAGATTTCGGCGTATTCGTCGCGACGAGGCCGCGTATTCCTGCTGTAGCCCCTTTTGGGGTGTATGGCGCAGGAGTGGGAGGTGGAGGATGTCGTCCTGCCGAAAGAGCGGAAAAGGCGGATCTTCTCCGAAATTCCCTAGCGTAAGGAGGTTTCGTGCATGGAGCGCAGAGAAATGAAAGCGCAAGGAGCACCGCAGTGCTGCTGCGGATGTGGCGGGGGCGTGCACAAGTGTGATGTGGCGATCATCGGCGGTGGTGTCCATGGGTGTTCCACCGCCTATCACCTGGCGAAAAAGGGCTATAAGGTTGCCCTCTTCGAACGGGACTACATTTCCTCCGGCGGCAGCGGGCGCAGTGCCGCGGGCATCCGCCACCAGTTCGGCACGGAGGTGAACATTCGCCTCGCTCAGTACAACATGCGGGTGTTCAAGACGTTGGAGAAGGATCTCAATTATCCCGTCTCCCTCGAATACGATCCCGCGGGGTACCTCTGGATCGCCTATTCGGAGTCGCAACTTGCGCAGCTCGAGAAGAACGTGGCATTGCAGAACGAACTCGGCACGACGGGTTCCAAGATTCTCACCCCCGCCCAGATCAAGGAGGTCGCGCCATACCTCAATGTAGAGGGCGTGCTTGGGGCGAGCTGGAACCAGGAAGACGGACATATCAATCCTCACACGCTCTGTTTCGCCTACGCCGATTCCGCCAAGGCCCTCGGCGCGGAGATCCACAAGCGCACGCCCGTCACGGGAATCATCATGAAGGGTGGACGCGCCGCGGGAGTCCACACGACGAAAGGCGACTGCGAAGCTGATGCGGTGGTCTGCTGTGCCGGCCCTTGGAGCGTCGAGGTGGGGAAGTGGATAGGACTGGAGATCCCCATCACGCCCGAGCGGCATCAGATCCTCATCACCGAAGCGGTGGAACGCATGAAACATCCCATGACGCTCTGTCTCGACGACGGCAGCTACTGGAAACAGTGTCCCAATGGCACCTTCATGCTCGGATGGGGGAATCCCGAGGAGAAGAAGGACACGGCGTACACGTCGAGCTGGGACTTTTTGGATGAGGTCACGACCCGAGTTCTCGCCAAGATGCCCATCCTCGGCGGTATCCGGCTAGTGCGTCAGTGGACGGGCCCTTACGACAACACGCCGGACTTTCAGGCGATCGTGGGTGCCACGCCCGTGCCGGGATTTTTCCTGAACTGTGGTTGGAGCGGCCACGGGTTGCAGTTTGGTCCCTCGGTGGGACGGGTTCTCTCCGAGCTCGTCGCGGGAGAAACGCCGTTCATCGACGTGTCCATGTTTCGGTACAGCCGGTTCGAAGAAGGGGAACTTTTCTTCGAGCCAGCCTGCATCTAGCGAAGACGAGGTGATGGACCAATGCGACTCATCCAGGAACATCCCATACTCGATTTCGAGCACGGGAAGAAGAAGAAAGTGCGTTTCACCTTCGACGGCAGCGAGATGGAAGGCTTCGAAGGAGAACCCATCGCCATGGCGCTGCACGCCGGAGGCGTGCGGATCTACCGGGAGACGCCGGAGATGAAGCGCCCCCGGGGATTCTTCTGCGCCATCGGCAAATGCTCGTCCTGCTTCATGGTCGTGGACGGAGTTCCGAACGTGCGGACCTGCATCACGCCACTTCGCGAGGGCATGAGCGTCGAAACCCAGCGAGGCCGTGGCGAAGTGCGGGGCGAAGAGGAAAGGAGGAATTGAGCGTGCGGACCACGGAAATCCTCGTCATCGGAGGCGGTCCCGCCGGCCTCTCCGCCGCCATCGAAGCCGCCACCCTCGGAGCGCAGGTCACCGTCGTCGACAGCGACTTGAAGCTCGGAGGCCAGCTCATCAAACAGACCCATAAATTCTTTGGTTCCAAGGACGAATACGCCGGAACCCGCGGGTACAAGATCGCCGACATCCTTTTCGAGGACTTGAGGAAAAACGCCGACCGCATCGAAATCCTCTCCGACTGCACCGCCACCGGCTACTACCCCGAGGACGGCATCGTCACCTGCATGATCGGAGAAGAGAAATACTTCCGGATGCGGCCCAAGAAAATCGTCGTCGCCACCGGAGCCCAGGAACGGCTCATCCCCTTCCCCGGCAACGACCTTCCCGGCGTCTACGGAGCCGGAGCCGTCCAGACCCTCATGAACGTCTACGGCGTCACCCCCGGCGACCGCGTCCTCATGGTCGGAGCCGGGAACATCGGCCTCATCGTCAGCTACCAGCTCCTCCAGGCCGGAGTCCAGGTGTGCGGCGTCGTCGAATTCATGCCCAAAGTCGGCGGATACTGGGTGCACGCCGCCAAGATCCGCCGCCTCGGCGTGCCCATCTACCTCCAGCACACCATCGTCGAAGCCCTCGGAGAACGCACCGTCACCGGCGCCATCATCGAGAACCTCGCCCCCGACTGCACCCCCGGCGGCAAACGCACCACCATCGACTGCGACATCATCTGCATGGCCGTCGGGCTCGCCCCCACCTGCGAACTTTTGTGGCAGGCCGGATGCGCCATGAAATTCATTCCCCAGCTCTGCGGCCACGTCGCCCTTCGGGACCCCTTCATGCGGACCAGCCATCCCGACATCTGGATAGCCGGAGACGCCGCAGGAATTGAAGAAGCCTCCTCCGCCATGGTCGAAGGTCGCATCGCCGGACTCGGCGCGGCCGGAGCCTGCGGATATGGCACCCCCGAAGAACGCAAAGAGCGGTTTGCCCACTACAGCGAACGCCTTGCCGACCTCCGGGCCGGAGAAGTCGGCGAAAAGATCCGCATCGGCGTCAGCGCCGCCAGCGTCCAGAAATGGGAGGAATAACCCCATGACCGACAACGAGAAGACCTTCAACAGCGGCATCCTCACCGGCGAGCGCCCCGGCGCCGTCCTTCCCCCCAAAGAGCTCTGGGAGAGCAAGAAGAACGGCCTCGTCCTCATCGAGTGCCCCCAGCGCATTCCGTGCAACCCCTGCGCCACCAGCTGCCCCACCGGCGCAGTCATCCCCTTCGAGGACATCAACGACACCCCCCGGATCGACTACAGCAAATGCACCGGCTGCGCCCTGTGCGTCGCCAAGTGCCCCGGCCTCGCCTGTTTCGTCGCGGACCTTACCTGGGGAGAGAAGGAAGCCCTGTTGAAACTCCCCTACGAAATGCTCCCCCTCCCCGCGAAAGGGCAGACCGTGGCGTGTTTGAACCGCTGTGGCGAGGAAGTGCACCGCACCCAGATCGTGAACGTCACCCAGCCGTGGAAGGACAGTACCTACGTCGTCTCCGTGGCCGTGCCGAAAGAACTCGTCTCGGAAGTCCGGGCCGTGAAGGTGGTGTGAGACATGGAGAAGGAAGTCATCGTCTGCCGTTGCGAGGAAGTGACCATGGAAGAGATCCGGGAATGGATCGGCAAGGGATACGACACCTTCGACGAACTGAAGCGCGTTCTCCGTGTGGGGATGGGTCCGTGCCAGGGCCGGGGGTGTCGAGAGATCATCCTTCGGGAGATCGCCAAGATCACCGGAACCCCCTATGGGGAGATTCCTCCCGGAACCATCCGTCCTCCGGCAAAACCTGTCAAGCTCGCGCTGCTGGCGGAATCGAGGGAGGACTGATTTTCCCAGGAATCTGAACGGAGGATTGGCATAAGGGCACTCGGGCTGTGGAAAGTTCCCGCGAGCGGGGCGGCGTTAACGCCGCCCCGCTTTGTGGAGTGTCGTTTCGGAAAGGCCCTATCCCGTGGCGTTTGCGAAACACGGTATAATGCGTTTTGAAGGGATGTGTGCGCATGGGATGAAGGAACGACGGAGCACGAAGACGTCTCGTTCCGGGGAGGGATCGAAAAATGATGTTGCTCAAGGATGTCCTCGATCGAGGTGACATCGAAAAAGGCAACGTGATCATCTACCAGTGGAAGAAGGAAGAAGTCATTCAGGACAAGCTCATGATCCAGACAAGGCTGCGGGATCTCTTTGCCGCCTTCATGGTGGAGCGTGTGGAGGGAGGGCTCATCTTCGACTATTATGGGGCTTTCCCCAACGAAAACATCGTGGCGGTCTTCAAGCCCTTTTCGCCTCAGGAGCTCTCCCTTGCCATGTGGAAACGATTCGAGGCGAGAATGTGCACGGACACGATCGATCTGCTGATCAACCGCTTGCTGGACATCTTTTCCGAGGGAATTCTCATCCGGGATCACAAATACTTCGAAGTGAAACGCAAGGAGTCCTTTTCCACCTTCCGTCTCGTCGAAGTGGACGAAAACCTCGCGAAAAAACTGCAGGCGGAGCACAGCAAGGGGCGCAAGGAGACGCAGGAGGATCGGGGGGACGCCGCGGAGGAACTTTCCCGGCTTCTCTCGGGAGAATATCGCGGCAAGAAGAGGCTCTGACCGGGGAGGAGATGCCGGGGCCTCCGTTCCTGTTCTGTGGCGGCAAGCTGAAAAGCTCTCGCGGGAAGGCTTTGAAAAGGAAAGGATGATGCCTTGTGGCGAATACCCTCAAAAGTGCGCGATATCGTGTGGTGAAGGGCTACTGCGACATCACCACCTCCGAGGAGAGCACAAGCCTCGTCGCTTTCTACGCGATCATCGATAACGGAAGCATCTACAGCGTGCGATGCCGTCTTGTGGAAGAGGGGGTCCCCTTTCCCGGCATCCGCGGCGAGTGGACCAAATACATCTCCTTCGTGCTTGGCTCGGATGTCTGCCCCTCCAAGGAGGTCCTCCAAAACGTCATCAGCCAGGCTCTGGCGGCGGTGCGCCCGTCGGAGCTGGTGGAGACGAACGGCAAGGCCGCACGGGAGATGGAGGCCAAGCTGAACGACTACGGGAGTTCGGCTCTCAAGGCGGAGGTGCACGCCTTCGTTCGGGTGGAGAACGCCGCGGACGACGAGATCCGTCCCTTTCTCCCCTCCCGTGGGGCGGCTCAATCGACGGAGGAAGGCGACGCGTCGGCACCGGAAGGAGCGGAAACGGATGAAGGCGCGACGGAGGAGAAAGAATCCGTCGTCTACGTGAACTGCACTGCCATCATCGATCCTTTAAAGGGAAAGGCGGCGAACCGTTTCAAGGAAGGCGAGATAGTGGTGGTGAAACTTCCCGAGGAATCGGTGCTCTATTCCCTCATCTCCAAGGCCAGAAAGGGATTTTTCGACGGCAAGGTGGAGGCGCGGATTCTTCGGGTGGAGGCGCGTACCGAGGAGTCCACGCTCATGGAACTCGAAATAACCAAGGGATTTCGGGGAATTCTTTCCGCCCAGAACTCGCTCATGCTGCGACAGGGACACCTCGATGAAGGGTCTCCGGGGGAGGACGGGGCAAAAAAACCGCTTCCTCCCGCGGTGTTCTTCGGTATCCTTGCGGGTGTCCTCGTTATGGTTCTTTTTTTCATCTATCGGTTTCTTTTCTGATTTTTCTTAAGGAAGCTTTGAATAAAGACCTTTCGCTTTCCCTTGACTCCGGTCGCATCAGGCTCTGCGAAGCGCCCTGCGGGGCTGACCCAGCCTTATTCAGAGATTCCTCAGAGATTCCTTAAAAAATTTTTCTCCCGATCCAAAACCCTTTTTCCGGCGTCGGAGCGCGGCATGTCCGAAGAGCCGGGTTTTACAGAGGGGAGGTCGTACCATGCAGAGCGAAGAAGAGGAACGTCTTCGGGATCA
This sequence comes from Aminiphilus circumscriptus DSM 16581, assembly GCF_000526375.1. NCBI lineage: Bacteria > Thermotogati > Synergistota > Synergistia > Synergistales > Aminiphilaceae > Aminiphilus > Aminiphilus circumscriptus. The sequence continues at coordinate 158,683 of NZ_JAFY01000002.1, read as the reverse complement.
GAGAGCGCTCCGGGCGGAGCAGCGCCGGATGGAGCAGCTTTTCGCGAGCTCCCTCGAAGGCGTGGTGCTCCTTGATGCCAAGGGGCGGATACTCCGGGTGAACCGCTCTTTCTGCGATCTTTTCGGATTTGCCTCCCTCGGGGAGGTGGTGGGAAAGGAGCTGGACGTTCTCGTCTCCATGGGGGACAAGTATGCCGAGGCCTCGGACATCACCGCCCGCATTCTCCGGGGGGAAAAGGTGGCCGTGGAGGTGCTCCGGTACCGCACGGACGGAAGACCCCTGTACGTGGATCTCCTGGGAACGCTCATTCTTCCGGAAGAGCCCGAGGGCGATCTGGAGTACTATGTGATCTACCGGGACATTTCGGAGCGCAAACGGGCGGAGGCGGAGCTGCGCGAGAGTCTTGGGCGGCTTGAGAAGGCCTGGGAGCAGACCATCCAGATTCTCGCCTCCGTGGTGGAGCTGCGCGATCCCTACACGGCGGGGCACCAGCGGCGCGTGGCCGCTCTCGCCCAGGCCGTCGCCCGGGAGCTGGACCTGTCCGAGGCGGACGTGCGCGGCGTGTACCTTGCCTCGCTGGTGCACGATGTGGGCAAGATCACCGTTCCCGCGGAGGTGCTGAGCAAGCCCGGCGTCCTGAGTTCCGTGGAGTTTGCGCTTATCCGGACTCATGCCGGAGCCGGATACGACATTCTCCGGAACATCGACTTTCCCTGGCCTGTGGCGGAGATCGTGCTGCAGCACCACGAGCGCCTCGACGGCTCGGGCTATCCCAACGGGCTTTCCGGAGAGACCCTGCGGACGGAAGCCCGCATTCTCGCCGTGGCGGATGTGGTGGAGGCCATGGCGTCGAACCGCCCCTACCGCCCTGCCCGCGGTCTCGAAAAAGCCCTCGAGGAAATCGACGAGGGTGCGGGCAAGCGCTACGATGCCCGCGTCGTGGCAGCCTGCCGGCATCTGTTCCGGGAGGGGTTTGTCTTTCCCGCTTTCCCCCTCTAGTGTTTTGGGCCGCCCTTTCGAGGGCGGGTCCTGCGCACGGAAATTCCCGCCGTTTTCTATCCCTCCATCGGAAGCGGAGGTTCGTAGTTGGGGCCCATGAGCTTCTTCCAGTCCACGTTGTCCGCCAGGAGATCCGGGCAGGTGGCGTCAGGATAGAACCAGTGACGCCCAAGCCCCTGGAGCACCTGATACCATTCGTGCACGTCCGGGGCGGCCACATTGCCGTTCAGCGTGATGCGCCGCAGTTCCCGATAGACCAGGGCGGTCATCTGGTTGCCATCCAGGACGGAGATGCTCTTCTCGTAGAATTCGATGAGGAAGAAATAGGACAGGCCGCCGAGCTGATAGATGATCTCCTGCCATTTTGCGGGCACTTTGTAGGTCTGCGCCAGAAGAACTTTGCTCCGGCGGCTCTTGCCGGGATTTTTGCGGTTCAGGACGAAGAGGAGCGAATCCGGGTCGATGTGGCGCAGTTCGTCGTACTTGCGGATCAGCAATTCCGCCAGGGGCTTGTACCGGGCGTTGCAGATCTCGAAACCGAGGAGTTCTTCCATGTGACGGATCCCTGCTTTCCTCATGATAGATGTGGATGATGCGGCGTGCGGCGTCCGCGAGACAATGCCCTCCGAAACAGCTGAGACCGACACGAGGAGAAACGCCGGAAGTGCTCCCGGCGATCTTGTGACGGGAGGACGGCATCCGTGCGGTGCGTCCTGTGCCGAAGGGAAGACGGCCTCTTCGGAGAGCGTCTCCGGTGACGCTCACGGTGCAAATCCGGCGAGACCGTCTTCGATTCTAACAGCAGGGAGACCCGCTTTCAACGCAGGGTGCGTTCCGTCGCTTCAACGGCGTTTCCGAGGTGGGTCGGCGATGCCGTAGGGGGAGTCCTTTTCATTTCGTTTGGTCGGAAAGACGAGCGGCTCATCCTCCTCGCAGGAGGCCGAGGGCCTGCGGTCCGGCCTGTCGAGGAAGGCCAGGGCGAGTTCAAGGGGACAACCGTAGAAAGTCGTGCCGTGTCCCCGGTGGGGAAACTCGAAAAAGTAGGCCTTTTCCAGGCTCGACGCGACCCGGCGTCCCCATTCGGGAGGCGTGATGGGATCGTAGCTCCCGGCGAGGACCAGCGTGGGGATGGAGCCGGAGACCGGAGCGTTCACCTCGGGGGAGGCCGTTCCATTGTTCCAGAGGGTGCAGGCGGCGAACTCGCCGGGAAAGGGATCGTAGCCCCGCAGGGCCGAGGGGAGGTTTTTCAGGCGCTCCCGCACGATCTCGGGGGCGTTCGCCGAAGCCTCGTCCCGGCATTTTACCGAATAGTACAGACCGTCGCTGGACCAACCGCTTCCCTCCTCGTAGTAGCGGCAAAGGGCTGCCGTATCCCCGGCCCGGATCTGGGCCAGGAGGAGGGGAAAATAGGGGAGGAGCGTCTCGTCATAGAGGAAATCGAAGAGGAGGTTCACCAGGTCCCATCCGGTGAAGAGCATGGGGAGCGGCTTTGGCTCGTCCTCGTACTGGAGGGAGAGCCGAAGCGGTTTTCGGTTCAGCCGCTCCACCGCCTCGTAGAAGTTCCGCTCCAGGTCGGGAAAGGCGGCGCCGCAGCGGGAATCGGCTTTACAGGCGTCGAAGAAGTACCGGAAGGCCCGGAGCATGTTCTCCGGGGCCTCCTCGTATTCCCTGGCCTGGGGGGGGAGGCAGGAATCGAGAATGGCGCTCCGCACTCCTTCGGGAGTGCGCCGCATCACCTCCAGGGCCAGCCTCGTTCCGTAGGAGATGCCGTAGAGGTTCCATTGCGGAATGCCCAGAGCGCGCCGCAGATCCTCCACGTCGGCGGCGCTCGCCGCCGTGTCGTAGCATTCGAGGGAGATGCCGAGCCCCCGGAGACGGACCGCGCAGGCCCTCACCGCGGAAAGCAGTTCCTCCTCGTGTTCTCCCGCGGTGAGATGGCGGTCCCGGGTGCGGTCCCACATGTCGTAGAGTTCGGGACACTCCAGGGAGGGGGTGGAAAACCCCGTTCCACGCTGGTCGAAGAGGATCAGGTGGCGCTTTTCGAGAAAGGGAGACTCTTCCCAATCTTCGAGAGAGGGCAGCGTGGGATCCCCCGGCCCTCCTTCGAGAAAGAGCACCGGATCGGGTGCCGGAGAGGAGGAGGCACTGCGGAGGATCGCCACGGCGATGCGCACGAGTTCCGATTCGGAAGGGTTCTTCCTGTCCTCGGGAACGACGAGAGTGCCGCAGGACACCCGTCCCCGCAGCGCTGCGGGGACGTCGATGGGGCACGGTCCCGGAACGAAGCGGGGAAGCCCTTCCCGAAGTACTGGCGTGAAGGGAAGCTGCAAAGGCTCCCTTGACGCCGGCGCGGTTCCGACCTGAGCCGGAAGAAACGAGCCGGGCAGGGTCGCGGGAATGTTCTGTGCCGAGATCTGTCCCGGAAGCGTCAGCAGCAGCGCGGCGAACCCTCCGAGGAGGAGAATCGCGAAGCGGTTGAAAACTCCGTTTCGTGGAAAGCGCATCACAACGTACCTGTTTCTAGTAGGACGCGGGTTTGCGCCCGAGGGAATACTTGCCGTTCCGCCCCGTCCCCCCCGGGGTGGTGCCGCCGTGGACGGCCACGGCCATGCGGCGCTCCGTCCAGCGGGCGAGGCGCACGAAGGGAAGGCCCAGGAGAAGGTAGATGATCGCCACCAGGATGCCCGTGCCGAAGTAGTCGTAATAGGTGGTGGCGAGCTGTCCGTAGGCCTTGGTGAGATCCACCATGGTGATGACCGACACGAGGGACGAGTCCTTCAGCAGGGAGATGAAGTCGTTCGTCACCGGAGGCAGGGAGACGCGGATGGCCTGGGGAAGCACCACGTGACGCAGCGCCTCCCATCGGGACATGCCCAGGGCGAGGGCGCCCTCCATCTGCAGACGCGGCACCGAGAGGAGCCCCGCCCGGTAGTTCTCCGCCTCGTAGGCGGCGTAGTTGAGGCCGAGCCCCAGCACGCCCGCCACGAAGGGGCTGAGCTTGATGCCGATGTGGGGAAGCCCGTAGAAGATGAAGAAGAGCTGGATCAGCACGGGAGTCCCCCGGATGAACTCGATGTAGAGCACGGCGAGGCGCGAGACGGGCGAGGGGCCGAAAATGCGGGCCATGGCCAGGAAGAGTCCGAGGACGATGGCCAGGCCCATGGCGGCGAGGGAGACCTCCATGGTGACCACCGCGGCCCGCCCCAGAATGGGCAGAAAGCCCGCGTAGCGTTTGAGGCGCAGCGCCAGGGTGAACTCGGGTTTTTGGTGCTCCGCCCATTCCTGAAAACGCGAGGGAGCCTCCTTCGCGGGGGAGAAATCTTGGAACATGTCCGCCATGACGGGGCTCCAGAGGTTCCACCGGTCATAGATGCGCCGCAGTTCCCCCGAATCCCGGAGGTACACCACCGCCTCGTTGATTTTCCGGAGCAGTTCCGTGTCCTCCTTGCGGAGGGCGATGCCGTACTCCATCTCTCCGATGGGGCCCCCCACGAACTTGATCTCCGGATTGAACCCCGCGTAGTAGATGGCGATGGGCGCGTCGAAGAGCGTGGCGTCGAGACGGCCGTTCTGCAGGTCCGTGTAGGCGTTGATCTCGTCCTCGTAGGTGCGGATGTCCTTCACCCCCGCGTCGACGAGGGTGAAATAGGCGTAGGACTGCTTGAGAGTGCCCACCACCTTGTCCGTGCAGTCCTCCAGGGAGGTGATGCCCTTTTCGTCCCGCCGCACCGAGAGCTGGAGAAAGGTGCGGTAGTAGGGAATGGAGAAGTTCACTTCCTGCTTGTGCTCCGGGGTGATTTCCAGGCCGTTGATGGAGATGTCGTAGAGGTGGCGTTGCAGCCCCGGAATCAGATTGTCCCAGCCATTCTGCACGAATTCGGCCCGCATGCCGAGATAGTCCGCGATTCGCTCGACGATCTCCACCTCGAAGCCGATGAGGATGTTCGGATCGGCGGGGTCGGCAAACATGAACGGAGCGCCGCCCTCGGTGTCGCCTCCCCATTTCAGAGCGGGTTTTTCCGCCGCGGCGGATTCCGGAATGCCCGGAACGAGACAGAGTGCCAGAACGAGGACAAAAAGCGGAAAGAGAACGCGGTTGGTCCATCCCGCCATCTTCCACCCGGCCGGCGACGAGGAGCGGTGTCGCTTGTGGGCCATCATGCCACCTCCTCCGTGAAGTGTCGCAGGAACTCACGGGTCCGTTCGTTTTTGGGTGTGGTGAAGAGCACGTCGCCGTCGTCTTTTTCGACGATCTCCCCGCCGTCCATGAAGACGATGTAGTCCGAGGCGTTTCTGGCGAAGCGCATGTGATGGGTGACGATGATCTGGGTCATTCCCTCCGCGTCGAGGTCCTTCATGACCTGGAGCACCTCGTTCACCAGTTCCGGGTCCAGGGCTGACGTGGGTTCGTCGTAGAGCATCACCTTGGGGTTCATCGCCAGCGCCCGGGCGATGGCGGCGCGTTGCGCCTGTCCTCCCGAGAGTGTTGCAGGATAGCGGGCGGCGAAATCCTTGAGCCCCACCTTGGCGAGCAGGCGCAGTGCATTTTCCCTGGCCTGGTCGGGGGCTTCCTTTTTGACCACCAGGGGGGCGAGCATGACATTGTCGAGAACCGTCTTGTGGGGGAAGAGGTTGACGCTCTGAAACACCATTCCGACGTTCTTGCGCATCTGGGCGCAGGCTTCCAGGAAGGGGCGGTCCAGATGTTCTTCCGTGCCGGTACGGCTCACGGTGACGCCGGCGATGGTGATGTTTCCGGAGTCGAGGTATTCCATGCAGTTGAGGCATCGTAAAAATGTGGATTTGCCGCACCCGGAAGGGCCGATGATCGAGACGAGGTCCCCCTCCCGGATGTCGATGGAGACATTTTTGAGTACTTCTCCATCCTCGAAACTCTTGCAGAGGTTTTCCACGTGGATCAGGGGTGCACCCACTTTGGTCAACCCATACCACCTCCCTTGAATATGGAAGCCGAAGTAGGCATAGCATGACAGAAATCGCCGAAAAAGCAACGGTCTGGGGAATTATTTCCCGGAGTGTTCTCCGTTTGAAAGAGTTTTGTCATCTTTTCCGCGGGAAGGGTTGCCGGGACTCTCTTTCGTCCCTTGTCGATCCTGCGCGCCACGTTCTGCAAAAGGGTTGTTCCGGTGTCCGGTGGCCGTGAGAGTCGTGCGCGTTCCGTCGTGTGCAGAGGTTTTCATGGTGTTTGGTGGCCGCCGGCAGCGAGTGATCGCACTTTTCCAGGAGTGCCTTTTCGTGTTCGAGCGACAGGTTCATGCGGAGGCAACGTCTCGGCTCCGGTGCCGCCGATGGGGTTGTGCCGCAGGGTGCGGGAACGGTGGCTGCCTTGGGGAAGAGATTCATGGACGCTCTGATGAAAAGGGTTCCTCTCGCTCTTGATCGCATCGCGTTTTCGCGAGTTCGGTTTGGCCTTCTTCAGAGGTTTCTCAGTTTCGAAGGAACCGGAGATGCACCGTGAAGAGGAGGAACGCTCCCAGGATGATCCATCCGTCCGCGAGGTTCAGCGACAGGGCGCCTCCGAAGAGATGGAAGGGAAGGGGAATGCGTAGGTAATCCGTGACGGCGCCGAGGAAAAGGCGGTCCGCGACGTTGCCCAGGGCGCCGCCCCAGAGCAGGGCGAGTCCCGGAAGAAAAGAAGACGTCCTGGCTTCGGAGGATGGCATCGTCGTGCTTTCCCGCCTCCGTGCCTCTTCATCGGAAGGGACGTGCTCCGCGGAGCGCAGAAAGAGCGCTGTGCCCGCCGCGAGAACGGCGAGGCCGAACAGGCCGAGAAGGAGCCCCCGCTCCCGAAAGAGCCCGAAGGCGATCCCCTGGTTGGAGGAGAGGCAGAGCGAGAGTCCCGGGAGTTTTCCTCCGCAGGGGAGAAGGTATTCCCGAGCCCAGAGTTTCAGCACCTGGTCCGACGCGAGAGCGACGAGGACGATCCCGAGAAAGGGAAAGGGGCGGCGGAGCCGGGGCATTTCCTCACCGTCTCCGTTCGGTGCGTCGCCGCGCAGGTTCGACGGGTGCGCCGGTCATGCGCTTTCCCCGGAGGCGTCCTCCGGCTCGTGCTGAGGAATGCCCTTCATGGTGAGGGAGATGCGCCGCCGCTGGAGGTCCACTCCCTCCACGGCCACGCGGACGCGCTGTCCCGGCGAGACGAGTTCCGACGGATTGGCCACGAAGCGGTCCGCCATGCGGCTCACATGGACGAGCCCGTCCTGATGCACCCCCACGTCCACGAAGGCGCCGAAGGCGGTGACGTTAGAGACCACGCCCTGGAGGATCATGCCGGGCACGAGATCCTCCAGAGTGGTGACGCCCGGAGCGAAGCGCACCACCTCGAAACTCTTCCGAGGGTCCCGTCCGGGTTTGGCGAGTTCCGCGAGGATGTCCGCAAGGGTGGGGAGCCCCACTCCTTTTCGTATGTAGCGGGCGGGGTCGATGCGGCGGCGGAGCGTCTCCTCCGCGAGGAGGTCCGCCACGTCGCAGGCCAGGTCTCGGGCCATTTCCTCCACGATGTCGTAGGAATCGGGATGGACGGCGCTTGCGTCGAGGGGGTTCTCGCCGTCCCGGATGCGCAGGAACCCCGCGGCCTGTTCAAAGGCCTTGGGACCCAGCCGGGGCACCTTGCGCAGCTCCTTCCGGCTCCGAAAGGGGCCGTGTTCGTTCCGGAAGGTGACGATGTTCGCCGCGAGCTGGGGGCCGAGGCCGGACACGTAGGAAAGCAGCTCTTTGCTGGCGGTGTTCAGGTCCACACCGACGCTGTTGACGCAGGAGGTCACCACGTCGTCCAAGGCCTGTCGGAGGAGCTTCTGGTCCACGTCATGCTGGTACTGGCCGACGCCGATGGATTTGGGGTCGATCTTCACCAGTTCCGCCAGAGGGTCCTGGAGACGCCGTCCGATGGAGACTGCCCCGCGGACTGTCACGTCCTGGTCGGGAAATTCCTCCCGCGCTACGTCGGAGGCGGAATAGATGGAAGCGCCGCTTTCGTTCACCATGACCACGAGAGGATTTCCCGGCAGTTCCGCAGCCCGGAGAAAGGCCTCGGTCTCCCTCCCCGCCGTGCCGTTGCCCACCGCCACGGCCTCCACGTTGTGCCGCGCCGCAAGATCCCGGACGAGGCGGAGCGCCTCTTTCGCGCTCTCCTTGCCCGTGTGAGGATACATGACCGCCGTCTCCAGGAGTTTTCCCTCCGGAGAGAGCACCACCAGCTTGCACCCCGTGCGCAGGCCGGGGTCGACGGCGAGCACCACCTTGCGTCCCAGCGGCGGGGCGAGGAGCACTTCCCGGACGTTGCGGGCGAAGACCGTCACGGCCTCGGCGTCGGCGTTGCGCTTCAGGGCGTTTCGCAATTCCGTCTCCATGGAGGGCGCCAGCAGCCGGGTGTAGCCGTCGGCCACGGCTGCCCGGACCTCCGCTCCGTCCGGGCCTGTCGTTTTGACGAAGAGGCGTTCCAGCAGCGTCAGGGCCTCCTCCTCCGGAGGAAGCAGCGACAGGGAGAGGAACCCCTCCCGCTCTCCCCGGAAGAGAGCGAGCACGCGGTGGGAGGGGGCTTTCGCCGCGGGTTCGTTCCAGGCGAAGTAGTCCCGGAACTTCGCCCCCTCCTCTTCCTTGCCCTTCTTCACCTTGGAGGAGAGCATGGCCTTTGCGGCGAAGAGTTGCCGCAGGGACGCCCTTGCGGTGCCGTCCTCGCTCACCCACTCGGCCATGATGTCGCAGGCTCCGTCCAGTGCGTCGTCGGCGTTTTCCACGCCCTTTTCCGGGTCCACGTACTCCTTCGCCGCCGCGGCGGGATCGGTGCCGCACTGTTGCCACAGGAGAGCCGCCAGTGGCTCCAGTCCCTTTTCCTTGGCGATGGTCGCCCGGGTGCGTCGCTTCGGTCGGAAGGGGAGGTAGAGATCCTCCAGACGAGCCAGGGTGGGGGCCTCCTCCAGATTGCGCCGGAGTTCCTCCGTGAGCAGCTCCCGTTCCTCCAGGGACTTGAGGATCGCCTCCCTGCGCTTGTCCAGTTCCTCCAGCTGGGCGAGGCGGTCCCGGATGGCAAGGAGGGCCACTTCGTCGAGGGAGCCCGTCGCCTCCTTCCGGTAGCGGGCGACGAAGGGAATGGTGCATCCCTCGGCGAAGAGTTCCGCCGCCGCCGCCACCGATTCGGGACGCAGATGAAGTTCCTCCGCGACGAGCGCGGTGTGGCGGGACGTCATCGCTCCGGCCCTTCGTTCCGTTCGTTTTCGTACCAGAGCGCCTCCGCGCCGAGTACCCGGTAGACCAGATCCACCGCGAGCCCCCGGGAGAGCGGCATTTCGGGGCGGAAGGCGGTGCCGCCCTCCACGCCGGCGAGCGCTCCCAGCGCGTCCAGTCCGCGAAGCGCCCTATCGAGGCGGCTTCCCGAAGGAACGTCGCCGTAGAGCGGCGTCGGCACCTCCGGCGTGTCGGCGGAGAGATCGAAGAGTTCCGCCAGGGCGCAGGCGAACTCGCCCCGGGTGACGAAGCGCGACGACGTGACGGGGCGGAACGGCTGGGGAGCGCGCTCGCCGAGGGCCGCGACGCGGGCAAGCAGGCGGATCGCCTCGGCGGGGGCAATCGGCTCGTCCACGCCGAAAATGCCCTGGAGGCGCCCTTTTTTCGCCGTTGCGAGAAGGGTGTTCAGATCGTCCAGGCGCGGTGCCGGTGCCGTGGGATACGCCCGGGGCTCCAGCAGTTCCCGGATGGTGGCCAGCTGCACCGCCGCCCAGTAGGGGTGGCTTCTGGGCACGTCGCTATAGCGGAGCAGGGCGAGGACGCTTCCCGCTTCGAGAAGGCTTCGCTGCACGAGAAGGGGGTTCACGTCCCGGGGAGGGATGCCGCCGCGCACCGCCGCGGCGGCGATGGCTCCCGCGGCCTGTCCCGTGAACATGCAGATGGGTTGCAGACGCAGCGCCCCGGAGGTGAGGCGGGTCATGGAGAGGTTTTTCTCCGCCGCCACGAGGCCGTCCACTTTTTCGGGAATGAAGATTTCGAAGGGTACCTGGAAGGGACCCCGGGGTTTGTTTTCCACCGTGGACTCGGCGGTCTCCCCGAAGCGCGCCTCCAGCGCCTCGGTCTCGCTGGAGCCGTGCAGATCCAGAATATATCTTCCCACCGCGAGGGAAGTGGGCTGCTCGAAGCCCGGTCCGCCCGCCAAGTAACTCTCGGAGTTCCGCCGCAGCTCCGCCGAGGTGAGGGTCTCCAGGCCAACGAGGCGCCGGCTTTCCCGCACGTAGGGCATGGGCGGGAAACGGCGCACGAGGGGTGCGTATGCCTCTGGAACGATGCCCCTCACGATCTCCAGATTGGCGGGGCTGTCGAACTCGTCGTCCGCCACCGACCAGGGCATCCCCAGTTCGGTCTGCACGTAGTAGAGGAACTGAAGCGTCTTGAGCAGCGCCCGGGCGTTCGTCTCCCGGCGGAATTCCTTGTCCTCGAGATAGCGCACGGGAAGGCCGCTCCGCCCCTCGTAGCCGGGTTTGCCCGGATAGTCGTTGCACCAGTTGACCCCCGTCTTCGAAAGGAGAAGCCAACTGTAGGCGCTGGAAGCGTCGGCGTTTCCAGGGGCTGAGGAGTCCGGCAGGCCCCGATAGGCGTTGTGGCTGTGGAAGTTCACCGGAAGCTTCACCGGATATCCCCAGAAACGGTTGCCGTCCCTGGTGAGGTAGCTCCGGAAGAGTTCCACCCGCTCCTCGTAGCCGGGAGGAGGCGTGGACATCCGCAGGTGCTCCGGAATGCCCCTGGGATAGGCCTTCATCACCGCCACCCAGGTGATGTCCTGAATCCGGGCGTCGAGATCGAGGAAAGGCGTCTCCGCGTTGCCCGCCCGGTAGGCGGCCCCCGCTAGGGGCAGCACGTCTCCGTATTCCGTGGCGTCCACCAGGACCTTGCAGCGGAGGAGCGTCGGCGTTCCGTCCAGGTTTGCGAGCACTCCCGTGACGGTGGTGTCTCGCCTGTCCTTGAGGACCTGGACCACCGAAGAGCGCAGGAACAGGTCGAGCGTGCGGGGCGTGCGGTCCCGAAGGGCCGCGCCGCTGCGGGTCTCCTCGACGAGCGACAGGAGCGCCGTCTCCCCCACCGAGGGCTCGAAGGCGATGGTGAAGGGAACCCAATAGCAGGTGCCGGTGGATTTGCCAAGCGCGTCGTAGTGGGCTTTCACCTTGGCGAGGAACTCCTCGTAGATGCCGGACCAGTTGGCGTACATGTCGTCCATGGTGGACACCGCCGCCGCGGTCATCTGGCCTCCGACGACGTTCGTCTCCTCCAGAAGCGCCACCCGGGCACCGCTCCGGGCCGCCTGGAGCGCCGCCGCCGTACCGCCCGCACCGGCCCCCACCACGATCACGTCGTAATCGCGCTCCGCCGTAGCGGAGGCTTCCGCCGTGACAGTGCCGAACAGTGCAGCCATCAGCAAAACCGCAAGGACGAGGCGTCTCCTCGTCGCAGCGGAAAAGCACATTCCTCTCTTGTGCATGGGTTCTCGACTCCTTTCGTTTCTGCTCCTTCTCTCCGTATTCCGTTCCATGTTGCCCGATTCCCAGCATGATACCCCGAAGGAAGCCAAGAAGGAACCGCATTGTCCGCGATTTCTTCGGAAGAGAGTCCATTCGTTCCGCGGAACATCCCGTAGTCGCCTCCATTCTCGCCTTCGACACCCGGTCTTTTCCGTCGGCTCTTCACAGGAACGCTCCTCGGGGAGAGGGGAAACAGATTTTGAAAAAATTTTAAAAAATCTGTTCCGGAGCGGTTTTCTGCTGATCAATGAACAGTATCCCGCGACGGACATGCTTTGTGCTCCCGGAGAAGAGTTCTATGACGAAGCAACCCTGACGGCGTTGAGAAACTCGTGTTTTGGAAAAGAATGGATTGACGAAGGAATGCGCAGTACGTTACAAAAAAGAACGACTGTTCCAGAAAATTCACGAATTACCCCCGATTTTTTTCGGAAATTGTAAACTCTCTCTGCTGTTCCGGAATACACATCATCCACCTTCAGGAGTTTGATTACGATAGTGCAGGCATATGTGAACACCTGGATTACAAAGGAGTTCTCTGTCGTATGTTCTCGCGGTAAATAAAGGAGCAAAAAGGAGCGGAGTTCCACGGGGTGTACGAGCGGATTGCGATGGCTCCGTCGTCCCGACGCATTTCCGAGGCACTCGTGTTCTGGCGGGAAACCGCTTCCCGGTCCGGAAAATTCTTGTTGTGTGCAATCTTGTTCTCCCAATGAGAATACTGTATAATTTCTGCTATTCCTCTCTGTCGAGAGGCCGGTGAAAGAGAATCCGACCAGTTGACGCTGTGCCTGGAGAAAAGATTCCGGGCTTGAGGGTACTGTTGACGGGAGAGAAGGAGCTGGAAACCGAATGAAAAGTACAACCCGGACGCTGCTCGCCGATGTGGGGCTCGCCTCGGTGGCACTTTTTTGGGGCATCGGTTTCGTCGTGATGAAGGATGCCCTCGTGTTTTTTCCTCCCTTTTTCCTTCTCGCGGTGCGGTTTTTTCTCGCGGGAGGCCTGTTGGCTCTGATTTTTGCGAAGTCCCTGCGGGGCACGACCCTGAAGGATCTCAAAATCGCCGCGGGTGTGGGGCTGTTGCTTTTTCTCGGCTTCGCCACCCAAACCGTGGGGCTCCAGTACACCACGGCGGGAAAACAGGCCTTTCTCACCGCCAGTTATGTGGTGCTCGTTCCCTTCGCCGCTTGGGCACTGCGACGAAGAATTCCGGAATGGAACGCCTTTGCCGCCTCCTTTCTCTGTCTCGTGGGAACGGCCCTGCTCACTCTGCAGGAGAGCTTTTCCATCTCCCTCGGCGACGGGCTCACTCTTGCCTGCGCCGTGTTCTATTCCCTGCACATCGTCTCCCTGGAGGCCTTCGCGCCCCGCATGGACGCGTATCGCCTGGCCACGTTGCAACTTCTCTTCGTCTCCTGTTACGCCGCACTCTGCGTTCCTTTCTTCGAAACGATTCCGGACCTCACGCAGCTCGGAGGAGGGGCGTGGTGGAGCATGGCCTATCTCGTGCTCTTCTGCACCACCGGAGCCTTTCTCATCCAGACGGTCGCGCAGAAATTCACGCCCTCCACGCACGCGTCCATTTTCCTGAGCCTCGAATCGGTGTTCGGGGCCGCCGCGGGAATCCTGCTCATGGGAGATGTCTTCACCTCCCCCATGGTGATGGGGTGTGTCCTCATTCTGGCGGCGGTTTTCCTTACGGAGATGCGGCCGGAACTCCTTCTCGCCCGCTTTCGCAAGGCGTTTTCCGAAGGGCGTCCCTGAGAGAGGAACGTTTCTTTCTCCGAGGCCGAAAGACGGAAGGGGAGGGTTTCGCCTTTCTCCCGTTTCTTTGAAAGCGATCCGGAAAAAAGCACGGTCGTTTTCCCCGAGAAATCGATGCAGAAGAACCGATGCACGAAAAGAAAACACAGCAAGGTCTCGGACTTTCGGACGCTTGTTGCGTTGCAATGTGGCTGTTTCAAGGGAGGGTGTTTCGTCGAAAGGGTTCATGCAGTTCGTTGCTGTGTCATGTCGGAAGCGAGGTGGAATGGAGAGTGGCCGAGGATATGAGTATGAGAGAGAATTCCGAAGTGTTGCGAAAAAGCGTGGACGATATGGCCCGGGCACTGGCGCACTTCCACGGAATTTTTGTGCAGGAAAGTGTGGCCGTTTTGGGCGAGAGCGAGGGGAAAAAGCTGGTGGAGCGTGTCGTCGCCCGTTTCGGCGAGGAGCGGGGAAGGCGCATTCGCGAGGAGGTGCTGCGGCACGTCAGGGAACTCACGCACGAGACCCTGGCCGAACACTACGACCTTCCGCTGCATTTCGCCTGGAAGGCGATAAAGCGGGAGAACGGAAGCGACATCACCTACTGCCCGATGTGCGAGGAATGGAAGGAAAAAGGCATGGTGGAGGAAGGCGAACTCTATTGTGCCATCGATTTCGCCATCGCCAGGGGTTTCTCCGAAAACCTGACCTTCTCCCGTTCCGCGACGCTGATGCAGGGCGATTCCTGCTGTTGTCACCGGTACGGGGAAACTCCGTCGTCTGCGGGGTGCGGCTCATGAACATGGATCGGTTTGGTAAGCTTGTCTCACTTTTGCTGTTGCCGCTCATTTTGGAGATCGTCTACAGCTCCCTGAAGGGGTATTTCCTCAACGAGACCCCCATCTGGAGTTTCGAGATCTCCCTCTTCCTCTACGGGACCTTTTTCATGCTGGGCGCCGCCTACTGCCACAAGGAGAAAAAGCACGTCGCCGTGGACGTGATCAATCATTATCTGCCTCCACGATGGCGCCGCATTCAGGGGATCTTCGCCGAGGGCGTGGTGCTCTTCGTGGTGCTGGTGCTCCTCTGGGTGAGCATTCCCGCCGCCTACCGCTCCACTCTCATGCGGGAGCGCTCCACCCACCAGACCCCCTTCAACCCAGAGGTGTGGTGGTACCGCTGGATCATTCCCCTGTCCTGCGCCCTCCTGTCCTGGCAGTCCTTCAAGGACATGCTCGCCCTCATCTTCCCGAAGCTCGGGAAAGTCGCGGGCGCGAAGCCCGAGTGAGGAGGGGACGACCATGGCCCGTGAATTCTATCCGCTTCTGATGTTCGCATCGCTCTTCCTTCTCCTCGCCTTCGGCGTGCCCATCGCCTTTTCCCTCGCGGCGGTGGCCATCGTCTTCGCCTATTTCCTCTGGGGTGCGGGAGCCCTCAATCTGGTGGTCTCCGCGGCGTGGGGCTCCATGAACAACTTCGTGATCATCGCCGTGCCGCTCTTCATCTACATGGCCTATATCCTCCAGAAGACCAACGTGGTGGAGGACCTGTACAAAGCCTTCTACAAGTGGTCCGGCGGTCTTCGGGGAGGGCTCGCCGTCGCCACCGTGCTGGTGGGGGCCATCCTCGGCGCCGTTTCCGGCGTCGTCGCCGCGGGGGTTATCGGCCTCGGACTGATCGGCCTTCCCCAGATGCTCAAGCACGGCTACAACCGCAACATGTCCCTGGGGTGCGTCATGAGCGCGGGAACCCTGGGGCAGCTCATTCCTCCCAGCACGAACATGGTGCTCTACGGATGCGTCACCGGTGTCTCCATCGGGGGACTCTTCGCGGGGGGACTTTCCGCGGGAGTGCTCCTCGCCGTTCTCTACATCGGGTATGTGCTCATCCGGGGGCTCCTCGATCCCTCCTTCGCCCCCGCGCTGCCGCCGGACGAGCGGGCCACGACGAGGGAGAAGCTGGCCGCCCTGCGGAACGTGCTTCTGCCGGGACTGCTCATCGTCATCGTCCTCGGCTCCATCCTGATGGGAATGGCCACGCCCACCGAGGCCGCCGCCTTCGGCGCCTTCGGGGCCATGATCATCGCCTTCTTCAAGAAGCGGCTCACCTGGGAGATCGTCTACTCCTCCTGTTTCGAGACCATCTCCGTGTCCGCCATGGTGGGATGGATGATGATCGGCGCCTCCGCCTTCGGCTCGGTCTTCTCCGGCCTTGGAGGAAACACCCTCGTGGCGAACCTCGCCATGTCCATGCCGGGAGGGCCGAACATGGTCTTCGTCGTGGCTGCGATCTTCATCTTCTTCCTCGGCATGTTCCTGGAGCCCGGGGCCATCATCTTTCTTGCGGTGCCCATCCTGGCGCCCATCCTCTCCAGGCTCGGCTTCGATCCCCTCTGGGTGGGGCTCGCCTTCAACGTACTGCTTCAGTGCGCCTACATGTCGCCCCCCTTCGGCTTCAGCCTCTTCTATCTCCAGGGAGTCGCC
Source organism: Aminiphilus circumscriptus DSM 16581 (assembly GCF_000526375.1). Taxonomy (NCBI): domain Bacteria; kingdom Thermotogati; phylum Synergistota; class Synergistia; order Synergistales; family Aminiphilaceae; genus Aminiphilus; species Aminiphilus circumscriptus. The sequence goes on along the minus strand of NZ_JAFY01000002.1, from coordinate 142,931 downwards.
CCCGAGGGCGTTTCCATCGTGGACATCTACCGGGCGAGCGTGCCCTTTCTGGCGCTTCAGATTCTCTGCATCATCCTGATCTTTCTCTTTCCGTCCATCGTCCTCTGGCTCCCCAGGCTCGTCTTTGGGCTTTGAGCTTTGTGCCTTGCGGAAGGAAAACGCGGACGCATCTTCGGACAGAAAGGGGTGAACGCCGAGAGAGGGAGAGTCCGTTTCGTCACCATCCACGTTCGACGCGCTTGGAAAAGAAGGAGACCTTCTGTAGTATGCGGAGGCGTTTCGCGAGAGAGGAGGCTTTTGGACAACATGAGAAAAATGTTTGCCCTTGCTCTGGTGTTTCTGTTCATCCTCGTCGGAGCCCAGGCGGCTCTGGCGGCGAAGGTGACCTGGAGACTCGTCACCCATGCCATGCCCGGAACGGAACAGCAGAAACTCGCCGAGGACTTCTGCGAGACCGTGAAGACCCTTTCCGGCGGTGAGTTCGTCATCGAGCCCTATGCGGCGGGCGTGCTCTTCCCCGTGTTCGAGTCCTTCGACGCCGTCGCCAACGGCATCGTCGATGCCGCCATGGTCTACAGCGCCTACTGGACGGGAAAGGACCCCGCGTTCATCCTCACCACCCGACCGGGCTGCCCCATCAGCACCTTCGCCGAAGGGGTCTATCTTGACGAGAAACTCTTCCCCTTCTTCGAAAAGATCTACGCGAAGTACGGCATCAAGTATCTGGGGCACATCATGGAGAGCGTCATGCCCGAGCAGCTTATGTCCGTGGTTCCCCTCAAGTCCATCGAGGACATCAAGGGAAAGAAGATCCGCTCCTCCGGCTTCGGCGCAAAGTTCTACAAAGAACTCGGTGCCTCCACGGTGTCCCTCTCCGCTCCGGAAATTTACACGGCCTTTCAGACCAAGAACATCCACGCCGCGGAGTGGACCTACTGGGATGAGAACATGCGCATGGGCTTCCAGGAAGTCGCCACCTTCGTCCTCGACCCCGCCTACCATACCGGCGTGAACGAGAACTTCCCCCTCGTGGTGAACCCCGCCAAGTGGGATGCCCTTCCCCAGAACTTCAAGGACATTCTCCTCGTCGCCCGCGACAAGGCCCGCTTCCAGGCCAGCCTGATTTACGTGGCGGAGATCAAGGCCCGGGAGAAGTGGAAATCCAATCCGAACATCGAAGTCGCAAGCTGGAGTGCTGAAGACGCGAAGAAGGCCCGCGAAGTGGGCACGAAGCTCCTTCTCGCCGAGTGCGAGGCCATCCCCGAGGGCAAGGAATACCTTGAGGTCTACCGGAACGTCCTCTGGGAACTCGGCTACAAGGACGAGGCGAAGAACCTCGGCTACGCCGAGTAGCGAACAGTGAAACCCCCTCTCTTTCGCGGTGTCGCGGAAAGAGGAGGATAACCCACGGAACAGCCGGAGGGAGGAGGACGGAGCTTTGGGCTTCCGTTCTTCTTCCTCCGGCTGTTTTTTCTGAGGCCGAAAAGACATCGGTTCTCTGGCATCAGAGCATTGTAGAGTGTATACTTGGAGGCGCCCCGGGACCGCACTCTCGGGAAGAACGACGCTCGTCACCGATTCCGCAAGACAGGAAACGCAAGTTCTCTCGTTCCGCCACATTCATTTCTTCCGGAGGAGGCTTTTCCCCATGATCGAGAAGTTTGAAGGAGTAACGGTCCTGACCAAGGCAAACGTCTATTTCGACGGCAAGGTGCAGAGCCGCACCGTTCTCTTTGCCGACGGAAGCAAGAAGACCCTGGGCGTCATTCTGCCCGGGGAGTACGAGTTCGGCACGGCGGACCGGGAACTGATGGAGATGACCGCCGGAGTCGCCTCGGTGGTGCTGCCCGGCCGGGAGGACTGGCAGTCCTACGGTCCGGGTCAGTTCTTCGGCATTCCCGCGAACAGCAAGTTCAAGTACCGCTGCGACGAACCCACGGAATACGTCTGCACCTACTTCAAGGACTGATCCCGCTCCACCTTGTCCACACGGAAAACACGACGCGGCGCCGGAAGGAATCCTCTTCCGGCGCCGCGTCGTTGTTTGCCTGGATCCGCCTTCGCCATGCGGTCGGAAGATTGTGTTCGGTGTGTTGCGGGCGAACACGGCGCTCGGTATCACAAGACTTGACGTACACAACTCGCACATGAGATCACCGCCGCGGTGAGATCGCCGAGAGATGTGCTTTTGCTTCTTCTTTTTCTGTGCGGAGTCGTGCTCTGCTGCGTCAGGATCCCCGGGGTATCTGGTTCGTGTCCTTTTTTCCTGAGCTGTCTTGTCTTTCATGGCTCATCTTTGGTGGGCGTTGTGCTTGCTTATCAGAGTGTCCAGCAAAGGTGGGTAAGATCTCTCCGATTGAGATGCTCCAAGTGGTGGTGGCCCTTCTGAGCTTCTACTGCGACGGGCGGCGTCCTTCGAGGAGGCGGCGGAGTTCGCCCGAGTAGGTGGAGGAGCGTTCCTCCAGCAGGTCGAGGATGCGCGAGGCGGAGGAGATGTCGCCGATCTGGATGTAGGCCTTGGCGAGGTTGAAGTGCTCCAGCTCGGCGGCCTCGTCGCCGGAGACGTTGGAGAGGATGCGGTTGTAGACTTCGATGGCGCCGTCGTACTGTCCCCAGCTGAAGTAGGCCTGGCCGAGTCTGCGCCAGGCCGTTTCGTTGTTCGGGTCCAGGATGAGGGCGCGGCGGAGGGCATCCACGGCGAGGCGGTACTGCTCGCGCCGGAGGGAGGCTTCCGCAAGGCCGAGCCAGGCGGGAACGGAGGTCGCGTCGCGGTCCGTGGCGGCGAAGAAGGCTCCCGCGGCCTCGTTGGTGCGTCCCAGAGCGAGAAGGGCTTTGCCCTGGCCGACGAGGGCTTTCGCCGCGAGGCGTTCGTCCTTTCGGGCCGCGTCGAGATAGGCGGCGAGGGCGTCCCGCGGGGAGTCTGCCCCGAGGCGGACATCGCCGAGGGCGAGGAGAATCTCTCCGTCGTCGGGAGCGGCGGCGGCGGCGCGGAGGAGCGTCTCCTCCGCCTCGGAGGAGCGTCCCGTCCGAGCGAGGGCGATGCCGAGATGTTTGCGCAAAGACACGTCGTCGGGGCGGAGCGAGGCGGCCCGCTCCAGAGCGGAGAGGGCCTGGTCGGGCCTGTTCGCATCGAGAAGGAGGAGTCCCAGGGCTTTCCACGCGTCGGCGGAGGCGCCGTCGGCGGCCACGGCGTTTCGCAGGTGCGTTTCCGCCGCGGCGATGTCGCCGAGGCGCCGGGACGCTTCCGCGGCGGAAACGAGCAGGGCCGGGTCGTGCGGCGTCTTTGCGAGGCCCGCGTTGAGAATCTCTGTTGCCTCCCGGGGGCGGTCCAATTCCAGCAGGGCTGTGCCGAGAAACAGGGCTTCGGCGGGGTCGCTTCCGGCCCGTGCCGCTGCTTCGGCGAAGGCGTCGGCGGCGCCGGAAAGGTCGTTCAGGCTGCGGCGCGCCTCTCCGAGGGCTTTCCAGAGGTCGTGTCGCTCCGGCGCGAGGGTCGTTGCACGGCCAAAGGCGCGCTCCGCCTCGGCGGGGCGATTGCGGGAGGCCGCGAGATCTCCCAGGGCGATCCAGCCCTCGACGAGGTTGGGATCAACGGCGACAGCGCGCTCGTAGGCTCCGGCGGCCTCGTCGTCCTGGTGCAGGCGTCGGGCGAGATCGCCCACCCGAAGCCAGGAGGGGCCGTCCTGGGGAGGGAGCGAGGCGGCGCGGGCATAGGCGCTGCGCGCCTCGGCAAGGCGGTCCAGAGCTACGCGGGCATCACCGAGGAGCTGCCAGGCCTGGCGGGAGAGGGGGTCTCGAAGCACTGCCCGGGACAGGGCTTCCTCCGCCTCGGCAGGGCGCTGCAGTTCGAGGAGGCAGTGTCCCATGAGGAGATGGAGCGTTCCCCAGGGAGCCCCTCCCTCCCGGTCCTGGGCTTTTTGGAGAAGCGCCAGTGCCTGGGCGTACTTTCCGGAGGCGGTGAGACGCTCGCCCCGGCGGAAGAGCTGTTCCGGCTGATTCGCCCAGTGGTACCAGCCTCCGAAGCCCAAAAGGAGCAGAAAGAGCGCCGCTCCAGCGCCGATGGCGAGACGACGTTTGCGCAGTCGGAGCGCCTGTCGTTTCGTTGGTGCGCCCTGAGCGGCGAGGAGGGCCTTTTGGAATGCCTCGATGTTCTGGAAACGGTCCTCCGCTCTCACGGCCAGGGCCTTTATGAGGGCGAGTTCCGCCTTTTCGGGGAGTTCCGCCCCGAGTGCCGAGGGGGCGCGCAGGTCGTCCCCGGAGAGGCGTTCCAGCGCCTCCTGGGGAACTTTTCCCGTGAGAGCGCGGTAGAAGGTCGCCGCCGCGCCGTACACGTCCGTCCAGGGTCCCTGATGTCCCCGGGTGCGGTACTGTTCCTCCGGCGCGTAGCCGGGCTTCACCACCACGGAGAGGCTGTGCCCCTCCCCGGCGAGGGAGCGGGCGGCGCCGAAATCGAGAAGTTTCACCTGCCCCGAGGCGGTGATGTAGATGTTCTCGGGGCTCACGTCCCGATGGAGCAATCCGGCGCGGTGCACCTCCCGGAGGGAGTCCAGCACGGGCATGAGAATCTTGAGGGTCGCGTCGAAGGAGATGGAGCCGCCCCGCTGCTCCAGGTACTGTTTGAAGGTGATTCCCTCGAAGAAGCTCGTCACCATGTAGGCCGTTCCGTTGGCCTCGAAGAAATCCCGCACGGAGACGATACCCGGGTGGTTCTCGAAGCGTGCGAGGATCTGAGCCTCGTCGAGAAAGCGGCGCAGCCCCTCGTTGTAGATCTCCCTCGGGTCGCCTCCGGAGCCGCGTTCCTCCCGGAAGACCTCCACCGAGAGGGTCTGTCCGGCGTTGCGGGTCACGAGGTTGGCGGGGAAATACTCCTTGAGGCAGCAGCGCACGTCCAGGGAGAGGTCGAGGGCGAGGTAGGTGATGCTGAAACCGCCGTGTCCGAGGACCTTTCCCACGAGATATTTGTCGAGGAGGATCGTCCCCGGGGGCAGGTGCAGCGGGCTGGTGCGTCGGATTTCGCCGCCCTCGCCGCAGGCGGGGCAGGGGCCGGATGCGGAGGTGCGCTCCTGGAGGCAGAAGGGGCACAGCTCCTCGGCGCGTTCCCGGGCGGGGCGCACGCTGATCTGGCGAGAGACCGGTTCGTCCCGGTGCCCCCGGGCGGCGGAGGTGCGGGTCACCGCCGGTGCGCCCTCTCGATGTCTGCCTCCGTTCACGGAATCGCCTCCTCAGACAGTGCTCCGCGAAGGTGCGAACCTCGCGGAGGTGGAACCCGACGAAAGGAAAAGGGGTCAGCTCTTCCGGTCTTCTCTGGACGCGGATGCGGGAAGGTGCACCCGAAGCTCCGTGCTGCCCAGAAGCAGTCTGTCCTGGTCCGAAAGTGGGCAGGGGCCCACGATGGCCACGCCGTTCACGTAGGTGCCGTTGGTGGAGCCCAGGTCACGGACGAAAAGGCGCCCTTTTTCCAGAAAGAACTCGCAGTGCGTTCCCGAGATGCCCATGTCTCCTTTGAGGACCATGCCGTTTCCCTTGGAGGAGCGCCCCAGGGAAAGGCGGTCCGTCACCACCGCGTCGTAGTGGCGCGATACGTCGGCTCCCTTGAGGACGGTGAGGCGCAGGAAGAATCCCTCTCCGGCGACGATGCGCGGTGCGGCGCCCGTCCTTTCCGCCGCGGGTTCTTCCGGCGCGGGGGGTGTTTCTTTCTCCCGCGGGGTGCGTTTGCCGTTTCGGAAGAGCGCCATCAGCACCAGCAGGGCCACGCCGGCCCCAAGGGCGAGAAGGGGAAGGTTCCGGCCCGGCGAGGGTGTGGGCGTTTCCGCGGCCTGGGGTGAAGGGGAGGTTGTCTTCGGTGCTCCCGTTACGGCGGTGGTGCTTTCCGGCGCGGTGACCGCGGCGGCCTCCAGGTCAGGGGACGCTCCGGCGGCGAGGAGGCCCGGAAGGGGAAGGACCCGAAGGTCCGTGCCGTCCGTGAAGGTGCGGCTCCCCACTCGGAGCGTCACCTGCAGGCGGTGCGTCTTTCCGTCGGGGACGATCGCCCCCGCGTCGGCGGCGAGGAGATAGACGCTGTTGATCCGCTCCCGGAGCGTCTCGAAGGCGCCCTGAAACGCATCGGGCTTCTCCACGGTGGTGAGGGCTCCGCCGGAGGTGCGGGCGAACTCTCCCAGAACGGCGAGCCCGTCCCTCTTCGCGTTCGTGAGGGGTGGCAGGGCGAAGCCCACGGCGTAGACGGGGATGGGATGTTCCCGCAGAGAGGCGAGCACCTCGTCCCGGGACGTGCCGCCCGGCGCGTCCTCGATGCCGTCGGAGACGACCACGACCACGCGCCGCGGCGGAAGCGCCTCATCGCCGCGGGCGGCGAGGCGAAGCCCCTCGGCGATGCCCGCGTGAAGTTCCGTGCGGTTGTCCGTGAGGGCCAGTTCCTTGATGGCGGCGGCAAGGGCCGCTTTGTCGGCGGTGAAGTCCTGCACCAGGCGAACCCGTTCGCCGAAGAGCATCACCGCTCCCCGGTCGGCCTCGCCGAGGGAGTCCGCCCAGGCGGCGAGCGCGTCCCGGATGCGGGAGAACTCGTTCTGCTTGAGGGACTTGGAGACGTCCACGAGAAAGACCACCGCCGTTCCCTCCTCGGCGGCGAGCGGGGTGAAGCGGGGATTGTCGAGCACCGTCGCGCCGAGGGTGCAGGCCGCGCTGTCCGGGGAGACGCCCTTGACGGGGCGCTCGTTTTCGTCGAGGAGTTCCACGTAGGCGAGCACCCGCAGGACTTCCTGCGGCGTCGTGGGCGGGGCGATGCGGCTTCCCACGAGGCGGAACCGGGTCGGCTCCGTCGGTGCGTCCTGTGCGGAAGCACCGGGACTCCAGGTCAAAAGAGCAAGCAGCACGCCCGGTACGAAGAGCAGAAGGAGGAGCGGGAGCGGCAGGGTTCTTCCGGCGATGGGGGGCGGCGTTCCCCGGCGGAACGTTCCGGAAGCATCGGTTCTTTCGGAGGCGGACTTCTGGGGGCGTCTCGATGTCATTCCCATGAGAAGCGCTCCCCGCAGAGCGGCACGAAGAGAAGCCGCGTCCGCCCCACCTCGATCACGTCGTAGGGCTCGAGTTTTTCCGAGAGGATGACTTCCTCGCCGTTCCGGTAGGTCAGTCCCCGCCCCTCTCCGGCCTGGACGCGGAAGATGTTCTTCCGGGGATCGAAGACGATGAAGGCGTGGTTTGTCCGGGAGATGGTCTCGTCCCCGCGGATGCAGATGTCCATCTGGTCGCTCCGGCCGATGGTGTTTCGTTCGCTCCGGATGCGGTAGTCCCGCCCCTTCTCCGGTCCCTCCACGCAGACGAGCCACCCCGTGACGGGGTCCATTCCGGTTCGGGAGCGCAGGTACGCCACGGTCTCGCCTTCTCTGCCGCCGCCCAGCGCAAACCCCTCGGGGCCTCCGGAAGGTCTGGAGAGGCGCACGGTTTTTCCCTCGTCGTCCTCGGGTGCGTCACCGTTGGTCTCGAGGGGGGTGAAACGGGAGATTTCCTCCTCCAGTTCCTTGACGCCGCAATAGGGGCAGGAGCTGTGCTTCTGTTCGTCGTAGTAGTGTCCCTTTTCGCAACGGATCAATCCCACGGGTCTTCCCTCCTGTCGTCCGTGTCGTTCGCGGCGGTGTCGGCACCGACCAGCACCGCCACGGCGGAATAGTCGTCGAGCAGTTTTCCCTTCTGTCCGTTCCGCTCCGTTTCCCGGAGCAAATGTCCGTAGAGGCGCAGTTCCATCCGGAAAATCCACGCGGCGGGATCCTCCGTGGCGAGGAGGTCCGCCAGCATCTCCACCTCGGCAAGCCACTCCCAGAAGCCGTCCGTGCAGAGAAGGAAGGCGTCTCCGCGCTTCACCTCTCCGCAGAAGATCTCCGGGGAGAGGTTTTCCACATTCGGATCTCCCAGCGCGGCGGTGAGCACGTTTCGCTCGGGATGCCGCCGTGCGTTCCGGAGAGGCACACGTCCGCTCTCCACAAGGGCCTGCACCAGAGAGTGGTCGCGGGTGCGGATTTCGAGGGCTCCTCCGCGGAAGAGGTGCACCCGGGTGTCGCCCAGGGAGCACCAGCCCATGACACCGTTTGCGCCGATCCAGAGGAGGGCCAGGGTGGTCAGAAGCGGCGGAAGTCCCTCCTGCCGGGTTCGGTGCAGCAGTGCCTCGTGAGCTTCCTGAAGGCACCGCTCCAGCGTATGCCCTATCCACAGGGAGCCGTGGCCGGGCGAACCGGGGCATTCCGCGTCATCCCGATCTGCCGCGTCCGGAGCCTCCTCGCGGCGCCGCCAGGCGGCGAGGGCGGTCTCCACGGCAAGGCGGGAGGCGATCTCTCCCCCCGCGTGGCCTCCCAGGCCGTCCGCGAGTGCCGCGAGAAGCCCTCGGGAGGAATACAACTCCCCCGAAGCATCCTCATTATGCCCCGGACGTCTGCCTTTGGAGAGGGTAAAACGGCGCAGCCAATCCTCTTCGGGGAAAGCGGAAAACGTCACGGCTTTTCTCCCGGTTCGAGGGCGAGGACGCCCCGTGCCCGTTCCGTCAGAGAAGCGAAGCCGCGCTCCAGTTCGGCCCATAGGGAGGAGAGCCCTCCGTTTCCGGATGTCCTGGGCGCTTCGGGACGTTCCACGCCGAGAACCACCACGGTGATGTTGTCCTGGCCGGGAGCGTCCTTGCGCAGCGTCGCCTCCACGAGGCGCTCCGCCTGCGCCTGGGGATGGCGCCGCTCCCCGTCGCAAAGAATCGCCGCCGTCTCTTCCGGAGGAAGAAATTTGTAGAGCCCGTCGCTGCAGAGGAGGAGCCGGTCTCCCGCTTCAAGGCGAAGAGGGTTCCGGTTGCGGTCCACTTTGGGAAGGGGTTCCAGGCCGAGAAAGCTCGTCAGTGCCTCGCGCTCGGGGTGAAAGAGCGCCTCCTCGGGGGAGATGCGGCCGAGGAGGACCGAGCGGTCCAGTTCCGTCGCGTAGACGTGATCCTCGGTGAGCCGGAGCAGTTCTCCCTTGCGGGCCAGGTAGAGCCGGCTGTCGCCTGCGGAGATCCACCAGAGGCGGTTGCCGAGGACTGCCGCGGCGACGAGGGTCGTTCCGGAGTCGCCCGCCACGCCGTTCCGGCAGGCCATCTCCAGAACGGCGCGGTTTGCCCTGCGCAGGGAACGGAGGAGGGCCTCCTCCACGGGTTCCTCCGGGCGTTTCACCGCATAGGCTTCGAGCATGGTGTCCGCGGCGAGGAGACTTGCGTCGCCGCCGCACTTCATGCCCCCCATTCCGTCGGCGACCACTGCGAGAAGACCCGCGTGGGCCAGAAAGACCGTGTGTTCCGGGTCCGAGATGGTGAAGGCGTCCTGCTGTTCCCGGCGTTTGCCCTGGTCCTGGGCGTTGCCCGGAAGAATCACCGGAGCCGTTTCCACTTCCGGGGCGGGGGGGCACATGTTTGGGCCGCGCATGTCCGGGCGGATCGTCATGGGAGCGCACGCTCCGAGGTGTTGCGGCGCTCTCCGGAGGGGTCTCCGGAGGTTGCTCCGGGAAAGAGCGTCACCGTCGTGTTTCCCAGCAGAAGGCGCGCGCCGTCGGTGACGGGGATGGCGCGGTCACCCGGAACGGGTGTGCCGTCGAGAAGTGTTCCGTTTGTGGAGCCGAGGTCCCGCACGGCGAGGATTCCTCCTGCAAGGCTGAGTTCGCAGTGACGATGCGACACCGTCTCGTCTCCGGAGAGGCGCACGTCGCACTCGGAACCCCGGCCCAGCACGATCCGCTCGGTGATGTCCGCGGCGTAGGCGCCGAGAACCTTGCCGGACCGGGAGATCTCCATACGGAGCCGCATGCTTCGGTGTTCCTTGCGCGAGGTTCCTGACCCGGTCTCCGTTCCCTTCCTCCGCTGTTCCCGGGGGAGCAGGAGGAGCGTCGTGATCGCGATGAGCGCGATGCCGCCGAGAAGAATGGCGAGCAGAGGCGTCAGCCTCGGCGAGGCGGGTTTTGCCTCGGATGTTTCCCCGGAGGTTCCGGATCCGGTGGCAGCCGTCCCGGGCGTCGGTTCCGGCGCGGCACCGCCCGTCTTTGTGGAGGAGGGACTTGGCGTTCGGGTCTTTTCCGACGCGGGGGGCGCCTCTTCCTTCGTCGCTCCGGGAGCGTGGGCCGTCGGAGCCGCTCCGGTTTCCGGAGAACGTTGTGCTTCCGGAGCGGCGGCGCCGACGCCGACGGCAGTGTCCGAAGGGGCTCCGCCCCGGAGGGTGTCCTCGGGAGTCGCGGCAGTTTCCTGGGCCTTCTCCGCCGGAGCGGTTCCTGCCGGGGATGTCTCGGGCGTGTGCGTCGTTTCTTTCGCGCTTTCCGGCGTTTCTGAGGGCGGAGTGAGACCGGAGGCGCTGTTTGCAGAGAGGGTCTGTTCCGCCGAGGAGTCTCCGGAGGCGGAGGCGGGGCGCACTTCCGAAGGAAGGAGGCGCAGCGGGGCCGTGTAGGTGAGGGTGGCATCCTCGGTTTTCAGGGAGAGAAAGAGACGCTTCAGTGATCCGTCGGGGGAGATGGCTCCCGCGTCGAGATCCACCACGAGGGTGTCGTCGATGGCGCTCCGCATGGCGGTGAAGATGGTCTCGACGGGTGTTCCGTCGGGCTGGAAATAGGCCCCACCGGAGGATGTCGCCAGCTCTCCCAGAAGACGCAGGTGCTCCCGTTTCTCCTCGTCCAGAGGAGGGGCGAAATAGCCGAGGGCGAAGATGGGAGGAGCGCCTTCCTCCATGCGGCGCAACACCTCCGCCCGGGTGATGCCCCCAAGCATCTCGTTCTTGCCGTCGGAGAGGACTACGATGACCTTTCGGGACGGAAGTCCCGGGTCGAGGCGTTTGCCCATGTCCAGCGCCCGGGCGAGGCCGCCGTGGAGTTCGGTGAGCATGTCCGTGGGGCGGAGCGTCCTCACCGCCGCCCGAAGGGCCTCGGAGTTTCCGTCGAAGTCCCGGAGAAGGTGGACGCGTTCGCCGAAGGTGATTATCATGGCCCGATCCTTCGGGCCCATGGCGTCCACCCAGGCGGAAAGAGCGATGCGCATGTCCGCCAGTTGGGCTTCCCGAAGGGACTTGGAGACGTCCACGAGAAAGATGTAGGCGACGCCGTCTTCCTCTCTGGAGAAGGGGCGCACCGAACGGACCGGAAGAACCGCGTCGCCCAGGCGCGCCTGGAGTGTTTCCGGGGAAATTTTCCCGGACGTTGCGCTTTCCCGGGGGAGTGTGAGGAAAATTCGAATTCGGGGATATTCCGAGACGACCTGGCTTGCCCGAAAGAAGCGGAGATCGTCGGCAGCGGTGGGCCGGGCGTCGGCACAAAACGATGCCGTAAGGAAAACACACAGGAGAAGCGCCCACAGAGTGAGGTGGAGTGGTTCCTTTCTTTTGAGCCATTCGAACCAGAGGAGTCCCTGTCTCATGGAGTGCCTTCCTCCTTCGTGGCGTGCACGGCTTTCCGGAACGGCGTTTCCCTCAGCGAGGAGACGGGTCCGAAATACGCTGTTTCGATTATACCCAAAAACGCCTCGTCTGGTCATTTCCCTGCCCCTCGCGTAGAATGGAACGCGTCGGAAATTGTTGACCCGGAGGCATGTTCGGTGACACGGCGCGAAAAAACAAAGGAAGCCCTGAATAAAGACCTTTCGCTTTCCCTTGACTCGGGTCGCATCAGGCTCTGCGAGGCGCCCTTCGGGGCTGACGCAGCCTTATTCAGAGATTTCCAAAGAGGAGGACTTTTCGATGGACTTGCGGGAAGAACGGCGTGAAGCGTCTCCGCCAAGGGTGCTCGTCGTTGAGGATGAGGTGCTCACTGCCCTGGATCTCCAGGCCTGTTTGGAGCGGGCGGGATATCGCGTCGTGGACATCGTCTTCTCCGGGGAGGACGCGGTGCGTCGAGCCAAGGAACTGCAACCCGACCTGGTGCTCATGGACATCTCCCTCAAGGGGGATCTGGGAGGGATCGAGGCGGCTCGGCTCATGCAGGGCAACGGAGAAGTGTCCGTCATTTTTCTCACGGCCCACACGGATCAGGAAACGCTCGCCCGGGCCAAGGCACTGGCGCCTCGGGGCTTTCTCACCAAACCCTTCATGGAAAGAGATCTCCTCGACAAACTCGCCGTCGCCCGGGAGTGATCTCTCCGGAGCATTTTTCGCCCGCGCCGTCCCTGTTTTCGCCTCTTTACCGGGCTCTTCCGAATCCTTCGGAGAAGCTCGGTATTTTTATTTCCCTCTTTCCCTCCGCTCTGTGCTCGTGCTCGAAGCAACGTGTTTCGCGACGGGCGTTTCTCCTCGACGGGCACAAGGAGCCTTTTCGTTGAAAGAATACCCGTAACGGGGTTCCAGGGAGCTTGCTTCAGGAGTCAAAGCCGGCCGAAAGCGCTGTGCCGGTGCCGCAGCCTCACCTTCGCTCAGGAGGAAGCGTTCACCCGAGAGACGTCGGCGGAGATGTGACGCTCGCCCTCGGAATCCTCGGGCAGGGCGAGGAACAGTTCCACCATGTTGGGATCGAACTGGGTTCCCGCGCACCGTCGGAGTTCGGCCCGGGCTTCCTCGGGACTTCGGGCCGGGCGCCAGGGCCGGGGGGATGTCATGGCGTCGTAGGCGTGGACAAGGGCGAGCATGCGGCTCTCCAGGGGGATCTCCTCGCCCTTGAGACCAAGGGGATATCCCGCCCCGTCCCACCGCTCGTGGTGGGCCAGGATCCACGGCGCAAGGGCCGCCAGATCCTGGAAGGAGGCGACGATGCGCGCCCCTGTTTCGGGGTGGCGGCGGATTTCCTTCCACTCTTCCGGCGTGAGGGGGCCCGGGCGGAGCACGATGGACTCGTCCACGGTGACCATGCCGATGTCGTGCCAGTGCGCGAGCGAATGCAGAAGCTGCCGGGCCTCCCTGGGGATGCCGAGGGGCTCCGCCAGGGAGAGGAGGTGGCGTTCGAGACGCCGCAAATGCTCCCCGTCGCTGAATTCCCGGAGGTCGAGCGCTCTCCGCAGGCGTTCCAGAAGGAAATGGCGGGATGCCTCCCGGCGGTCGTTCTTGGCCCGGTACATGTTGTCGTCCGCGGCGGCGAAGAGCGCCTCGATGCGGACCTCTCCGGCATTTCCCGAGGCGTGTCCCACGGAAATGGACAGAGGAAGGGCCGGAGTGGATTCGTTGTGGCGCTCCACCTCCCGGAAGATTGTCTCCACGATGCGGGCCAGCGCGTTGCCGTCGCAGCGGGGGAGCAGGGCGGCGAATTCGTCTCCGCCGATGCGGGCCAGCACGTCGTTTTTGCGGAAAGCCCTTCGGAGAATGTGCGCGGTCTCGGTGAGAATGCGGTCGCCCACGGCATGTCCCATGGTGTCGTTGAGGAATTTGAGCCCGTCCAGGTCGCAGATCACGATTCCCACGGGATCGTCCCGTCCGGCGCTGAGGCGACGCAGTTCCTCGTCGAAGAAGGTACGGTTGTAGAGTCCCGTGAGCGGATCGTGGAGGCTGTAGAAGCGGAGCCGTTCCTCCAGCTCCTTCTGGTGGGTCATGTCCACGAGAAGTCCTCGGAAGCCCTGGGGGCGGCCTTCGACGAGGATCGGGCGGAGATAGACCGCCAGGGGAAAGCGCGAGCCGTCCCGGCGGAGTCCGGTGTATTCTCCGTGGGCGGGGTTGTCGTCGCCACGGAGGCGTTCCTCCATGCGGTTCCGGGCACGTTCTCTGTCCTCGGGGGCGATGATGGAAAGGGCGTTGAACCCGCTCCGGAGTTCCTCCGGCGAATAGCCGAGGGTGACTCCGGCGTTCTTGTTGACGAAGAGGACAGTTCCCTCCAGGTCTATCTCGAAGACCACCTGGGGAAGAGATTCGGCGAATTCACGGAAGCGGCGTTCGCTTGCCTCGAGGGCGCTCTGGACGGTTCGGATCTCCGTGATGTCCAGGAAAGAGGCCACCTGTTGCCGAGAACCGGGAATGAGATCGGCGCAGACGATCACGTCCAGGTGTCTTCCCGTCCTGTCCGTCAGGCGCGTCTCATAGCGCCGGGGAACGGTTTCCGGTGCGTTCTGCCGCCGGGAGGTCATCTCCAGGACTTGGGGCAGCTCTTCGGGGGGAACGAAGGCTGTCCAGAAGAGGCGATGTTCCACCTCTTCCCTGGAGTAGCCCGTGAGACGGCAGAACTCCTCGTTGGCCATGACGATCTGCCCGTCCTCGTCGGTGAGGATCATGGCGCTTCCCGCGTTCTCGAAGATGGCCCTGTGTCTGGCCTCGGACTCGCCGAGGGCCTCCAGGACGCGCCGTCGCTCCGTTTCCTCCAGAAGCACCCCGTCCAGCCAGGTTTTTTCCGTCAGTTCGTCCTGTACGACCCGCCCCCGGTCGGAGATCCAACGCACGCTGCCGTCGGGGCGGACGATGCGGTACTCCAGCGTGAAGGGAAGTCCCTTTCGGCTGCTCTCGGCCACGCCGGCGCGCACCTTCTCCAGATCGTCGGGGTGAATGATCTCCGCGAAGCCCCGCCCGTTCACACCGAGGAATTCCTCGGGAGCGTAGCCGGTGATGTCCTGAAAGTGTCCGCTCAGATAGAGCTTTGTCCATGCGGCGTCGTTGCGGCTGCGGTACACCGCGCCGGGGATGTTGTTGGTCAGTGCCTGCAGGCGTGTTGCATGTTCCCGCTCCCGGATCATGGACGTTTCCAGGGCGTCCATGAGATCGTTCACGGAGTTCGCCAACATGGCGAGCTGGTCCTTTCCCTTCACGGTGACGCGCCGTCCCTGCTCGCCCGTTTCGCTGATGCACCGCAGCTCCTCCGTAAGGCGGAGGAGACGGGCAAGGACGAGGCGGTGCACGAGAAGATAGGCGAGGAGGGCGGTCACGAGTCCGGCGGCGAGGAAGGCCGGGAAGAAGGGGCGAACCGGGGGCGTCTCCGGAGGAGGTGCTTGGGTGGAGAGCGGCGATGGGATGGATGGGGAAAGGGGGATTTTCGGAAGGATGCCTCTCTCGGGAGAACGCAGCACCTTCCCGATTTCCTCGAAAAGATCGGGAAGGACGGGTCGTCGGGTGACGCCTTCGTGGGGTGCTTCCGGAACGGCACGGGGACGCTCCCGGGAAAGGCCGCCGAAGAGGAGGCCTAGTCCGGCGAAGATCAGGATGCACATGCTGCCGAGAGCGAGAGCGAGGCGTCGTCGAAGTCCCATGTTCCTCCAGCGTTTAGTGGGCACATCCGCCTCTTGGAGGCGGAGATTTTTCCCGAGGCGACAGGGCTCGGAAGACTAATGCCATTCTCATCATATCATGCTTCCTCCGGAAAAGGGGCATGTTTCTGAAAAGGAATCTCTGAATAAGGCTGCGTCAGCCCCGCAGAGCGCCTCGCAGAGCCTGATGCGACCCGAGTCAAGGGAAAGCGAAAGGTCTTTATTCAGAGCTTCCAAAAGATATCGCCCCTGGATTTGCGAGTCGTCGCAGTCAAGCACCATCAAAAACCGACCCGTCGGCGAGATGAAGAACCGACCCACCCCGGCGGCAAACGCATACGAACCGGACAAGACGTCGACATCTTTCGTCAGACAAGCTTGTCTTCCTATATACGTCTATACGTCACATCTTCTGCGTCACATCTTCGTTCCTGCGTCATCCGACGCTTTTCCCGCAACCAAAAGGACTCTCCCAGGATGGTCCCGTGTCGTGGTGGAGGGGGCATGCCTTTCCGTTTCTGCCATACCGTGGTGCGCTCCACGACATGCCCTTCCGCGACCCGGATGGGGGCGGTTCGGGAAATTTTGCGGTTCCCTGAGCGCTGTGCCATAATCAAAGAATGGAATGGAAGAATTCCGGGAGTTCCTCCGAACCATGTGGAGGCGACTTCCCGGAGGAGACGACGCTCCGGGAGGGACAAGCATGAGACCTATCGCAGGACAGCGGGCTCTCCGGAAAAAACGCGCTTCCCGCCGTGTCGCTCCGCAGGGACGAAGCGGATATTCCGGAGTGAAAGCGTCATGATCTCCTTCTATCCCTGGCAGCTCGACGCCTGGTCCCGGATCGAGGGACAGAGCGCTGTGCTGGCGGCGCCCACGGGATCGGGCAAGACGCTGGTGGCCTATCTCTGGGCGGGGCTTCTGGACAGTGCAGGACAGCCCCGTCGCCCGGAAGAGCGGGTGATCTTCACCGCCCCCATCAAGGCGCTTTCCAACGAACGCTATCTCGACCTCCGGGGCCTTGGTTTCGAGGTGGGGCTGGAGACGGGGGATTTCAAGAAGAACGCCGGTGCTCGGGTGCTCTGCTGCACCCAGGAGATCTACACCCTCAAGTACGCGGGCAAGCCCGGCATCCGCCTGGTGGTGGACGAGTTCCACTACATCTTCACCGACAGCCGCCGGGCGCGCACCTATGTGGACGGCATTCGGGCCACCTCGCCGGAGGTCCCCATCCTCGTCATGTCCGCCACCTTCGGCAATCCCGAACATGTTCGGAGCTATCTGGCCCGCGTCACCGGGCGTCCCTTCGTCCTCGTGGAGAACGAAGAGCGGGCCACGGAACTGGTTTTCCGGGAGAAGCCCATCGTCCGTCCCGGAGAAGTGCGGGATGCGCTGGTCTTCGTCTTCTCCCGGGAGGGAGTGAAGGAGCTGGCGGAGCAGATTGCCGGAGTACGGCGCTCTTTGCCCCGGGAGATGCTGGACCGGCTCGAGGAGATGGCCCGCATCTTCGGCGTGGCGGAACTGCCGCCGCCGCTCTACAAGGGAGTCGGCCTCTACCACGGCAGTCTGCTTCCCAAGGAGAAACTCCTCGTGGAGACCGCCTTCCGGGAGCGCATTCTCGACGTGGTGGTGGGAACGAACGCCCTTGCGCTGGGAGTGAACCTTCCGGCGGAGACGGTGCTCTTCGCCCAGCTCGCCTGGTACCACGACGACCGTCCCCTGTCCCGGAACGAGTTCCTGCAGATGGCGGGGCGGGCGGGCCGGAAGGGACACTTCGACACGGGCTATGTCACCTGGATTGCGGACAGCCCCTGGGAGAACCGGAACTTTCTCATCGACGACCTCTACCGGGATCTGCTCTTCCGCACTCCCGAGCCGGCCCGGATCGACCTTGCGCCCGCCTTCGGACGCCTGCTCCGGGAGGAGACCACTCCTTCCAGCGAGGCGGAGACGGTGGCCTTCGGTTCCCTCCCCGAGCGGGACTACCGGGACGTCTACACCGAGATCCGCGCGGCCCTCCGCTCCGTGGACCGCTGGGTGAAGCGCCTCGTGCCGCACCACCTCCGGCGCCGCTTCCGGGCTGTTCTGGGGGACATCTGGTTCGAGGAGATGGAGGTGGGCGAGAACCTCCAGATGGCCTGGCTCTTCTGCGAGGAGGAGCGTCCCTCCTCCCTCGCCGCCGCGACGATCGTGGAGCGGTACGAGCGGAACCGCCTCCAGGCGCTGCTGAAGATCAAACGCTTCGCCAACGCTCTCCCCGAGGGATACTCCTTCGCCCGTATGGGAGAGCTGGAGGCGGAGGTGGAGCGTATCGACGAGACGGTGTTCACCTTCGAGGAATGTCTCCAGGAGATCTCCGAGAGCCGCTCCGAAACACCCCTGTCCCGCCCGGAACTTCTCCGGGAGAAAACCCGGAGCGCGTCGGGAAAACGGAAAGGGCGGAGCGCTCCCGGCCGCCCCGATGGCGCGGGATCCGACGCGACGCAGGAGGCGGCGTCCTCGTCCGGCGGCGAGACCGCTTCCTCTCCGGAGGAAGCGCACAGGGACGCGAAGAAGGGGAAAACCTCTTCCAAGGGCAAGAAAAAGAAAGGAAAGAGCGGCGAGATACCCAAGGGGGCATTCTATTCCCCCAGTCGCTCCCCGAAGAGGCGTCTCCGTCCCCGAAGACGGAGCGGCGGGCGCTAGGACTAGGAGTGGAAGGAGGGATGTGTCATGGCCTATGCCTATTCTCAGTATGTGCTGGCCCTGCGGAATGCCTGCCTCGATCTGAAGCAGCGGGGGGATGAACTCGACGCCGCGAACGCCCAGGTCAGAAAGGACGCCGCCAAGTTCCTCAACGCCATGGCCCGGGTGGTGGCGATGGGAGAGCGGGACGTCGCCTTCGCCTACGAGGGTGTTTCCTTCTCCATCGTTGGAGACGACCAGGACCGCTACACGTGCACGCCGAGCTTTCGGGGGGACGATGCGGCACTGAAGGAGCTGGCGGAGCGTTTTTCCGGCGATGTGGATCTCGCCCTGGCGGTGTTCCTCCTCGCCCATTCGGGAGAGATTATGCTCCAGTGCATCGAGGCGGTTCAGGACAAGCGGCGCCTTCTTGAACACGAGAAGGACGCCCTTGAGGAGGCGCTCTCCGAGGAGGGATAGCGGACGTGCGTCGAATTGTGCCGGAGGATCGCCCGGTGCGCGTCGGGAAACATGCCCGGAGAAAGAGGATCGGCCCGGGGAATGAAACCTTCCCTCCCGGGCCGATCCTCTTTCTGTTCAGACCTCCTGTGACGGCGGAGGGGCTTTGTCCGCGGAAGGCGGTGTTTCGCCGTCCCGGCCAGGCCGGGGGGCTTGCTCCGGATTCTCGAAGCGGAGTTCCAGGGGGCGGGGTGTGTGCAGGTGCAGGTCCCGCTGAGGGAAGGCGATGGAGATGCCCTCCGCCCTGCAGCGCTCCAGAATGCGGAAGCGCAGGTCGCTGGCGACGCGCATCCCCACGCCGATGTTCATGTCCACCCAGAAGTAGAGGTCGAAAAGAAGCGCGCTGTCGCCGAAATCCTGAAAAACGACGAAGGGCGCGGGTTTTTTCTGGATCTTCAGATGGTTCTTCACGACGTCGAGGAGCAGCTCCTCCACTTTCTCCGCGGGCGAATCGTACCCCACGCCGACGGTGAGCTTGTTCCGGGTGATCTTGTCCGAGAGGGTCCAGTTGGTGACCTGGTTCGTGAAGAACACGTTGTTGGGCATCATGACTTCCTTGTTGTCAAAGGTACGGAGAATCGTGTAGCGAGCGCCGATTTCCTGCACCGTGGCGGTGATGCCGTTCACCTCGATGACGTCCTGGGTGCGGAAGGGTTTGTGCAGCAGCAGGAAAAACCCCGTCACCATGTTGGCGAAGAGGTCCTTCAGGCCGAGACCGAGACCTACTGAAAAGGCGCTGAAGATGATCGTGAAGGCCGTGAGGGGGATGTTCACCATCTTGAGGGTGAAGAGAAAAACGATGATCACCAGCACGTAATAGATAATGCGCTGGATCGCCGCGGCGGCGTCCCGCTCGATTTCGAAGCGGCGGCGGAGCTTTTTGTTCAACCAGCGCGTTCCCGCCTTGGCTCCCCAGAGGCCGAGAAAGAAGATGGCAAAGGCGAGGATCACTTTCCGCACCGTCACGGCGCTGTTGTCGATGACCCAGAGTTCCATATTCCAGATGCTCATCACCCGGTCCTGCCAGAGAATGTTCACCCGTTCGGTGAGGTTCATCCCCCGGCGGATCTTTTCCAGCTCGTCGTAAAGACGTTGGTAGCGTTGGGCGGCCTGAAGCAGAAGGGCGAGGTGGCTTCCGTTGGCCTCGATCAGGTCCCGAAGAGCCCGCAATTCGCTCCGGAGTTGAGGGGCCACGAGAGAATAGAAGGGAAGCGATTCGCTGTCCTCCTCGCGCTGGAGCGTCGTGACGCGGCTCTGGAGCGTTACCTGGTACCCCTGGAAGAATCGGATGGCATTCTCGAGAGTGGAGATTTCGTCGCGGAGCATTTCGATGTTCTTCTGCACGTTCTCCGGCTTCGACTCTTTGTTGTCCGTCTCCCGTTCGGCGAGGTATTGGTAGCGGATGCGCCAGATCGCCTCGAAGTCCGAGAGAATGCTCAGTTGGGTCTCCGTGTATTCCAGCGTGCGCTGGTAGTACTCCCGAAAGGCTTCGAGGGCCTTCATCATCGCCGCGGTGACGGCTTTGTCCTGGTCGATCACGGCCTCCGTGGCTTGGGTCTGGGCGCGCATCGCTGCCCGTTCGACCCGATTCCGCTGTTCCATCAGCGAGGTGATGCGCGTGCGGAGGTTTTCCATGCGGGTTTGCAGAGCCTGAATCTGCTTGTCCAGATCCTCCTGGTCGAAATGCACGTTCTCGCGGATCCAGTTCGCCGTTCGGGTGAGGATCTCCCGCGTGAGAGAAACGATTTCCTGTTCCAGTTTCTGGTTTTCGAGGGTCTGTATGATCAGTTCCCGATTGGCTTGTGTCAACTCCTCCAGAAGCTGAAGGCGTTCGGCGTTCCACTCGAAACGTTTCTGTGTCGCCGGGTCCGATGTTCCTCGCTCTCTCTGGTCCGCCAGCGCTCGACGTTGTCGGGCGATGTCGTTGAGGCGGGAGTTCAGCGCATCCAGCGATGTTCTGGACATGTTGATGGACATGGTGACGGAATCCCGCCGTTGGGCGAGCGCGTCCAGCTGGTCCAGGTAGCCGTCGTAGAAGGAAAGGGGGAAGGGTGGCTGTCGAGGAACGTCAAGCGTTCCTGCGGCGAGTTTTTCCCTGAGGGAGGCCAGTTCCTTCTGGAGGACCGCCCGGTCCTCCAGGGCGGTTTTCGTCCGGCGGAGATAGGCGGCGTTTTCCCTGAGGATGGCCACGCGCTGGCGGAGTTCGTCCAGGGAGACGCCCAGAGCATCCGCGGTCGCCGAGGAAACGGCGTTCTCCGCGGCGACGACGCGCCGTTCCAGATCCTCGATGCGCTGCTGCAAGAGGTCTCCGGAGACCGGCGGCGAGGGGGTGGTTGCCTGCGCCGGAAGCGCGGTGGGAGATGCCCCCTGCGGCGCGTACAAGTCTTCCGCCGTGGCGCGGAGTACGCCGCCGGAAAAGAGAGCCAGAAGAAGGGAGAGGAGGAAAACTGGAAAAAGAAGTCTCCGATGGAAGTGACCATGCGAACTATTCCGGTTCCGTATGGGGAGGGGGTAACTCATGATCGGACCTCCTTCGCGGAAAAGAGCTGTCTTTACAATAACCCAGGAGAAAATATCGCGCAACTGTAAAGTCGCGCATGTTCCGTGAGGATTCGCGATGCCGCGTTTTTTCGGGGAATTTGTCGCGGTGGATGCATCTCCCGATTCAATGCAGTGTGGCGTGAATGAAGATGGCATTGCCGACGATGAACGGGATGTGCACGGGAATTCCGGAGGATGGGGGGCGCCCCTCTTCAGGGGCATTTCTCACTGAAAACTACGGAAGCTCTGAATAAAGGCCTTTCGCTTTCCCTTGACTCGGGTTGCATCAGGCTCTGCGAGGCGCCCTGCGGGGCTGACGCAGCCTTATTCAGAGATTCCCTACCACTTTCGAATATCGCCTCTCTGTTCTGCTCTTTCCGAAGAAGAAGCGAGCTTTTGTCATGCGTTCAGCTTCATTCAAAGCGCTTGATAAGGAATGCGGAGGGCGTTGCTTTCTGATGTAGTTGTGTTATATTAATCAGCAATTATTTCTTCCGGCGAAGATACAGTGAAAATGGTGTGCTCCGGAAAGCGTCGCGAGAAGCTGGATTTTTTGGCGTTTCCCCTCTGGAAAGACGAGACGAAGGGAAATGAAAGAAGAGAACGGGCGCGGAAACGATGGACGACGAAGGAGAGGATCTTGGTGGTGCGGAGACGGTTGTTTCTGGGCGGTACGGTGGAGACGGGGCGGGGCGTGTCCGTGCACAGCGCGGCGGTGCTCGTGGAGAATGGAAAGGTGCGGGAGATTCTGCCCGCCGAAGAGGCGGCGGCGCGTTTTCCGGACGTTCCGGCGGAGGGCGGCTCGGACATCTGGATCACGCCGGGGCTGATCGACGCGCACACGCACCTTGGGGTCTACTGCGAGGGTTTTCCCGAGGACATGGAGGACGCCAACGACATGACGGACCCCGTGCTGCCGCACCTGCGCATTCTGGACGCCATCTACCCCGGTGACACGGGGTTCGACGACGCCCTCGCGGGGGGAGTCACCTGCGTGCAGGTCCTTCCCGGCAGCGGCAACGTGCTCGGCGGGCAGGGGGCGGTGATCAAGACGCGGCGGGATGTGACGGATCGCATGGTGGTCCGGGCTCCCTCGTCCATGAAGGCCGCCCTGGGGGAGAACCCCATCCGGATTTACAAGAGCAAGGGAAAGCTCCCCAACACGCGCATGGGCAACGCGGCGCTTCTGCGGAATAGCTTCGTCGAGGCGCTGAACTATCGGCTCAAACTGGAGAAGGCCGCTGCCAAGGGCGAGTCGGACGAGCGGAATCTCGCCCGAGAGGCGCTTCTCCCCGTGCTCGACGGGGAGCTGCCCCTCTGCGTGCACGCCCATCGGGCGGACGACATCGTCACGGCCCTGCGCATCGCCAAGGAGTTCGATCTCCGGATCACCCTGGAGCATTGCACGGAGGGACACCTCATCGCGCCTTTCCTGGCGGAGCAGCGGGCCAGGGCGGCGGTGGGCCCCACCCTCACGGGGAAACCCAAGATCGAGCTGCGGTTCAAGACCTGGGACACGCCGTTCGCGCTCCATCGTGCGGGGGTACACTTCTGCATCATCACGGACCATCCCGTGGTGCCCATCGAGCACCTCTCGGTCTGCGCCGCCCTCGCCGTCCGGGCGGGGCTTCCCCGGGAGGAGGCGCTCCGGGCGGTGACACTCTCCGCGGCGGAACACCTCGATCTCGCGGAGCGTCTCGGCTCGCTCGATCCGGGAAAGGACGCGGACCTGGCCCTCTGGGACGGAGATCCGCTGGATGCGCGGAGCAGGGTCGTGACCACCGTCATCGACGGCGAGCCGGTCTGGCGGCGGGGATAGCGTCCGGCGGCGCCCCTGTCCGATGGAGCGAAAGCGGACCGCGTGCGCGCACGAATGATGATGCTCCGACGGTTTCTCCCGCGGCGGTGTGGACAATTCCCGCCGCGGGTTTCGCACTCCGAGTTGTTCCGGGAAGACTAGAGCGGCTCCGCCAGGGCGAGGGCGCAGGAGAGGAGCACGTTCGCTCCCCGGACGAGATCCTCCGGGGTGGAGTACTCCTTCGGGGTGTGGCTCACGCCGCCGACGGAGGGAATGAAGAGCATCGCCGCGGGGCAGACCGGAGCCAGAAGCTGGGCGTCGTGTCCGGCGCCGCTCCGCATGCGGCGGTAGGTGTACCTCCGTTCCCGGGCGCTCTGCTCCACCAGGGCGACGAGGGTCGGATCGAAGCGCACGGGAAGGGCGTTCGCCACCTGTTCGAGGCGGTATTCGAGTCCGTTCCGGAAGGCCACGCTCCGCACCAGTTCCTCCACGAGGATCTTGCCTCGTTCGAACCGCTCGGGGTCGTAGCTGCGGAAATCAAGCGTGAAGCGGGCGCCCCCGGGCACGACGTTGATCACGTCCGGCTCGGGAGCGCAGCGCCCCATGGTGGCCACCGAGCCGTCCCCGAGTTCTTCCGCGAGAGCCCGGACCGCCAGGGCGAGATCCGCCGCCCCGAGCAGGGCGTCCTTGCGGAGCGCAAGGGGCGTGCACCCCGCATGGGCGGCCTGTCCCAGAAAGAACCCCTGCCACCAGGCGATGCCCTGCACGCCCTCCACCACGCCGATTTGGAGAGCCTCCGCTTCGAGGATGGGGCCCTGTTCCACGTGGAGTTCCAGGTACTTTCCAGGAAAAACCCGATCCGCCCCGGCGTAGTTGCCGCGGTCCAGCTCCTCTCCCACGGAGATGCCCGCGTCGTCTCGCTTTGTCCGGGCCTCTTCCAGAGAGAGTGCCCCCGAAAGAATCATGCTTCCCATCATGTCCGGCTGAAAACGGGCGCCCTCTTCGTTGACGAAGTTCGCCACCGCCAGGGGATGTCTCGTGGCGATGCCCAGATCGTCGAGGGTGCGGAGCACCTCCAGTCCGGCCAGCACGCCGTAGGCGCCGTCGTAGGCGCCCGCCTGACGCACCGTGTCCAGGTGAGAGCCCATCGTGACCGGAGCGTCCTCGCCCGCCCCGCCCGGGCGGACGCCGAAGATGTTCCCCGCGGCGTCGATGCGGCAGGCGTATCCCGACGCGGCGAGTTCGTCCAGAAAGAACCGTCTGGCCTGTCTGTCCTCGTCGGAGAAGGCCAGGCGCGTAATGCCCGCCTCTTCGCCGTTCCATCCGATGCGCCCCAGCCGCTCCAGGCTTTGCAGGAGCCGGGGGCCGTTCACGACAAGGTCCTGTCCTCTCGCGGTCCTCTTCATGGTTGTTTTTCGCCCTCTCTTCGGTGATTTTTGTAGGTCGGCCGTGTCAGACCCAACGGGGCGCGGCGGCTTCCCGGGAGTTTGCCGCCGGGGGTGCCTTGCTCCGTTTGCCCCAGGTGTGTGCGCTCCGTTCGCGAAACGATCGTTCCGGGAGTCCTTCGCGGCGCGTCTCCGGTTGTGTCGGGTGGCTTCGCAAGGGAAGCAGTCTTTCCTTTCGGACGCGGCATTCCCGGGAGCCCTCGGAAAAACACGATTTTTTCCGGCCGGTGTGTTCTCAAAGTATATCGAAGATACGGGAAATGGTAAGATGACATGCGCGCCGGTCGAGAGAAATCCAGACGCAGATTTCCTGAAAGAGGGCAGGTGGAGAACGATGCAGTTGCTGCACTACATGGATCCCGAGCTGGCCGCGGCCATCGAGGGAGAGAAGGCCAGACAGAATCTCACCATTGAGCTCATCGCCTCGGAGAATTTCGTCCCCGAGGTGATCCTCGAAGCCCAGGGGTCGGTCCTGACGAACAAATACGCCGAAGGCTATCCGGGAAAACGCTACCACGGAGGCTGCCGTTTCGTGGACGTGGTGGAGAGCCTCGCCATCGAGCGGGCCAAGGCCCTCTTCGGCGCGGAGCACGCCAACGTGCAGCCCCATTCGGGGGTGAACGCGAACCTCGCGGTGTTTCTGGCCGTCCTCAATCCCGGGGATACCATCCTCGGCATGGATCTCCGTCATGGAGGACACCTGTCCCACGGAAGCAAGGCGAACATCTCCGGCAAGTTCTTCGTCACCGAGGGATACGGCGTGAACCGGGAGACGGGGTGTCTCGACTACGATGAGGTGGCGGACATCGCCCGCAGAGTGCGCCCCCGTCTGCTCATCGCCGGCGCCAGCGCCTATCCGCGGACGCTCGATTTTCCGCGCCTCGCCGCGGTTGCCCGGGAGGTGGGAGCCTACTTCCTGGTGGACATGGCTCACATCGCCGGACTCGTCGCGGCGGGGGTCCATCCGAGTCCCGTGCCGCACGCGGATTTCGTGACCTTCACCACAACCAAGACGCTCCGGGGCGCTCGGGGCGGTGTGATCCTCTGCCGGAAGGAGTTCGCCGCCGCGGTGGACAAGGCCATCTTTCCGGGCATTCAGGGCGGCCCCATTCCCCAGATCATGGCGGGCAAGGCCCTCACGTTCAAACTCGCCGCCACCGAGGCCTTCCGCGAGTACGCCCGCAGGGTGACGGCCTGTGCGGCGGCGTTGGCGCAACGCCTTCAGGAACGGGGCTTCGCCCTCGTGTCGGGCGGCACGGACAATCATCTTTTCCTCGTGGATCTCCGGAACACCTCTCTCACGGGCCGGGAGGCGGAGATGCGGCTGGAAAAGGTGGGCATTACGGTGAACATGAACCTGATTCCCTTCGATCCCCGAAAGCCCACGGAGACGAGCGGCATCCGCGTCGGCACGGCCGGTGTGGCGAGCCGCGGATTTTCCGTGGCGGATGTGGAGATCGTGGGGGACATCATGGCCCGCATGCTCGCTCCGGAGGAGCCGGGGGAGGACGAACAGGCGCGCCTGCGGGAACAGGTGCTGGAACTCTGTCTGGCCCATCCGCTCTACATGTCCCGGTCCGAGTTGGCGGCGTCGCCCTTTCTCGGTACGGACATTTTGGGAATCGGTGGGAAATCCGCCTAGCGTTCCAGTGCGTCGCCTTTTTCGGGGTGCTGTTTCACGGTGTTTCTTCAGGGGCGCTCTCCGGAAGCGAGCGCACTGCGGTAAGCGGTAGGACGAAACGGAACGTCCCTTCCCGAGGGGGCGCGAGGTCGCGAAGCGGGCTCGCGTGTGTCGCACACGGAGCTTCATTGTGGGTGCCGCACGGGAACGGGGGAAAGGAAGGTCTTTCATGGAAGCGGAACGCAAGCGGCGGAGCGGGGATGTGCGGACGATCCTCCTGGCGGACATGGCCATGCTCGTCATCGCCGTGTTCTGGGGATCCGGCTTCGGAGTGAGTTCCTGGCTCCTCAAGACCATCTCCCCCATGTGGCTTCTGGCGGTGCGCTTCACTCTGAGCGCCCTGTTTCTCGCCTGCGTGCTGTGGCGGCGCATGGCCGCCCTGGACCGAAAGCAGATGGTTCTTGCCGGAGGGCTCGGCGTCTTTCTGGGATTTGTCTTCTTCGCCCACATTTTCGGACTGCAGCTTACCACTGCGGGAAAGCAGTCCTTCATCGCCGGATCGAACGTGGCCATGGTTCCCTTTCTCTACGCGCTCTTCTACCGGCGATGGCCCGGGGCGGTGGCCACGGTGGCGGCGCTGCTCACCACGACGGGACTGCTCATCATGGCCTTTACTCCCTCCATGGCCTGGGGGATGGGGGATGGTCTCTCCCTGCTCCTTGCCCTGGGCATCGCCCTCCACGTGCTCATCGTCGGAAACCTGAGTCGCCGCATGGATCCCGTTGGGCTCACGGGGGTGCAAATGGCGGCGACGGCGGTCTTTCTGGTGCTCGCGGCGGCGCTCTTCGAGCCGATGCCGCACTTCGGTGGGCTGTCTCCGAAGATTTGGGGCGGCGTGGTCTACGTAGCGCTCTGCGTCACCGCCATCCCTTTTCTGGTGCAGAACATGGCGCAGCGGTACAGTCCGGAGACCCACGCGGCGATCCTGCTCTCCCTGGAGAGTCCCTTCGGCTACGTCATCGCCATTCTGCTGGGGCAGGAGGTGCTCAACGCCCAGGTCGTCCTCGGTGGTGTGGTGATTCTCTCGGGGGTGCTGCTCGCCGAATCGGAGCCGTTTCTCCGGCGTTTCTTCTCCCGGGCGGAGGTGACGGGGGGCTGATGCATTCCCATGCTCCGTGGGGTATCATGGTCGCCATGAAACCGCCGGAGCGGTTCTGAAGAAGACGCCGGTGCGGTTTGTTGCGGAAAGCATGCTTCCCGCCCGGGAAAAGGACACGGTGTGAAAAGGCGCGATTTCCTTCGGGAGCGCGCAGACGACAGCAGGCAACGAAAACGAAGGAGGTCGTTCGATACCATGAAACTCGTCAAGTTCACCCCCCCGGCAGTGCTGCCCTGTGGGGCATTTTGGAGGAAGAGCGCATCATCGTCACCAACGGTCCCGGCGGCGAGCGCACGGGGAACACTTACGCCCTGGACAAGGTGGTTCTGAAGGCTCCGGCGAATCCCACGAAGATCGTCTGCGTGGGGCGGAACTACGTGGATCACATCAAGGAGATGGAGAACGACGCGGAGAACCTTCCCAAGGAGCCGGGGCTCTTCCTCAAGGCGCCCAACGCGCTTGCGGATCCCGGCGAGAGCATCCCCTATCCGCCCTTCACCAAGGAGTTCCATTACGAGGGAGAGCTGGCGGCGGTGGTGGGGTGCGTGCTCAAGAACGTGTCCGAGGACGAAGTGCTCCGGTGTGTGCTGGGCTACACCATCGGCATCGATCTCACCGCCCGGGAGTGCCAGCGGAACGATCTGCAGTGGATCCGGGCCAAGTCGGCGGACAAGTTCTGCCCCCTCGGCCCCTGGATCGAGACGGATCTCGATCCCCGGGACGTGGGCATCCGCACGGTGGTGAGCGGCCGGGTCGCCCAGGATTCCCGCACGTCCCTGATGATCTTTCCCGTGGCGCGCATTCTGAGCTACATCTCCTCTTTCATGACTCTCTATCCCGGCGACGTGGTCCTCACGGGGACGCCCAGCGGAGTGGGTCCCCTTCAGCGGGGCGACGAGATCGCCGTCACCGTCGAGGGTGTGGGAACCCTGGTGACGCGCATTTCCTAAGGAGTCTCTGAATAAGGCTACGTCAGCCCCGCAGGGCGCCTCGCAGAGCTTGACGCGACCCGAGTCAAGGAAAAGCCAAAGATCTTTCTTCAGAGCTTCCCTAAAGTTGTTTTCGAAGAGGGTCGAAGCATTCTCGTGTCGCGTCCCGGCGGGAGCGTTCCGTGGGGTGTGCGTGATCGGTCGTGAGGAGACATCCGTGCAGATGTTCTCCGCTTTTTTGAGATTTTGAGATGCCGAAGGGAGTTGAAACCATGACGAAGAGAGTCTGGATGCGACGGCTGCGGGAACGAAGCGCTCTTCTCGTCGGCATTGCGCTGCTTTGGCTTTTCCTGGGCGGAATCGCCTCCTTGGAGTGTGTTTCCGAGGCGTCCTCTCTGGAAGACACCTCCGGGGATGTCGTTTCGAGCGCGCCGGTTTCAGGAGATTCCCCCTCCGGAAAAACCGGGCGCTCCGGCGCGTTGCTGCCTGCGGGAGGAGGAGCGCTTTCGACGTCGCTTCCCGGCCCCGCCGGCGCGACCCGGATGCTTACCGCACCGGCCCTTTCGGGCAACCGGCTCGCTTTCGTCTACGGGGAGGATCTCTGGGGCGTGGAGTTGCCTCCGGGGGCACCCTTCGGCACCTCCGGGGCGCTTCCCTTCCCCCGGCGTCTCACCGCCGAGGGGCGCGTGGTGGGGGCTCCGGTTTTTTCGCCCGACGGACGCCTTCTCGCGGTGAGCCTGGAGCGGAACGGCAACATCGACGTGTACGTTCTTCCCGCGGAAGGCGGAGCCCTGCGCCGCATCACCTGGCACGGTGCGGTCGATCTGGTGCAGCAGTTTTCCGCCGACGGACGCACGGTGCTCTTCGTCACGAATCGGGAGAGCCGTTTCAACCGGGAATATCAGCTCTATGCGGTTCCCGTGGAGGGCGGTTTTCCCCGGCGCATGCCCCTTCCCCAGGCGTTCCGGGCTTCCCTGGAACCGGGAGGGACGAGAATCGCCTACAACCCCCTTCCCCCGGCCTTTCTCGTCTGGAAGGACTACCGCGGCGGCATGATCTCCACCCTGATGCTCTACAACATGGCCTCCGGCGAGGCGGTGGCGGTGCCCAAGCCCGAGGGCGGGTGCAACGACGCTGACCCCCGGTGGATCGGGGGACGCATCTACTTCCGCTCCGACCGGAGAGGGGAATTCAACCTCTACTCCTACGATCCCGCCACGAAGGACCTGCGCCAGCTCACTCGGCACGACGACTTTCCCGTGCTCTCCTTTTCCGGCACGGAGGAGCGTCTCGTCTACGAACAGGCGGGGCTGCTCCACTGCTACGACCTCTCCGGAGGCGCGACGCTTCCTCTGCCGCTCTCCGTTCCCGCGGATCTTCCGGAGACCCGGGAGCGCTACGCGAAGGGGGCCGATTTCATCCAGGGAGCGGCCATCTCTCCGTCGGGAGCCCGGGCGCTCTTCGCCCTCCGGGGGGACATCGTCACCGTTCCCGCCGAGAAGGGGGAGCCTCGGAATCTCTCCGCGTCGCCGGGAGTGCACGATCGGTGGCCCCTCTGGTCTCCCGACGGGCGTTTCGTGACCTGGTTCGCGGACCTCACCGGAGAGTATTCCCTGCTGCTGCGGCGGCAGGACGGCAAAGGACCCGTCTGGTCCGTTCCCCTCGACGGGCGCGGTTTCTACGAGTCCCCCTCCTGGTCCCCCGACGGCACGAAACTCGCCTACCGCGACAACGACTGGAATCTCTACTGGATCGACCTGTCCTCGCTCTGCGCCGCCGCGGCGAGTGCGGACCCGCTCTCGTCGGATCTCGCGTTTCTCCCCGATCCTCCCAGGGCGAAGAAGATCGCCGCGGAACCTCTCTTCGGCATGGGCAAGCGACGCACCCCCGAATGGTCCCCGGATTCCCGGTGGATCGCCTACACGCTGAACGAGAAGAGCGGCCTGGAGCAGCTCCATCTCTACTCGCTGGAACAGGACCGTTCCTTCCGGATCACCGACGGCGCCGGGGACGTGTCCTGTCCCGTCTTCGACCGGAGCGGCAAGTACCTTTATTTCTTCGGCTCCACCGACGCGGGGCCTGCCAAGTTCGGCCTCGACATGTCCACCCGGGACATGAACGTGACCCGGGCGGTCTACGCGGCGGTGCTCGCCGCGGAAACGCCTTCGCCGCTGGCCCCCGAGAGCGACGAGGAAGCCGCCTTCTCCGGCGGAGCGCCGGAGAAAAAAGGTGAGGACCCGGGCGACGACGGAGGAGACGAGGCGGAGAAGGCGGGCAAGGGAGAGGACGGCGACAAAAAGGACGAGGCAAAGGAGGAGGGCGGAAAAGAGAACGGCGACGGAGGAACGCCGCTTCCCGGCGGCGAAAACGCTTCCGGCGCCGGCCCCTTCGGAGAGGCCCTCCCCGTTTCGACGGACGCTCCTCTTTCTCCGGATCTTCCGGCGGCGAGCGCCGACGTTCCCGAAAGCGCGGACAAGGCGGCGCGGAAGGACAAGCCCTCCGTTCCTCCCATCTCCGTGGATGTGGACGGACTGGCGGGCCGCATCCTGCCCCTCCCCGTTCCGCCGGGGGCGCTGGACGATCTTCAGGCGGGCGGGCCGGGGAAGATCTTCTACACCCGTACCGTTCCCTCCGAGACGGGATTCCGCACGGCCCTCTTCTCCTTCGACCTGAAGGAGCGGGAGGAGACGGGCGTGCTTCCCTCCCTGAGGGGATACCGGATTTCCGCGGACGGCAAGCGTATGCTCGTCGCCGGAGAGGCGGGGTGGAGCATTCTGTCCGCCTCGGGAGGGCGGGGGGACGGCAAGCCGCTTCCCCTGGAGGGCGTTCGCGTTCCCGTTGAGCCCCG
This sequence comes from Aminiphilus circumscriptus DSM 16581, assembly GCF_000526375.1. Lineage (NCBI taxonomy): Bacteria > Thermotogati > Synergistota > Synergistia > Synergistales > Aminiphilaceae > Aminiphilus > Aminiphilus circumscriptus. The sequence continues at coordinate 112,289 of NZ_JAFY01000002.1, read as the reverse complement.
GGCGGAGTGGGCCCAGATGTTCACCGAGGCCTGGCGGATCAACCGCGACTATTTCTACGATCCCGGCATGCACGGCCAGGACTGGGAGGCCGTGCGGGCCAAGTACGCTCCCTTCCTGCCTCACCTGGCCTGCCGGAACGACCTGAACCGTCTTCTCGCCTGGATGCTCTCGGAGCTGCGGGTGGGGCATCTCTACATCTTCGGCGGCGATATCCCCGAGGACGGGGAGTCGGCGAAACCGGGGGTGCTCGGCGCGGACTTCGCCGTGGAGAACGGGCGGTACCGCTTTGCCCGGATCTACGGCGGACTGAACTGGAACCCCGACCTGCGTGCACCCCTCGCGGAACCCGGAGTGGACGTGAAGGAGGGGGACTACCTCCTCCGGGTCAACGGCCGGGAGGTGCGAGGCTCGGACAACGTGTACGCCTTCTTCGAACAGACTGCGGAGCGGGCGACGGAGCTGGTTGTGGCGGAGGACCCGGAAGGAACGAAACCCCGCACCGTGACGGTGGTCCCCGTCGCCTCGGACCGGGCGCTGCGCCTCCGCTCCTGGGTGGAGGGAAACGTCCGCAGAGTCGAGGCCGCCACGAACGGACGGGTGGGGTACGTGTATCTTCCCAACACCGCCGGAGCGGGGCAGGAGTTCTTCAAGCGCTACTTCTTCGCCCAGGCGCCCCGGGACGGGGTGATCCTGGACGTGCGGAGCAACGGAGGCGGCCAGTTCGCGGACTACGTGCTGGACGTGCTGCGCCGGAACTTCACCGCCGGGGTGGCCCTGCGCCCCGGCATGGACTATACCGCACCGGGGACCTTCGTGCCCGGCCCGAAGGTCATGCTCATCGACGAGTGCGCCGGATCGGGAGGGGACATGCTTCCCTGGGCCTTTCGCAGGCTCGGCCTCGGCACGTTGGTGGGAAAGCGCACCTGGGGCGGTCTCGTGGGCATCTCTTCCTATCCACCCCTGATGGACGGCGGATGGGTCACCGCGCCCTCCCTCGGCATCTGGAGCGATGAAGGCTGGGTGGCGGAGAACGTGGGCATCGCCCCCGACGTTGAGGTGGAGCAGGATCCTCGGGCGGTGCTCGACGGAGGGGATCCCCAGCTCGATGCGGCCATCCGCATCGTTCTGGAACAGCTTGAGGCGAATCCGCCGGTGCGTCCGGTGCGCCCCCCCTACCCCGACAAGACCCGTCACTGACGGAGCGATCTCGAAGGGGAGCGGGCGCAATGCCCTCTCCCCTTCACAATGAAAGGATTGAGGCCATGCGAATGCATCATGTGGGCCTGGTCGTGCGCGACCTCTACGCCCAGGAACTGTTCTACCGGACCATGCTGGATTTTGCGACGGAGTACCGGTATTCGAGCCGGAATACGCCGGGACTTCGGACGGTCTTTCTGCGCCGCGGGGACGCGGTGGTGGAGCTGCTCTCGACGGCGGATCCCGAAAAGATTCCCGCTGTTTCGGACGGAGCCGTCGCCGGAGAAGGGCATCTCTCCCTTGAGGTGGATTCGGTGGAGGGCGAATACGAGCGCCTGCGCGCCCTGGGCGCTCCGAACCTGACGCCCCCCCGGAACACCGGGGACGGCTTCCGGGAGTTCACTCTCACGGATCCCGAGGGAAACCGCATCGAGTTCTGCCGCCGGATTCGTCCCTTCGCCGCGCCTCCTCTTGCGGGGGTGATCTTCGACCTGGACGGCACCCTCGTGGACAGCGAGGACAACTATTTCGAGGCGGACCGAATCCTGCTGGAGGAGTACGGCGTCGCCTTTCATCCGGACATGAAGAAGAAGTACGTGGGGTACAGCAACTTCCTGATGATGGAGGAACTCCACCGGGACTACAACCTTCCCGACGGACCGGAGGTGCTTCTGGAGAAAAAGAACGCCATCTACCTGGATCTGGCCCGGCGGAACACCCCTGCCTTTCCCGAGATGCGGCGCCTGCTCCCCCTTCTGGAGGAGCGAGGGCTCGCCCTGGCCATCGCCTCCGGGTCGTCCCCGTCCGTCATCGACGAAGTCCTTGCCGTGGCGGGCATCGACGCCCATTTCCCCCTTCGGCTCTCCGCCGAGGAGGTGCCCCGGGGCAAACCCGCGCCGGACATCTTTCTGGAGGCGGCGCGACGCCTTGCGCTTCCTCCGGATTCCCTCGTGGTGATGGAGGACGCCAAGTACGGCGTGGAAGCGGCGGTCCGGGCGGGCATGCGTTGCGTGGCCATCCCCTCTCTGCCGCAGCCGCCGCTGGATCCCGCCTTTTCCATGGCGGACCTGCTCTTCGAGGCGGGGATGACAGCCTTTTCCGCCGATGCCTTTCTCGCCTGGCTCGACGGACAGGGCGGAGCGCGGGAGAACGGAAACGCCTGAAGCCGTGCTTTTCCGAAGCTACTGTTCCGGAGGCGTAACGCTTTCCTGACGTTTCCGGAGAAGAAATGTGCCTGCGCTGCAAGAAAAGAGTCATCGTTTCTCCATTGCGCTGAAACGGGAAATCCCTATGCTGTCTCCGCTTCCTCCGGATGTGGGGGAAGACGCATGGGGACTCGTGTCCCGGAGAACGAGGAGGAGAGATGATGAAGCGGAACATGTTCCTGGCTCTGCTGGTGGTGTGTCTCCTGGCGGGAATGGCCGCCGCGGAGGAGATGGGGAAGCGTTTCCTGGTGATCGGCCACCGGGGGGCCTGCGGCTACGTGCCGGAGCACACCCTCAGGTCCTACGAACTGGCGATCGAGATGGGCGCGGACTATGTGGAACCCGACCTTGTCTCCACCAAAGACGGAGTGCTCATCTGCCGTCATGAGTGCGAAATCGGCGCCACCACGGACGCGGCGAAGAAATTCCCCGACAGAAAGAAAAAGGTCGTCATCGACGGCGTGGAGGAAGAGGGATGGTTCGCCGAGGATTTCACCCTTGCGGAGATCAAGACCCTGCGGGTGAAGGAGCGGACGGATTTTCGGGATCACTCCAAGGACGGGCTCTACGAGATTCCCACCTTCCAGGAGATGATCAGCCTCGTCAAAGCCAAGGAAAAGGAGAAGGGGCGGGTCATCGGCATCTATCCCGAGACCAAACATCCCTCCTACCATGATGCCATCGGTCTCTCCCTTGAAGAGCCCCTTCTGGCGGTCCTGAAGCAGAACGGTTACGACCGGGCCGACGCTCCCGTGTTCATCCAGTCCTTCGAGATCGATAACCTGAAGGAACTGAAGGGAAAGACGAACATCCGCCTCATCCAGCTCTTCGACGAGTACGACATGAAACCCGGATGCGTGCTCGCCAAGGGAGGTACCACCACCTACCGGAACATGGCCACGCCGGAGATGCTGAAGGAGATCGCCACCTACGCCTACGGCATCGGACCGTGGAAAGAACTCATCCTCGCCAGGGACAAGGACAACAAGCTTCAGCCCGAGACGAACCTGTTGCAGGATGCCCACGCGGCAGGGCTTGCGGTGCACATCTACACCATGCGCAACGAGGCCAAGTATCTCGCGGCGGAATACAACGGCGATCCCCGGGAGGAATACCGCAAGTGGATCGCTCTCGGCGTGGACGGTTTCTTCACGGATTTCCCCGACACGGCCGTGCAGGTGCGCCTGGAGGTCAGCCGGTAAAGAAAGAGGTGCGGGGGGCCTCCGTCGCGCAACACCAGCCCTCATGCAACCATGTAGCCGCTCTCACGTATGCACGCATGATGAAGAGGCACGTGAGGGAGTTGCGGCGGAGTATGCGCTCAAGAGTGTGTAAAAGTCATCATGAGAAGAGGATGCAAGGAAGGACTCTTGCCTAGAGAAAAGCTGTGACGGAAAACAGGAAGAGACCCGAGGAATCCTTGTGAAAGCCGCCGCGGAATTCCTGTGAGCCGTTTTCAAGCGGGCGAATCCGGCGAGGACGTTTTCAGAGGACTTTCCAAAAGGGCGAGAGAGGCCGCACATTGCGGCCTCTCTCGCCCTTTTTCGTGTCGCCGGTCGGACCGGAGTGCTGTCGGTGTTGTCGCGTTCTTTTCGGGAGGTTCGTGTCCGTGTCGCGGTTGCGCTGTGTCGGTTTCCTTCGGGTTACGCCGCTTGTGCGGGTGTCCGGGGTGTTTGCTTCGGTCCCTTTCCCCAGAAGAGCGCCATACCTGCGATGGTCAGGGCGATGCCCGCCCCCTTGAGGGTGTACAGCGGCGTGAGGCAGGCCAGTCCCGCAAGGAGAAAGATCCCTCGCTGCCACAGGGAGAGCAGTCCCGCCAGATAGCCCTCCATGGCGAAGCCCATCGCCAGGGCCGCTGTGGCGCCTCCCGCCACGGCGGCGAGGTTCTGCAGGGCCGTTCCCTGCAGGAGCAGCGATGGGTCGTAGCAGAAGGCGAAGGGGACGATGAAGGCCAGAATGCCCAGGCGCATGGCCTGGAAACCCGTCTGGTTCGGGCTTGCCCCGGCGATGGAGCTGGCCGCGTAGGCCGCGAGCGCCACAGGGGGCGTGATGGCCGAGACGATGGCGAAGTAGAAGACGAACATGTGGGCGCTCAGGGGGGAAAACCCCATCTTCACCAGCGCGGGAACGCCCAGGGCCGCCGCGAGAATGTAGGCGCCCGTGGTGGGGAGCCCCATTCCGAGGACGAGGGAGATGAGCATGATGAGGAGCAGTGCCAGGAAGGGAATGTTTCCCGCGAAGGAGAAGATGAACCCCACGAATTTGAAGCCGAAGCCCGTGAGTGCCACGGAGCCCACGATGATGCCCGCGGAGGCGCAGGCGATGCCCACCACGGGAATGTTCTTCGCTCCGGCGTAGATGGCGTCGAGGATCGCCTTCGGCCCCATGCGGTGCTCCCTGCTCGGAAGGGAGACGAGCCAGGCCATGCCGATGCCGAGCACCGCCGAGAGCATGGGCGAGTACCCCGTCATGAGCATCCACACGAGTCCTACGATGGGAATCAGGTTGTAGAGGCGTTTCACCACGCCCCGCTTGGAGGGAAGTTCCTCCGGTGAAAGTCCCTTGAGCCCCCGTTTGAGGGCCCGGAGGTGCACCATGAGAAACACCGCCGCGTAGTACAGCAGCGCGGGCACGATGGCGGCGATGACGATTCTGCCGTACTGGATTCCCAGGAGGGAGGCCATGATGAAGGCTCCGGCTCCCATGATGGGCGGCATGATCTGTCCTCCCGAACTCGCCACGGCCTCCACGGCCCCCGCGAAGTAGGGGGCGTACCCCAGGCGTTTCATCAGGGGAATCGTAAAGGTCCCCGTGCCGTACACGTTCGCCACGGCGGAGCCCGAGATGGAGCCGAAGAGACAGGAACTCACCACGGCGATCTTCGCCGGGCCGCCCGGTGTGGTGCCCGCGAAGGCCTGGGCGAACTCCATGAAGTAGGCCCCGATGCCGCTTTTTTCGAGAAAGCCGCCGAAGATGAGGAAGACCATGACGAAGGTGGCGGAGACGCCGAGGGGAATGGCGTAGATGCCCTCGTCGGTGAGGAAGAGCTGCTCCGCCACCTCGGGGATGGTGAAGGAGAGTCCCTTCATGATTCCCGGCAGCAGGTGGCCGAAGTACATGTATCCCGCGAAGAACGCCGCGATGAGCGCCAGAGGAAAGCCCACCACTCGCCGCGTACCCTCCAGGAGGAGTACCGTGAGGAGAAAGGCCAGGGCGATCTGCACCGTCGTCACCGGGTCCACCTGGACGATGCGCATGGCGATGTTGCTGTAGTTTTGCATCACGTACAGCCCAGGAACGGCGGAGAGGGCGGCCAGAATCCAGTCGTAGAGAGGGATGCTGTCCTTGGGAGCGGATTTCGTGGCCGGATAGAGGAGAAAGCCGAGGGGCAGCACCCAGGAGAGATGGATCGCCCGCTGGAGATAGGCCTCGTAGGAGCCGAAGATGGCCGTGTAGAGATGGAAGCATCCCATGAGAATCACATAGACGTAGATGAACTGCTTGGTCCTGCCCGTAAGTTCCCGCATGTGGCCGAGTCCTCCTTCTCTTTTCGTCACCCGTTTCGGTGAGCCTGTTCCGCGGGTGCGGGAGATCCCGCTCGTGGAATGGAAACCGGATCGGAAGATGAACAGGGCGGGATGCCCTTCGAGGCCGCCCGCCCGACGCTGCTCCTCCGCCCGGAGGGGCGGTGCCTTCGAAATTCCCGGGGAAACATCTGCGGGAATTCTTCCCGCCCTGTTCGTCTCTTGCTGCCCCGGTGCCCGATGTCCTAGTTGCCCGCGGCTTCCTTCCAGAACTTCACCGCGCCGGGATGAGCGGGGACGCCCACGGAAATGGCCTCTTTGGGATCCAGCTCCTCCAGGTCCTTGATGGCCGAGGCGATGGTGGCCTTTCCGCCCCAGAGGGATTTCGCCAGCTCGTAGACGAGGTCCTCCGGGAGGTCCTGGCGGATGACGACGCAGGTGTAGTCTCCCACGACGGGAACGGGCTCGGTGACGCTCTTGTAGATGCCGGGCTCGATGTCGAAGGTGGTGGTGCCGTAGGCGTCCGCCATGGCCTTCCGGGCCGATTCGTCCACGGGAAGGAGTACCACCTCCGTCTGGCTCTCGATCTTCATGACCACCGACGCGGCCCGCCCCACGGCGAAGGCGAAGCAGTCCAGATGGTTGTCGGCGAGGAGATTGCCGCCGTCATCGTAGTTGCTGAACTCCACGGAGCCGCCCCACTTCTTGATGTCCTCCCAGGAGACGCCGTATCCCTTCTGGAGAATGGACTTGATGACGAATTCCGAGGCCGTGCCGGGTTTCAGGGTGGCGAAGCGGATGGGGAGCTTCTTCTCCATGACGTCGCCCAGCGTCTTGATGCCGTTCTTTTCCGCGTAGTCCTTGCGCATGATGAAGTAGGTGTACTGCCGGTAGAGGTTCGCGAAGAGCCCCGCGTTGCCGAGGACCTCTTTGTAGGGATCCTCTCCCTTTGCCGCTGCGCCCATCATGGAGGTCACGGAGAGCCCCATGTCCGCCTTCGCGGCGTTCACGTTCACGATGTTCGCCACGCCGCCGCCGGTGCTGCTGGTGGTCTGGAGGACTTCCTTCGTCCACAGATCCGCCATGGCTCCGCCCATGGCGAACCAGTTGCCTCCGGGAGGCCCCGCCATGAACCGGAGCTGATCGGGCCACCCCTCCTTCGCCGCGAATCCCGTGCCGAGCGTACCGAGAACAAGAATGACCGCAAGTGCTGCTACCAGAAACTTTCTCATGATGCCGACTCCTCCTTTCGGATGTGAAATGCCGTAGGGATGACGGTATGCATAGTACGAAAGAATAGTTTTATGGTCAAGAAGTGCAGAAAAACGACAAAGCCTGGGCGATGAAAAGACGAGACGGATCTCCTTGATATCTGACGGTGGAGCCGTGTCAGAAGAAAAAGCGGAGTAGCGGTGTTTTTCATCGCAGGAAAAGGGAAAAACCGAAACAACGGAGGAATTGTACCACAGTTCCTTCTGGAATACCAAGGTGATCCAGAAGAGCTTTCGAAACAAAAATCTTACAAATTTTCCACAACGGCCTCCGTTGTGTGGTGTTTTGTCCTCGGAAGTGTCGCGTGGAGAAAAGAACTGTTCTAAGGAAGCTCTGAATAAAGATCTTTCGCTTGCCCTTGAACTCGGGTCGCATCAGGCTCTGCGAGGCGCCCTGCGGGGCTGACGCAGCCTTATTCAGAGGTTCCCTAAAAGATTCGTCCAGCGTACGGTGCCGCTCCCGGGAGCGGGCGTTCCGGAGAGCCCGATTCCGATCCCGTGATCGCTCTGGGGGAGTATGACGAAAATGATGCATGAGTTTTGCATCTTGCTCGCAGCGGTGGGGCGGGTATAATGACTTCTGTTAACAACCTGTTTCATCGAGTGAGGGAGTGGTTTCTCCTCTGAAGAGATCGTGCAGCGTCCGGGGGGTTCGGGCGATGCGGAGGGGAAAAACGAAGGGGGGGCTTCATGTGATTGGAAGAAGAACGGGAATGCGTCGGAATCTTTGCTGTGCGGTGGCTCTGATGGTGGCGCTCCTGAGTGCGTCGATGGCGTGTGCGGACGCACCGCTCCGTTTTGCCACGGCCGCGTCGGGGGGCATCTGGAACGCCATGGGGGGCGTCATGGGTGAAGAGTTCGGCAAGAACGGCATTCCCGTGTCGGTCACCACGGGGGGGTCCATTCCGAACCTGGTCAACATGAGCCAGGGGAAGGTGGACGTGGCCTTCACCGTGCTCTATCCGGGCATGTCCGTCGACCCCGAGGGACCGTTCAAGGGGCAGAGTCTCGAGAACGTCCGTTTGCTGGCTCATCTCTATCCCCAGTACGTCTATTTCGTGATTCGCAAGGACTTCGCCGACAAGAACGGCATCACCACCGTGGGTGATCTCTTCAACAAGAAGCTTCCCTTCCGCTATGCCACGCTTGCTCGGGGAAACATCACGGAATTTCTGGTGCGCCAGATCATGGACGCCTACGGTGTCACCGAGGAGGATTTCACCGCCTGGGGCGGACAGGTGAACTACAGCTCCTATGCGGACGGCGTCAACCAGATGGCGGACGGCCACGTGGACGCCTACGTGGTCTCCTCGGGGCTGCCCCTCAGTGCCATCATGGATCTTGAGAGCCGGATCGACGTGGTGCTTCTTCCTTTCGAAAACGAGATTCTGAAGAAGATGTGGGATCGTTTCGGCACCCAGGCGTATCTCATCCCCAAAGGAAGCTACAAGAGCGCCACGACGGACATTCCCACCGTGGGGGCCATGACCTCCATGGTCGTGCGGGTGGACCTTCCCGAGGAAACGGTCTACACCATGACGAAACTTCTCTTCGAGCACCGGGACGAGATGGCCGCGGCCGTAAAGGCCCTCGAAGCGCTGGAGCTCAAAACGGCCTCGGAGAAGATCGAGTTCCCCTTCCACCCGGGTGCGGAACGCTACTACAAAGAGCAGGGATTTTAGATCTCGCCCGTCCCGGAACGGGAAAAAATACAGGCCATGAAGTCATCGCCGCGGGGGATTCCCCGCGGCGATGTGCGTCTCGGGGGATTCCCCGCGGACGCTCCCGTCGACGGTTCCGTTTTTGCGCTTTCGCCTCGGGGAGCGTATAGTGGAGACAAGAATCGTTCCAAAAGACCGTCCGGAGCGCGCCTCCACAGAGCCGGTTCCACATTCGCATTCGCCTCTTTCTCGGCGGCGTTTTTGGAGGAAACGGCCCGGAAGGACTTGCGCGGCTGTGCGTCGGTCTTCGTCGGGGAGGGGGTGCCGACCGCATCCCGGAAAACGGACGAAATCGCCCACGGGGTGGAGGAGAGGTGTTTCAGGTGCACGAGGTCGAGGAGGACGGGCGGGCTCCGGTCGTTTCCGGTCCGGAGGGGCCGGAGGAACGGAACGGAGAATCGGTGCACGGCGCGGAGGAGGTTGCGTCCTCTCCGTGTGCGTCCTGCGGCGAATCTTCCCGGGAGGAGGACTGCACTTGTCCCGCCGCGGAAGACTCCGTGCGCCGGATGCTGCTTCCCCGGAACAGCCGCTTTCTGGAATCGGCGGACTTTCTGATCCACCTCCTGGAGACCGCGGAGATGGCGGAGTCTCTGGGAACGCTTCTCGATGCCGCCACGATCTACACGATCCTGCTCGATCCGGAGGGGCGGATTCTCTTTCCGAACCGTCTCTGCTGCGTTCGGTTCGGCAAGAGCTTGGAGGCGCTGCTTGGTACGGTGGTGTTCGATCTCTTTCCGCCCGAACTGGCGGCCTCTCGCCGCGCCAGATTCGAGGAGGCCGTCGCTTCGAGAAGCAGGGTGTCCTTCCGTGACCGTGCCGCGGACGGCACGTTCTTCGACATGACCGTCGTTCCCATCTTCCGGAACGAGCGCGTGTTCCGCGTGGCGGTCTTCGCCAACGACGTGACGGATCTGGTGGTGACCCGTCACGCCCTGGAGGTGAGCGAGGAGCGGTTTCGCCTGGTTCTCGAAGGAAGCGGCGAGGGGTACTGGGATTGGGACATCCCGGCGGGAACGGTCTATCATAGCCCCCGCTGTGCGGAACTTTTGGGGTACGATCCGAGCGAGATCGAAGCAGCGGACCTGAACTCCTGGCGAAGCTATGTTCATCCCGACGACATTCCCATGGTGGAGAGCGCGATCCGGGCCAACCTGGAGGGAACGATCGCCTTCTTCGAAGTGCAGGTCCGGGTTCGCGCCAAAAACGGAGCGCAAAAATGGGTTCTCTCCCGGGCGAAGGTGACCGCCCGGGACGAGGCGGGGCGCCCTCTGCGCATGAGCGGCGTTCACGTGGACATCACCGCGGTGAAGCAAACGGAGGTGGAGCTCGCCAAGGCGGGGCGGCTCTTGACGCAGCTCGGGGAGATGAATCAAGCGCTACAGGCGAACCGTCTCGCCACCATGGGCACCATGGTGGCGGGCGTGACTCACGAGATCAACAACCCCGTGGCATCCATCCGCATGAACGCGGAACTGCTCCGGGAGAACCTGACCACGCCGCGGCGCAAGAACAAGGCGGAACTCCTGGAGGAGCGGTTGGATTACGTGAATGCCATCGTGCGCCTCACGGAACGGCTGGAGCGCATTGTAGACGGGCTCAAATCCTTCTCGCGCCGCAGGGAGATCCGCGTGGAGCCCGTCCTTCTGGCGTCGTGTCTCGCCGAATCGTGGAAGCTGGCCTGTTCCGACCGAAAGCGCGTGGCGAACGTGGAGATGGACATGCAGGTCGAGACGGACATCCGGGTTTCCGCGGATTCCCAGCAGTTGCTCCAGGTCTTCGTGAACGTGCTGCTCAACGCGGTGAAGGCGGTGAACCGCATGGAGCGCCCGCTGGGGCATCTGTGGGTGCGGGGGAAGAAGAGCGGCGGTGAGGCGGTGGTCACCATCGAGGACGACGGGTGCGGCATCGATCCCCAGGATCTTCCCCACATCTTCGATCCCTTCTTTTCCACGGATCCCGCCTCGGGCATGGGGCTCGGGCTCTCGGTCACCCACAGCATCCTCGTGGCGCACGGGGGGAGCATCGCCGCCGCGAGCGAACTCGGCAAAGGCACCACGGTCACGATTCGCCTTCCCCTCATCCCCTCATTGTAAGGGGATGAGGGGAAGGCTTTCTCTCCACCGGTTCAAAGTGTCCTTTTTTCGAACTGTCGGCACAAACTCTCACAAAACCCTAACGCAGAAAAAGGACCTTCTCCCCTACCATGAGAATCACGAAGAATACATGGCTGAAAACCGCGTCTCGGGGAAAGTGGCCTTTCGCCGCTGCGGTGTCTTCGAACAAGGGAGAGAGGGGGGGAATGACTCGTGGCACAGAAGATTCTTCTCGTGGACGATGATCCCGACCTGGTGGAAGTGGTGCGCAAGGGGCTTGTCGAAAGAGGCTATCACGTGGTCACCGCTTCGGGGGGGAGCGAGGGATTTGCCGCGGCGCTCGAACACCGACCGGATCTGATCATCCTCGATATCGTCATGCCTCGCATGGATGGCATTCAGGTCCTTCAGAGACTTCGCCGTCACAGTGACACGGCGGACACGCCGGTGCTCTTTCTCACCGCCCGTTCCTCCGTGTCGGACCGGGTTCTCGGGCTGGAGCACGGCGCGGACGATTACCTCGTGAAGCCCTTCTACCTTCAGGAGTTGCTGGCCCGGGTCTCCACGCTGCTGCGGCGCGGCAAGCGTGCCGTTTCCGAGACGGCGGCGGCTTTTCCCGGAGGAAACGGCAAGGCGAAGATGGTCGATCTCGGCGATGTCGCTCTGAACCTGGAGTCGCGGCGGGCCTTCGTGCGGGGTGAAGAGATCCGCCTCACCAAGACCGAGTGCGACCTTCTGGCCTACCTCATGACCCACGCGGGAGAGGTGCTTTCCAGCCAGGAACTGCTCCAGCAGGTGTGGGGATTTCCCCAGGGAACGACCGATACGGGGCTGGTGCGCTGGCACGTAAGAAATCTCCGGAGCAAGATCGAGACGGATCCGGAACAGCCCGAGGTGATTCTCACCATTTCCCGAAGAGGGTACGTCTTCGCCGGCGGCGAAGAGGAATAACTTTCTTCTTTTCGGAGAAAAACGGTGGTCTGACGGGCGGTTTCCCCTTTGGTCGGTTTGGGAGATCGCCCTTTGTCGTATACTGTTCCGGACCCGAGACCCGTGGGCGGATCGTGCCGTTTCCGTCGGAACGGGAGAAAAGGAGACCGTCCGGAACATGAATGCCCGTGTCGAAACGAATTCCTCCGTGAAGAGCAGCCTCCGCCCCGACAGACAAAACGGGAGCGAGGAGCGAAGCGTCCTCTACAAGACGAACCTGGTGTCCCTCGGACACTTGCTGAACGATCTCCACTCCGCCTTCCTGCCCGCCTTTCTGCCCGAGATCGTGCCGCGCCTCGGCCTGTCTCTCGCCCAGGCGGGGTTCCTGAACTCCATGTCCGGTTTCGTGAACATGACGGCCCAGCCTCTCCTGGGACATCTGGCGGATCTTTCTCCCGCTCCGGTGTTCATCATCCTCGGCCCGATCCTGACGGCCCTGGCCATCGCCTTTCTTCCGCTGGCGCCGTCCTACGCGATCGCCCTGGTGCTCGTCGCCCTTTGGGCGCTGGGCAGCTCCGCCTATCATCCCCAGGGCAACGCCGCCATGGGACATCTTTCGCCGCCGGGACGACTGGCGTTCACCATCGCCATCTTCAGCGCCGCGGGCATGTTCGGTTCTTCCCTGAGTCCGCTCTACGCCATCGGCCTTGTGAAGACCGTGGGGCTTCGGCTGCTTCCTCTCGCCGTGGTCATTCCTCCGATCATCCTCGGGTTTTTCGTGTACCGCAACATCCCCTCCCTTGCGGGAGAGGGAACGCCGGCCCGAAGCGGGACATCCCGAAGAAACGGTTTCTGGAAGAGCCTTGCGGGCGTGTTCCGGAAGATCTACTTCGTGTGGATCGTGACCTTCATCGTGGACACCACCTTTCAGGGACTGCGCTTCTTTCTTCCTCTCGTCGTGACGGAGCAGGGGGGAAGCCTGGCCCGGGTGGGCGGCGTGCTCTTCGCGGTGACGCTCGCGGGAACGCTTTCCTCCCTCGTGGCGGGCAAGCTGGCGGATCTGGTGGGGCGCAAGCGGGTGCTCACCTGGGCGCTGCTCCTTTCTCCGGGGGTGCTCGCCGCGGCGGCTCTCACAAAGGGAACCGTGTCCGTGGTGCTCTACATGGCGGGATTGGCCCTGCTCAACACCACCATGCCCATCACCGCCGCCATGGCTCAGGAGTTCTCCCCCCAGGCCAGGGGGATGGCGAGTTCTCTCGTCATGGGTATTTCCTGGGGGCTCGGAGGGCTCGTCACGTCGCCGCTCGGCGCCGTGGCGGACCACTTCGGTCTCGGCACCACCATGTTCGTCACGGCGCTTCTGCCTCTGACGGCGTTGCCTCTCTTCCTCTACGGCTGGAAGCGCGAGGCCGCCTCCATGCGCTGATGCGTTTCCCCGCGGACGGTGAGCGGGAAGGAAAATCCCGCCGGGTCCGGGGCGAGGAACGGGAGGGACCGTTTCCGCACGAGGACGCACACAGGACAGAACAAGGGGCTCCCGAAAACCGGGAGCCCCTTTCGTCTCTCCTCGCTTCCGCGCAGCCGTTCGGTCGTGTCCTTTGCCGGCCTGGCGCCGGCATGTCTTCCTTCCACTTCCCGCTTCCCTGAAACGCTCTTTTCGGACAGTGAACTCTCACGGCTCCCTAACGCATGTTTCTTCGAGTCCCCGCTATGATGGTTCTCACAAGGGCGGAGCGAAAAATTTTGCATCCAAAATGGTTTGATTTTCTGAGAGTGGCTTGTTTTCTGTGTGGTATGGCAAATCGATCCCGCTGTGAGTGCGTCGCAAGGAGCATTTTTCGGAGAGAAAATCCTCTCTCCTGGAGGGAAAGCTCCGAAAGAGACGGGAGCAAGAGCGGGAACTCGGAGCGCGAAAACGCCACGGACGAGGCACTCGTCGACCGGGAGTACGAAAGAGGAGAGAGTCATGAGAACGATACGGGGAAAGATTCTTGCGTGGTTTGTGTCTGCGGTGCTTGTGCTTTGCGGTGCCCTTGGTGTTGTACTCTACCAGCAGGTGAACAGCAGTGTGGGTGCGCTTTCCGAGGACATGTCCGAGGAAATCGCGAAGGCCCGGGCGGACCAGCTCGGGGAGTGGATTTCCGGCCTCGCCGTTCTGACGAAGACCGTGGCGGATCGGAACATCGTCCGCGCCATGGACTGGGACGGCATGAAGGAAGATCTGATTCGGCTCCAGAAACGCGACGCCCGATACATCGAGATGTACTTTCTGGCGGACGCCACGGGCAGGGCTCCCACCACTGCTGGAGGCGAGCCCGTCGATCTGTCCGAGCGGGCCTACTTCAAGGAGATCATGAGCGGCGCCAAGGATTCGGTGGTCTCCGATCCGCTTGTTTCGAGGGTGTCGGGAGAGCAGATCTTCGTCATCGCCAACGCCGTGAAGGATGCATCGGGAAAGACCGTGGGCGTGCTGGGGGCCACGGTGCTGCTCTCCACGGCGAGCGACATGGCGGGAAGCATCAAGATGGGGGAGAACGGCTACGGCTGGATCATCGACGGCACGGGGCTGATCCTCGCCCATCCGAACAAGGATCTCGTCATGAAGCTGAACGCGCTCAAGTCCGGGGAGGCCGGATTCAAGAAGCTCGACGAGGTGGCGCGGCGCATGGTGCGCGGTGAGGTGGCCCGGGGAGAGATGATTCGCCCCGACGGCGTGAATTTCTTTGTCTTCGGCGCTCCCGTTCCCAACACGCCCGGATGGTCCTTTGCGGTCTCCGTCCCCGAGGCGGAGGTATACGCCACGGCAAACCACCTGGCAAAACTTCTCGCGGGGCTCGTGGGCGCCATCGTGGTGGTCTTCATCGCCATCTCCTACCTGCTGGGCAACGCCATCTCCCGTCCCATCAAGAACGTGGTGGCCCTGGCGGAGCGGGCACGGGACGGGGATCTTACCATCACCCGGGAAGAGTTCAAGGTCAACACCAAGGACGAGATGAACACCATGGCGGACGCGCTGGCCGCCATGATCGCCCGGCAGCGGGAAGTCGTGGTGGAACTCCAGGAAGAGGCGGTTCTCTCCGCCCAGCGCGCCGAATCCCTCGCGGCCCTGTCGGAGGAGACCGTGGCGTCCATGGAAGAGGTGAAGGGCGCCATCGAGACCGTGGCCTCCCTGTCGGAGAGCAACTCCGCGGCGCTCCAGCAGACCAACGCGGGAGTTGAGGAAGTGGCCTCGTCGGCCACCACGGCGGCCCAGTCCGCTGCAGAGGGTGCCGAAGCAGCCTCGGTGACCGCCGAGGGAAGCGAACGGGCCGTCGCCCGGGTGGAGGGCGTCATCGAAAAGATCCAGGCCGTGGGAGCCAAGTCGGAAGAATCCGTCAAGAGCATCAACCGCGTGGCCGCGTCGGTGAGTTCCATCACCCAGTTCGTCACCACCATCAAGACCATTGCGGACCAGACGAACCTTCTGGCCCTGAACGCCGCCATCGAGGCAGCCCGGGCGGGCGAGGCGGGACGCGGCTTCGCGGTGGTGGCGGAGGAAGTGCGGAAACTCGCGGAGGAGTCCAACGTGGCGGCCAAGCAGGTGGAGAGCCTCATCAGCTCCCTCCAGGCGGACACGAAACAGTCCCTGGACATCACCGTCGAATCGGGCAGCATCATGAAAGAGACCGTTGCCGCCGCCGCGGAGGCGCAGAAGGAACTGAAGGAGGCTCTCGCCCAGATCGCCCGGGTGAACGACGTGATGCAGAACATCGCCGCGGCGGCGCAGGAGCAGGCCGCCGCAGCCCAGGAGATGGCCTCGGGGATAGACCAGGTCACAAAGGGAACGCTCACCGTGGTGGATACCATTTCGGGCATCCATTCCGCGACGGAGGATACCGCCACGGCGTCGGAGAACGTGGCCAAAGAGGCTCAGGACACCTCCGCCGGTGCGGAGCGAATCCAGGAACTTCTGGCCCAATTCCGGGTCGGCGCGGCGGCGGGGGATCTCATCCCCGCCCTGGCTCAGGGTCCGGCGGTCTCCCAGGGCAGAGGAATCCGGAAGAAGTAGCGGTGTCGGCGAACCGGGGACATCCTCTCCGGGAACCAATCGAAACGCATGAACGGAACGGGATCCACGACAGAAGCGGAGCGCCTCTTTCGAGGCGCCCCGCTTCTGTCGTGGGGTGTGTCTGTGCGTGCGTCCGAAGAGGAGTGAAACGCGTCCGTCGGTATGCGATTCCTCTCGCCGTGCGATGCGGAACGCACCGTTCCTTCGAATGCGGTCTGAGCATTCTTCTCTGAAACCTGGAGAGCCCGCGGAAATGTTTTTTCGGAAGGGGGCGCTCAGAACCGGCGGAAGAAGATCGCCGAGAAAATATATGAAATTAAAATGCAAGCGTTTCAACAGGAAGACATGATGCAGACATAACAACCGAGCCATAGTCCATGCTCAATAGACTTTTCGTTGTGTTTGACCTAGAATTTCTTTTCAAGAGGTTTTACGTCG
This sequence comes from Aminiphilus circumscriptus DSM 16581, assembly GCF_000526375.1. Classification (NCBI taxonomy): domain Bacteria; kingdom Thermotogati; phylum Synergistota; class Synergistia; order Synergistales; family Aminiphilaceae; genus Aminiphilus; species Aminiphilus circumscriptus. The sequence goes on along the minus strand of NZ_JAFY01000002.1, from coordinate 95,861 downwards.
ATGCAGCGCGCCGGAACAGAGGAAGGGAGAAGTGATGTGGCTCATGAGGACGATACGGGGAAAGATACTGGTGTGGTTCGTGTCCGCCGTGGTGGTGCTCTGTGGTGCTCTCGGGATGGTTCTCTATCGGCAGGTGAACAGTTCCGTCACGGCTCTCGCGGACGACATGGCCATGGGAATCGCCCGTGCCAGGGCGGATCAGCTCGGGGAGTGGCTCCTCCGGATGATCGACGTGACGCGGGGTGCCGCGGAGATGGATATCGTCCACACCATGAGCTGGGACGCCATGAAGGGTGATTTGCGACTGCTTCAGGAACGGGAATCCCGGTTCATCGAGATGTATTTCGTGGCGGACGCCTCGGGACACGCCCCGACCACGGTGGAGGGCCTGTCGGCAAACCTCGCCGACCGTCCCTACTTCAAGGAGATCATGAGCGGCGCCCGGGACATGGCCATCACCGATCCCGTGATCTCCCGCACGACCAACCAGCCCATTTTCGTCATCGCCCACGCCATCAAGGACTACACAGGGAAGCCTGTGGGTGTGCTGGGAGCTTCGCTCCGTCTCGACGCGGTGAGCGAAATGATGAAGGACATTGCGATAGGCAATGGCGGGTTCGGCTGGATCGTGGACAGTACCGGGCTCGTCATGGCGCATCCGGACAAGGAGCAGGTGATGAAGCTCAACGTCCTGGAGTCGGCGGCGCTGGGTTTCAAGGACCTTGACACCGTCGTCCGCCGGGTCATGGCGGGCGAGGCGACACAAGGAGTTTTCACCCGTCCCGACGGAAGCGAGGTCGCTCTTTTCAGTCTCCCCGTGCCGCACGCCCCCAAGTGGACTCTGGGCGTGGCCGTGCCGGTGGAGGAACTCCACGCCACGGCGCATGCCCTGGCGAAAATCCTCGCGGGGCTCGTGGGGGCCATCGTGGTGGTCTTTTTTATCATCTCCTATCTGCTGGGCAATTCCATCTCCCGCCCCATCAAAAACGTGGTGGCCCTGGCGGAGCGGGCACGGGACGGGGATCTCTCCTTCACCCGGGAGGACTTCCACGTGAACACCCGGGACGAGATGAACACCATGGCGGACGCACTGGCCGCCATGATCGCCCGGCAGCGCCAGGTGGTACTGGAGCTTCAGGAGGAGGCGGTTCTCTCCGCCCAGCGCGCCGAATCCCTCGCGGCCCTGTCGGAGGAGACCGTGGCGTCCATGGAAGAGGTGAAGGGTGCCATCGAGACCGTGGCCTCCCTGTCGGAGAGCAACTCCGCGGCGCTCCAGCAGACCAACGCGGGGGTCGAGGAAGTGGCCTCGTCGGCCACCACGGCGGCCCAGTCCGCGTCGGAAGGTGCCGAGGCCACCGCCGTGACCGCCGGAATGAGCGAGAAATCCGTGGCCCGGGTGGAGGGCGTCATCGCGAAGATCCAGGCCGTCGGCGCGAGGACCGAGGACTCCGTCAAGAGCATCAACCGCGTGGCCGCGTCGGTGAGTTCCATCACCCAGTTCGTCACCACCATCAAACAGATCGCGGACCAGACGAACCTTCTGGCCCTGAACGCCGCCATCGAGGCGGCCCGGGCGGGCGAGGCGGGACGCGGCTTCGCGGTGGTGGCGGAGGAAGTGCGGAAACTCGCGGAGGAATCCAACGTGGCGGCCAAGCAGGTGGAGAGCCTCATCGGCTCCCTCCAGGCGGACACGAAGCAGTCCCTTGACATCACCACCGAATCGGGAACCATCATGAAAGAGACCGTGGCGGCTGCCGCGGAGGCGGAGAAGGAGCTGAAGGAGTCTCTTGCCCAGATCGCCCGGGTGAACGACGTGATGCAGAACATCGCCGCCGCCTCGCAGGAGCAGGCCGCCGCCGCCCAGGAGATGGCCTCGGGGATAGACCAGGTCACCAAGGGAACGCTCACCGTGGTGGACACCATCGAAAACATCCGGCAGGCCACGGAGAGCACCGCCAAGGCGTCGGAGAACGTGGCCAGAGAGGCCCAGGAGACCGCGACCGGTGCGGAGCGGATTCAGAAGCTTCTGTCGCAGTTCAGCGTGGGCGGAGCGGAAGCGGGGCTCGTTCCAGCGCCGACGGGAGCCCCGGCCCTTCCCGCAAAGGGGGTTCCCCGGAAGAAGGCGTGAGGCGCCGCTTCACCTGTACCCCGGGGAGGATGCAGGCTCTTCCGACCGGGGCGGTCCGTCAGGTTCCGTTTTGGAGAGGCGAGGCATTCCTCGGAGGAGGAGCCTCGCCTCTTTGCGCTGTTGCGGAAAAGGCGATCGCCGGTTGTCTGCCGGAGCAGCGCCCGAAGGCGCCGCACGGACTCCGGCGCGTGTTTCGCGTTGCCCTTCCCCGGGTCAGCCCCGGGACACTACCGAATCCCTCGTCTCTTTCCGGAGGTGCTTGCGGGGTGTGTCCTTGCCTTCGGCGAAGGCCGATGTCCGGCTCCGGCGCTCCCATTTGATGAAATCAAGGGCGCTTTCGTACAGATCCAGGTTTTCCCCGACCGGAACGGGCTCCCGCAGGAACGAAAGCGCTCTCCGCGTGATGTGACGCACCCGCGGATCCGTGGTGATGCGGTCGATTTCGCACATCCAGCACTCCAGGCTCGAATTCCACCGTTCGAGAATCTTTCGGGCTCCTCGGAGGGTCTCCGCCTCCGTCTCAAGCATGCGGATGCGGCGGTCCGACTGCTGAATCCGGTGCTTCTGCTGGATGGCGAGATTTCTTTCGTATCCCACTGAAACGCACCTCCTGAGTGGATGGGTGAAAAGAACCGATCCGGGCCGTTTCGGCCCGGATCGGAAGAGAGAACGTCAGAGAGGCGAGGCCACCGGCTCGGGAAGAGTGGAATCCGGTGTGGGGCGTGGCGCGGAATCGGGGTCGCGGAAGACCATCTCTCCCTCGGTGGTGACGAAGGGGATTCGGGAGACCATGTCCTTCCAGCGAAGAATTTCCAGCGTGCCGTCCGGATGTTCCACCAGAGCGGAGCAGCTCTCGACCCAGTCGCCACAGTTGGCGTAGGTGATGTTCTCCACCTGGCGGATGGCGGGGCGGTGGATATGGCCGCAGATGATCCCGTCCACGCCGGAGGTCCGTGCCCGGTGGAGCAGGGCGTTCTCGAAGTCGCCGATGAAGTTCACCGCGTCCTTGACCTTGTGTTTGAGATACTCGGAAAAGGACCAGTATCCCAGGCCGAGGAGGGAGCGCAGGGAGTTGAGCCAACTGTTGAGCTGGAGGCAGATCTCGTAGGCCAGATCACCCAGCACGGCGAGCCAGCGCTTGTATTTCACCACCAGGTCGAATTCGTCCCCGTGAATCACGAGGAAACGCCTGCCGTCGGCGGTGACGTGTTTGGCGCTCCGCGCGATTTCGATGTGGCCGAAATGGTATCCGTCGAATTCGTCGAGGAATTCGTCATGATTGCCGGGGATGTAACAGATCCTGGTTTTCTTGGACATCTTGAGGATCTTCCGGAGAACCTTGTTGTGGGATTGAGGCCAGCTCGACCGGCGTTTGAGCTTCCAGCCGTCGATGATGTCGCCCACCAGGAAGAGGTTTTCACATTCGACGGAGGAGAGGAAGGATGCGAGAAGTTTGGCCTGACACCAGCGACAGCCGAGATGCATGTCCGAGATGAAAATACTGCGGAATTGCGTCATGACGGGTTTCCTCCTTCCGCGTTTCGCAAGCGGCGGAGACGTTTTCTTCCGGTTCGCTCGATCCGCGACGGTTCCCAGTGTACCCTGTTTGCGTGTCCTTGTCATGTCGAAAGTGTAAAGAATTTGAAAAACGGACGGAAACAGTGCTCTTCCCGTCAGAGATGGCGGAGAATCTCCCGTTCCGAAAGGTTTCCCTTCCGCAGAAGCTGTTCCGCCAGAGCGCGCATTCGTTCGGGCCTGGGAGAAAGAGAAAGCAGCGCAATGCATCGCTGCCAGAGCCATTCCACGAAGGCGGCGCACTCCTCCTCGCTGCCGCAGACGGAGCGGGCTGCGTCGTAGGCGCTTTGCACGTCCGGATCGTCCAGGTCGGGTCGGGTCCGGTCGTCCAGGAGAAGACGCACCGCGGCGAGGCCGCTCAGGGCGAAGAGGACGTGCCCTTCCGCGAGGGCGCGTCGTCGCCGGGGATCGCGCAGGTGGGAGGGAAGAAACGGATCGGACTTTTTCAGGGTTTTCTCGGGGGAAAAAGGAGGAAGAGAGAGTGGAGACGCGGGACGCCCCAGCATGAGGGACATCATCGCCTTGCCCGCTTCCGCAGCGGCGAACCGGTGCTGTTTCTTCTCGTCATCCATGGTGTGTCAGACCTTCCCGTTTTTCCGGAGGTGCTGTTTGCCGGGGGACTTCCTTCGGGACGGCACGGAACCGTCAGCGCTCCTCCTCCCGGCTCTCGTCAGAACAGTTGCAGCGATTGGGACATTTCCAATAGCCCGGCGGGAGTCCTTCCTCTCTGGGATGCGGAGGAACGATCCATCTGGCGCCGCATTCTCTGCACTCAAGCATGCCCCGCGCGGGATCGAGGACCCGTACGCGACGGTTTGCCAGTGATTCCTCACGGTCGGTCATGGGGTGCCACATCCTTCCCTGTTCTTGTTTCTTAAGGCTAGTTCTCTTTCCAGGGAAGGTCAAGAGATGTTTGTAACAGTTTTTTCACTGTTCACGGAAGAAATGCCACGAATGCTCCTGGGTTGCCCCGAAGGACCGCCTGCGTGGAAGGAATGCTCCGCTGAAACGACCTCTCCCGTTTGAAACCGGGAGGGGTGTGTGTTCGCTAAAGAAGGAAGAGGTAGGTCGTTCGTCCCTCGGTCTCGAAGGCGATCTTCTTTTCCCGGGCGAGCCAGCCCACCGCGGTGTCCACGAGCCTGTCCGGCAGAGGGATGGCTTTGTGCAGCGCCGTGAGGGTCGTTCTTCCGTTTTCGCTGAGATGGGACCAGACCACTCCCGCCGCTTCTCCGATGGTTTCCACGCTCAAAACCTGCGACACCTCCACGATGATCCCCTCCTCGGAATAACCGCGTACCGCACGTTCCCCGGCGCGCTTCGATTGCCCGGTCTCCTTCGTTCCTTCGAAAAAGCCCGGAATGCGTTACACAAGTGTCATTCGGCTCCTTATGACGTGGCACATCGTCATTATAGGCAAGATTCTTTGGGAAGGCAATGACGTTTTCGTTACACCGTCTGCACCGGAGTCTTGCCGTTTCGGTCGTCTCCGAGGGGAAAGCGGATGTGTACGGCCGTGCCTTTTTCCGACGGGCCGGAGGAGAAACGAAGTGTTCCTCTGAGTTGCTCCACCAGGGCGGTCACGATGGTGATCCCCAACGAGTGCAGTGTTTTGGGGTCGAATCCGTCGGGAAGCCCCACGCCGTCGTCGGCGATGGTGATGTGGGCGGATCCTTCCCGGTCCGCGGCGATGCGCACGAAAAGCGTTCCCGCCTGCCCCTGCGGAAAGGCGTGTTTGTACACGTTGGTCACGAGTTCGTTGAGAACGAGGCCGCAGGGAACGGCTCGGTCGATGTCCAAGGGAAGCGGTTCCGCCTCGATGTCGAGCGTCACGGTTCGGCTGGGCAGACCGAACGCTCCGGCCACGCTCCGCACCACGTCCGCCACGTATTCCTCCAGATTGACGGCGGAGACGTCCCGGGAGCGGTAGATCTTCTCGTGGATGAGCGCCATGCTCTGCACGCGGCCGCGGCTCTCCAGCAGGGCCTCTCTCACCTTGGGATTCTCCGCGGTTCCCAGGTGGAGCGAGAGGAGGCTCGCCACGATCTGCAGGTTGTTCTTCACCCGGTGGTGGATTTCCCGCAGGAGCAATTCCTTCTCCCGGAGGGAGGTCTCGAGGGCCTTTCGGGCCTCCTCCCGCTCGGTCACGTCCCGGATGCTCCAGATGCGCCCGAGAATGGTCTCCTCCGCCCGGAAGGGGCGGGACTCGAACTCCAAGATCCGCCCGTCCGCCAGGTGCATTGTGCCGCTCCGCTCCAGGTCGGGTTGGTTCCGGACGGTCTGGATGAGCTTCATGAACTCCTCCTGGTCTCGGGCGAGATTGCTCAGGAAGGTCAGTCGTTCCTCCGGATCGAAGGCGGTGCTCCACCCCGAGGGGGTGTTCCAGAAGCGTTCGAAGTTAGCGTTGTAGATGAGCACCCGCCCCTTCATGTCCACCACGATGATGCCCTCCGCCACGGACTCGATGGCGGCCCCGAGGAGGGCCACGCTGCGGGCGAGGTGTTCCTCCAGACGGCGTCGTTCCGCCCGGTCCTCGTCGCTTTTCAGGTCCGTCACATCCTGGATGATGGAACAGAGCAGCCGCTTTCCTTCCATCTGGACGGGGGAGGAATAGACGTGCACGGCTCGCAGCTCTCCCGAGGCAAGGCGGTGGCGAAAGCGGAAAAAACTCTTGCGGTTGGTTTTTGCGGCGGTCATCTCCCGGAGGATTTCCTCCGGGGGGAGGATGTTGATCTCCGAAATGCCCATGCGTTCGAGCCGCTCCTTGGGATATCCGTAGAAGGCCGTTGCCTCCTCGTTCGCCTGGACGATCGCGCTGGTCTCGGGATCGATGAGCAACATGACCGAGGGGCTGGCCTCGATGAACTCGCGAAAGGAAGGGCCCATCTCAGGAAAGAGCTGTTCTTGTTCCCCCGTTGTCTCCGTCATCTCCCGCACCTCCTTTTCCCCGTGCCTGCGGCCTGCCTTGGGCAGGCCGGACATCCTGGAATTTCATGCTATCCTGTTCTCCGGAGTCATGCAAGATGAATTGGTCGCAGTCCCGCAGGGAAAGAGGCTTCTTTTGTGAGAAGCGTCGCACCTTTCCGGACCGAAAGGCCATTTTTCGTGTATGCTGCGGAGGGCGAACATGCGACAGCGGTGACGGGAACGATTTTTTCTATGGCTTTCGAGGAGGTGCGATGGAAGTGCGGATCACCGACATGCGGTTGGGAACTCTGTCAGTGCCGTTGAAGAAACCTTTCCGGACGGCGCTGCGGGAAGTGCGCTCCGTGGAGGACATCGTCGTGCGCCTGGAGACGGACGCGGGGCATGTGGGATACGGCGAGGCGCCGCCCACGGCGGTCATCACCGGCGATATCCGGGGAAGCATCGTCGCGGCGCTGGAGGACCACCTGAAACCCCTTCTTCTGGGGAGGGACGTGGAGGATCTGGACGATCTCCTCCGCCGGCTGGACAAAAGCCTCGTGCACAATTCGTCTCCCAAGGCGGCGCTCGACATGGCGCTCCACGATCTCTGGGGGCAGCGGTACGGAGCGCCTTTGGCCCGCCTGCTCGGCAGCGGGCGACGGGAACTCGAAACGGACCTCACCATCAGCGTCGATACACCGGAGGTGATGGTGGCGGACAGCCTCGAGGCGGTGCGCCGGGGGTTCCGTATCCTCAAGCTCAAGGTGGGAAAGAATCCGGCTCTGGACCTGGTGCGCATCACCGCCATCCGGGATGCGGTGGGGCCTGGTGTCGCCTTTCGGCTCGACGCAAACCAGGGGTGGAACCCCAAGGAGGCGGTGCGCATCCTCCGGAAGCTGGAGGAGACCGATCCGAACCTGGAGCTGGTGGAACAGCCTGTTCCCGCGGAGGACATCGAGGGAATGAAGCTCGTCCGGAACGCCGTGTCCGTGCCGGTTCTGGCCGACGAGTCCGTGTATTCTCCACGGGATGCGGCGCGCATTCTGGCGGAGGGTGCGGCGGATCTGGTGAACATCAAGCTCATGAAGAGCGGCGGCATTCGCCGGGCGCTCCAGATCGCGGCGGTGGCGGAGAGCTTCGGCGTGGAGGCCATGATCGGCAGCATGATGGAGACCAAATTGAGCGTCACCGCCGCGGCGCACGTGGCGGCGGCCTGTCCCTGCATCACCCGGATCGATCTGGACACGCCGGATCTCTGCGCGGAGGATCCCGTGGAGGGAGGCATCACCTGCGACGGTCCCCGTATTCTCCTCGGCGAAGGGCCGGGGCTCGGGTTTCGTGAGATCCGGAACGTGGTGTGGCACTGACGCATCGATGCAGAGGGGCGCTGCGGCGTTCTTCTGGGAGGATGTTTGAGGAGGCGATGTCGGAGATGACGGATGGAAAAATGGAGAGCACTGTCGTGGAGGATACGGCTTTCGGCCTGCTCGGGAGGGCCCGGGAACTGGCGGAATGGGTGCGGGGTCTCCGCGAGGAGTTCCACGCCCATCCGGAGCTGGGGTTCGCGGAGGTTCGAACGAGCCGTCGTGTGCGGGAGGAGCTGGAAAAACTGGGCATTTCCTGCCGCACCGTCGCCCGGACGGGCGTGCTCGGTGTGCTGGAGGGGACCGCGCCTTCTTCGGGCGGTGCTCCCCGGGTGGTGGCGCTCCGGGCGGATATGGATGCGCTGCCGATTCAGGAGGAAAATGACGTGCCCTATGCGTCGCGGACGCCGGGGGTGATGCACGCCTGCGGACACGATGCCCATACGGCGATCCTCCTCGGCGCGGCTCGTCTGCTCGCGGAACTGCGGGACCGTTTTTCCGGGACGGTGAAGTTTCTCTTCCAGCCCGCGGAGGAGTCCGACGGCGGCGCGGAGCCCATGATCCGGGAGGGGGTACTGGAGAACCCCAAAGTGGACGCGGTCTTTGGACTCCACGTCTGCCCCGAGCTGGAGGCGGGACGCATCGGCGTGAGGTACGGCCAGATGTGCGCCGCCTCGGACGCGCTGGACATTGTGCTCCGGGGATGCTCCTCCCACGGGGCTTATCCGCACGGAGGAGTCGATGCCGTGGCCATCGCGGGGTATGTGCTGACGGCGCTTCAGTCGGTGGTGAGCCGGAACGTGGATCCCCGGGACAGCGCGGTGGTCACCGTGGGGGTGATCCGGGGCGGTTCGGCCCGGAACGTCATCGCCGACCGGGTGGAGATGGAGGCCACGGTGCGGACCCTCCTGCCGGAGACGCGGGAAAAGGTGAACGCTCGGGTGGCGGAGGTGGTGAAAACCGTGGCGGAAGGACTCGGCGGAAGCGCGGAGGTTCGCCGCCAGGAGGGGTACGTACCCCTCCTGAACGACCGGGCTCTCGTGGACCTGGTGGCGACGTCGGGAGCGCGCCTGCTGGGACCGGAGAACGTGGAGGTGTTGGAGACGGCGAGCCTCGGCGTGGAGGATTTCGCCTATTTCGCCCGGGCCGTTCCGGGGGCCTTCTTCCGCCTCGGTTCGGCGAACCGGAAGAAGGGGCTCGTCGTGGAGGGGCACAATCCGCACTTCGACATCGATCCGGCCTGCCTCCCCGTGGGGGTGGCCGTCACGGTGGCGAACGCTCTGGCGGTGCTCGGGGGCGACGGCGCCTGAGCGAAGGGAGCGCGCCACACCGGGGCGGAAGGAACTGCCGCGCCGGTGCGGAAAGGAAGGTTTACGGGATTCGTGCGACATCGGGGATGCTTCGCGACGCGAGGTGTCCCCGATGTTCATGGTTCGTTCCTGTTGCCGTCTTCCTTCAGGAAGCGGTTGAGGGCAAGCACGGCGGGTTTGCCCTCGAAGACGATGCGGGCGGCGTGCATCTCCACGGGGACGAGTGTGCCGTCTCGTCTCCGCTGCACCGTTTCGTAGGTGAGGCTTCCCTTGGTACAGACCACGGCGAGGTTCTCCGGAGAAAGGCAGTGATGGCCCTCGGGAACGAGATCCCTTGGCGTGAGGCGGAGAAACTCCTCCCGTGTGTAGCCCAGGTTTCGGAGGGTTGCGCTGTTCACCGCGAGAAAGTGTCCCTCCGGAGCGAGGATCACCATGGGATTCGCCGCCTGGTCGAAGATGGCGCGGAAATCCTGCTCGCCGAGGGAGAGAAGATCTTCCGCGGCCTTTCTGCCCGTGATGTCCAGGATGCTGCCCACCACGTAGCGCCGCCCCTTTGCGTCGGTGTAGGGGGACTTTGAGATGAGCACCGTCCTGGGTTTACCGTCCGCTCCGGTTTTTACGGCGATCCTCTCTTCCGCGGTGATGGACTCCCCCGTTTCGAGAATTCGCAGGTCCGTCTCGGAAAAGGCCGCCGCGTCCTCGGCAGGAAAGAGATCCTCAGGGGACTTTCCCAGGATTTCCTCCCGCGGGCGCCCGATCCAGCGGCAATAGGCATCGTTGGCGAGGACGTAGCGGCGCTCCTCGTTCTTCATGAAAATGGGATGTCCTACGGCGTTGAGAACGGCCTCGAGGAATCCCCGTGTCTCCTGAAGGTGCTCTTCCAGACGTTTGCGCATCATCGCATCGTCCACGATCTCCCCGAAGACCTCCGTCTCGTGAGCGTTCCAGAAACGGTAGGCGTTGCGCCCGAGCACCTTTGCCCGGTACAGGGCCGCGTCGGCGCGCTTCATCAGGGTCTGTACGTCCTCTCCGTCCCAGGGAAAGAGGGCGATGCCCATGCTCGCCGTCACGGAGATGTCGAGCGGAGGGGTGCTCTCCTCGCTTTCCAGGCGGATTTCCTCCGCCACTGCGGCGAGAATTCGCTCGGCGATGCGGGCCGTTTCGGCCCGGTCGTGCACTCCGGGAAAAATGAAGGTGAACTCGTCGCCTCCCATCCGGGACACCGTGTCCATGTCCCGGATCTGTTCCCGAAGACGGTTCGCCACGGCAACGAGAAGGCGGTCTCCCACATCGTGTCCCAGGGAGTCGTTCACGGTCTTGAATCCGTCGAGGTCGAGGAAGAACACCGCCACCAGTTCGTTCTTGCGCCGCGCAAGAGCGAGGGCCATGTTGAGCCTGTCCGCGAAGAGTGCACGGTTAGGAAGCGACGTGAGCGGGTCGTGTGTCGCCTGGAACGTTATTTGTTCCAGAGCCTTTTTGGTTTCCGTCACGTCCCGGCTGACGCCTCGGTATCCCGCAAGCGTTCCCACCTCATCGAAAAAGGGCTGGCCGCTCGCCTCGAAGAAGAAGCGCCGACCGTCCGCGGCGCGCCATGCGCATTCCACTTGCGTGAAAGGAGCTCCGCGCTTTTTGAGGTTCTCCAGACCGATGCGGAACCGCTCCCGCTCCTCTTCACCGCAGTCGAACGTGTCGCAGAAACACATGCCGAGGACCGCTTCGGGAGGAATGCCCAGAAGTTCCTCGATCTTGGGGCTCACGTAGGTGAAACGCCCTTCTCCGTCCATCTCCCACACCACGTCGGAGGAATGTTCCACGAGAGCCCGAAAGCGCTCACGGCTCTCGGCGAGAGCGCGTTCCGCCTCCTGATGCTGCCGGATCTCCTCCCGGAGGCGCCGGTTTGTCTTCTGCAGTTCCACCGTGCGTTCCCCCACCTCTTCCTCGAGGCGGTTGCGGTAGCGGGCGAGTTCCTTCTCAGTGGTCTCCAGGTGCTGGATGTGGGAGACCAGCTTGGCGTTCAGCTCCCGCACGTTCTTATAGAGGAAAAAGCTCTCCAGCGCCGCGGCGGCGGTGAACATCACCACCGACAGGAGGGAGAGGGAGTGGTCCCGGATGGTTTTCTTGTCCTGATCGAGGACGGCCACGAACATTCCCCGCGTGCGGGAGGGGGTTGCGAGGACATGGAGGAGCAGACGCTCCGTGCGTTTTTTCGAAGAGACGATGACGCACCGCTCCCGGGAGATGGCCCAGGCGAAGGTGCGGTCGTCGATGAGGGGCTGCAGTTCCTCCTCGAAGAATCGCTCCCACAGGAGATCGCTGCAATAGGCCTGGTAAAAGCTGGAATCCGATTCGTCCACCAGGTAGAACGCCAGTGCCTTGAAACGAACGAGCATGTTCGCCCGGTTTTCGGTTTCCTTCAAAATTGTTCGGAGATCCTCCAGACGGCTCGTGCCGGTGTCGAAGCGGGCGAGGGACGCGGCGACGCCCAGGGCTTCGAGGGCGGCGCGCCTCTCCTCCGCGTAGATGGCAAGGCGTTCCTCCGGAGAAAGGGGAGGCGCCGTTTTCTTTCCCCGTCCTTTCTGAGGCGTGGAGGAGTCGGACAGGTGTTTCTCCGGAATCTCCTCGCGAAGTGCGGATTCGCGCCGCTCGCCCGTCTCGCGGGTCATTCTTCCACGGCCTCGGAGGAGAGAAAGAGATCGGTGATCTCTTTGATCTGACGTTCCGCCTGGGCGACGGTGGGAGAGAGTACGCTTGGAGAAAGATGGAGCGTGCCCCAGACCTCGTCGTCCGTGAAGGGGACGTAAAAGGAACCGCTGCCGCCGATGGCGAGGGAGATGGCCAGCGCATCGGCGATGTTCACCACCGCCGCCTCCGCGGCGGGATGCGCCGAAAGAGGTGCGTGGTGAAACCGCACCAGCGTTTCCAGGGCGCCCGGAATTTTCCAGGTCCTGAGCAGCAGCCCTCCCACCTGGGTATGGTCGAAGTCGAGGATTTCCCGCTCCGCCTCGAAGAGCGGAATGCGTTTCTTCCGGCTCAGCGCCATGGCCTGGGCGAGCTGGCGTGGCCTGCTCCGGGCGAGGACGAGGCGCCCCACATCGTGCAGAAGTCCCGCCACGAAGAGACGTTCCTCCGAGAGCCCCGATTTTTCCCGAGCCAGAATGCGGGAGAAGACGCCGCACGCCACGGAATGCTGCCAGAAGGATTTCATGTCGAACACCGAGGGCGGAATGTTTCGAAAGCAGTGCACCACGGAAATTCCCAGGGCGAGAGTGGAAAGTTCGTTGGTGCCGATGAGGGCCACCGCCCGGGAGATGGACTCGATACGGGAGGGAAAACCGTAGAAGGAGCTGTTCACCAGCTTGAGAAGCTTCGCCGTGAGGCTCGTGTCCTCGCTCACCACGTCGGCGATGTGGCTTGCGGAACTCCGGGCGTCCTCCAGAACCTCCTGAATGCGAAAATACACGTCCGGAAAGGACGCGAGCTGCACCTCGCCTTCCACCAGCTCCTGAAGGGAAAGTGTTTTCCTCGAGGCACCCCGTGTTTTCTGAACGGGTGTCTCCGGAAGTGGCGGCTGCTCCGGAAGCGGGCGTCCCTCCGCGAGGTGTTCCGCCAGACGGAGAAGGCAGAGACGATGTGTCTCCGCAAGAAAGTGCGATTCGGCGACGTTTTGGGGAAAACGCACGGCCAGATGTGCCTCGGCGAGGCGAAGATGCTCGGGACTGAAGCGGGCGATGCTTTGTTCCTCGATTCGTTCCTGGTCGTGTCCCACCACATGTGCTTCGGTGACACCCCAGATCTTGAAGACCTGGATGTTCTTGTCCTTGAGGACCGCTCCCTCGGGAAGAAGAAAGCGTCCGTTCGGAGCGACGACGGGTTTTGCAAGCGTCATGCCCGATTTGAGATCATCCACGCGGACGGTGCCCAAGGTTCGTCCCTCCCCTCGTGCGCCTTGCCCGTTCGGACTCTAGGAAGGCGCTCTTGCGACAAAGAACGGTGACGAGCAACATCATTATAGAAATTCCGCGTTCACCGCACAAGCGTTCTTCTTCCAGAAAGTATGGAAATGCGGAGCGCCGAGGCGCGTGCGCTCCGTGGGTACGACCGTTTCGGCCTTTACAGCGCGCCGGCCAGGGACGCCCAGGCCAGAAGACAATGGAGAGAGACGCCCAGGGGAAGAACGTCGTCGTCCACGTCGAAACGGGGATGGTGATGCGCCTGCGTAAGTCCCTTCGCGGCATTGCCCGTGCCGAGGAACAGAAAGACCCCGGGGATTTTTTCCAGGTACAGGCTCATGTCCTCCGAGGCCATGACGGGAGGGATCTCAAGGACGTTGTCCTCTCCGAAGAGGGTTTTTGCCAGGGTCGCCGCTTTCGCTGCGAGACCGGGGGCGTTTACCGTCGGAGGCAGGACTTCCTTATAGCGGAAATCGGCCTTGCAGCGCATTGTTTCGCAGAGTCCCTCCACGATGCGTCGCATGCGGACCTGAATGTCCTTTCGCACGCCCTGGTCGAGGGTGCGCACGGTCCCCATCATTTCCGCCCTGTCGGGAATGATGTTGAAGGTGGTGCCCGCCTCGATTTTGCCCACGGTGAGAACCGCCGTATCCAGGGGGTTGAGTTCGCGGCTCACGATGGTCTGGAGTGCGTTCACGAGCAGGGAGGCGGCCACGACGGGATCCACCGCCTGATGGGGAAGTGCTCCGTGCCCTCCTTTTCCTTCAATGGTGCACTCCCATTGATCCGCCGAGGCCATGAGAGGGCCGGTACGGTAGCCCAGCGTGCCGCTTTCGAGAGGTGACCAGACGTGCACGCCCGAGATGGTGTCCACTCCGGCCAGAGCGTTTTCGGCGATCATCGCCCGGGCGCCGCTGCGGTGGGGTGACTCCTCCGAAGGCTGGAAGAGCAGGCGTACCCGCCCGGGAAGGTCCTCTTCCATTTCCTTGAGAATTCTGGCCGCGCCGAGGAGCATCGCCACATGTGCGTCGTGCCCGCAGGCATGCATGGCCTTGGGGTTTGTCGAGCGGTAGGGGCATGTTCCCTCCTCGGTCATGGGAAGGGCATCCATGTCGGCCCTCAGCGCATGGCACCGTCCGGGTTTGTCCGGATTAAGGTCGGCCACGACTCCGGTGGGAAGCCCCGCCGTGCCGATCCGGAGGTTTTCGTAGCCGAAGGAGCGGAGCAACTCCACCACCCTGCGGGTGGTCTCCGTCTCTTCGAAGGAGAGTTCGGGATGGGCGTGGAAATGGTGTCTCCAGGAGGCGATCTCCGGGGCGAGTTCCCGCGCCCGGGCACGGATTCGTTCAAGCACTGTGGAAAACTCCTTTCTGTGGACACGTTCTCTTGTTCTTCTTGAATCGAAGACACGACACGTTCTGCAGCGGCCGGAGCCGGTTGCGCACATTCTCTCCTCTCCGAAAGAAGGATATTTCTCCACTCCGGAGATATTTTTCGGTTATACCACAAAGCGGAAGTTTTTCGGACGTCATTCCACCAGGAGTACCCGACAGTCGTTCAGGTTCGTCCCCGTGGGGCCGAGGCGGAGGAGATCTCCCGCCGCGTCGAGGGCCGCATAGGCGTCGTTGTCCGCAAGGGCCTTCCACGGGTCGATTCCGTCGGCGTGCATGCGGGCGAAACTCCCCCCGTCGGTGATGCCCCCGGCGGCGTCGGTGGGGCCGTCCGTGCCGTCCGAATCGAGGGAGAGCAGGGTGACTCCGGGGAGGTCCCGGGCCGCGATGGCGAAGGCCAGCGCCGTCTCCTGATTCGGCCCCCCCTGCCCCTGCCTCGGAGCGTCACCACCGTCTCACCCCCGGTGAGGACCGCCGCGGGAAGAGGGACGGGCTTGCCAGAGGCGCGGATTTCACGGGCTATGTCGGCGAGAAAACGTCCCACTTCCCGGGCCTCGCCGGAGACGAAGGTGGAGAGATGCAGCGTGTGCAGCCCGGCCTGGGCGAGGCGGCGGCCGAGATTGTCCAGCAATGCCCGATTGCCCAGCACCACCTCGGTGGTGACGGCGAAAGAGGCGGTGTTCTTGACGGTCTCTTCGAGGGATTCCCGGGGAAAGCCCGGAGTGTCCATGTCTTCCGCGGCGGCACGGTGTCCCTCCCGAAGCAGAGAGAGCGCCCTTGGAGGAAAAGTTGTCTCCAGATCGTAACGGCGCAACACATCCAGGGCATCCCCGAAGGTGGTGGGGTCCGCCGAGGTGGGGCCCGACGCGATGGCGTCCACGGGGTCTCCCACCACGTCCGAGACGAGGAGGGAGAGGCAGTTTCTGGGGAAGATATGCCGCAGGAGACCGCCTCCCTTTACGGCGGAGAGATGTTTCCGCACGCAATTGATCTCCGTGATGGAGGCACCGCAGGTGACGAGAAGACGGTTCGCCGCGTCCAGATCCTCAAGCGTCAATGGTGGTCTGGGAAGTTCGAAGAGGGCCGAACCGCCCCCGGAGAGAAGGACGATGACGGTGCAGCGGAGCGGAAGGTTCTTCAGGAGGTGAAGCGCTTCTTCCGCGGCGGCGATGGCCCGGGCGTCCGTGATGGGATGCGCGGTCTCGCGGAGCACCAGGGGGGGCGGAGACGGCGGTGCCTCCTGGGGAAAGGAGGAACAAAGCGTCCAGGGGTGCCCCTTTTCCATGAGGAGTCCTCCATGTCCGTCCTTGGTCACCACCAGCCCTCCCAGGAACAGGTGTTCCGGAAGGAGTTCCGCCATGGCCGCGGCCATCTCCGGGGCCCCTTTGCCGAGGGCGAGGAGAAAATAAGGCGGCTCCTGGAGTATGCCGTTCCACCGGAGCCCCTCGGCGGTGACGGAGGCGCGGTCCGGAAGAGCCCTGGCAAAGGTCATCTCCTTCAGGGAGTCCTGGACCATCTTCAGAAGAAAGGAACGGTGTTCCCGGGAATTCACGGCGGCACCTCAGGAACGGGTGTCCGGCATGCCTTGGATGATCGCAGGTGCCTCCACGAAGAAACGCAACCCTGTCGCAAGAGGCCGGAAGCGGTCCCCCAGGTGTGCCTGAAGGCTGATCTGGGCCTTCCATCCCGTGCAGTGCCCGGCGCTGATCCATTGAGGTTCCAGCTCCGCCAGGGCGGAGGCGGTTTTGGCGACGCACTCGTCGTCGGCCTCCACGAGGTGAAATCCTCCGACGATCCCGACGAGGGCGGAACTGCCGCCGCACTGCACCAATGTGTCCGGCCCCCACAGCCCGAGGGCGTAGCGCGTGGTGTTCACAATGCCCGCGTGACTGCATGCGGTGAGGACCACGATGCCCCGTCCGCGAACGCATGCCGCAAGAGCCAGGTCGTCCCGCATCGAATCGGGGACCACCGCACCGTTTTCGACGGTGTGAAGTCCTGCGGGGGGGCGCTCAAACCCGGAGACTCTCGGGATTTCCCCCGTGACGACGAGCCCCGGAAGCAGCTGGAGCGGATCGGCCACGGCGAGGAAGACGCCTCCGGCGGCGGTGATTTCCGAGAGGCTGTCCTCCGGGGGGACACCGAGAAGCTGGAGCGAAGGGGCCGTGCAGAAGTGGGGGCGGAAGAGTGTGGGATGTCCCACCACGGGGAGGTTTTTCTTTCCCGCGCGGCGGAGCAGAGCCGCGACGCCCTTGGTGTGATCGTAGTGACAGTGGGTGAGAATGATCGCGTCGAGTGTGGCGGGGTCGATGCCGAGGCGTTCCATGTTGAAGGCGAGCGCGTCGGGATGCTGTCCCACGTCGAGGAGGCAGCGGAAGCGCGTGTCCTGGCGGGTTGCCTCGACGTACAGGGAAAGTCCGTGCTGTCCGAGCAGGGGGCTTTCGTAGGGAACGGAATCCTCCGCGACGACGGTCACGGAGAGTGAGTCCAGCATGTCCTCGAAGCAGACGAAGGTCTTCTCCGCCTGAACACCGTTACCTGTGATCTCCATCATGTTCATCGCACCTCCTTGGTCATGGGCGAGAGTCTGTGTTATCTTCCGCTTCTCTCTGGGTTTATGGAGTGGAGAAGCGGAGAGTATCCGTGTGTTTTCGTGCTGTCGCTGTGCTGTCTTCGTGCCGCCCGGCGGGAGAGAGCAAGGCCACCCGGCCTGCTGGTTGCCGCTTCGGTGTGTTTTCGTCTTCCGCTTCTCCCCGGGTTTATGAAGTTGAGAAGCGGCGAGTTTCCGTGTGTTTCCCTGCTGTTGCTGTGCTGTCTTCGTGCCGTCCGGCGGGAGAGTGCAAGGCCGCCCGGTCCGCTGGTTGCTGCTTCGGTGTGTTTTTGTCTTCCGCTTCCCCCAGGGTTTATGGAGTTGAGAAGCGGCGAGTTTCCGTGTGTTTCCGTGCTGTCGCTGTGCTGTCTTTGTGCCGCCCGGCGGGAGAGAGCAAGGCCACCCGGCCCGCTGGTTGCCGCTTCGGTGTGTTTTCGTCTTCCGCTTCTCCCCGGGTTTATGAAGTTGAGAAGCGGCGAGTTTCCGTGTGTTTCCGTGCTGTCGCTGTGCTGTCTTTGTGCCGCCCGGCGGGAGAGAGCAAGGCCACCCGGCCCGCTGGTTGCCGCTTCGGTGTGTTTTCGTCTTCCGCTTCTCCCCGGGTTTATGAAGTTGAGAAGCGGCGAGTTTCCGTGTGTTTCCCTGCGGTTGCTGTGCTGTCTTCGTGCCGCCCGGCGGGAGAGAGCAAGGCCACCCGGCCCGCTGGTTGCCGCTTCGGTGTGTTTTCGTCTTCCGCTTCTCCCCGGGTTTATGAAGTTGAGAAGCGGCGAGTTTCCGTGTGTTTCCGTGTGGTCGCTGTGCTGTCTTCGTGCCGTCCGGCGGGAGAGAGCAAGGCCACCCGGCCCTTGAGCCCGCTTACGGACCGCTCGCGTCCGCTTCGGCCCTCCGGGGACCGTCGCAGAGCCGCCCTCCCTGGCGGCGCTGCGACTCTCCGGGGCATCCTGCCCCTCCGTCCCCTGCGGTCTCTCGCTTCCACTCGCACGCGGGCCAAAGGGCCTTGGCGGCCTTACTCTCTCCTGCCTCGGTGGCGCGGCATTCCGGAGAGGATGCGAAGAAGATCTCCCCGCCTGGGCGATATGGTGTTCCTTCAGAGGCTCGCAGAGGCTCTTTCTCTCTGGGCGGCACGGCGTTCCTCCAGGGTCCGCAGGGGCGAAGCGTTTTAGGAGAGAACACCGGGATCGGTGGCCTTCCTGAGGGCCTGGTCCAGGTCTTCGAGAAGATCCCGGGGATCTTCCAAACCGATGGAGAGGCGGATGGTATCCTCCCGTACTCCCGCTGCGGCGAGTTGGGTGCTGTCGAGTTGTGAATGGGTGGTGCTGGCGGGATGGATCACCAGCGAACGGGCGTCGCCTACATTCGCCACCAGGGAGAAGAGTCGAACGGTGTCGATGAAGCGTCGTCCCGCTTCCAATCCGCCCTTGACGCCGAAGGTGAAGATCGACCCTGCTCCCTTGGGGAGGTACTTTTCTGCCAGTGACGCATCGGGATGGGAGGAAAGCCCCGGATAATTCACCCAGGCGACGGCAGGGTGCCGTTCCAGGAATCGGGCCACGGCGAGCGCGTTGCTGCAATGGCGCTCCATGCGGAGCGGGAGTGTCTCGATCCCCTGAAGAATGAGAAAACTGTTGAACGGACTCAGGCAGGCGCCGAAATCCCTAAGAACCTGCGTGCGGAGTCGTGCCGCAAAGGCCGCTGCGCCGAAGGTTTCGGTATAGCGCAGATCATGGTAACTCGGGTCGGGTTCGGAGAGGGAGGGAAACCGTCCGTTGCCCCAGTCGAAACGGCCGCCGTCCACCACGATGCCCGCCATGGAGGTTCCATGTCCGCCGAGGAATTTCGTGGCGGAATGGAGCACGATGTTCGCGCCCCATTCGAGAGAGCGGCAGAGGCAGGGGGGGGCGAAGGTGGCGTCCACGACGAGAGGAACGCCGCATTCGGCGGCGATGTCGCCCACGGCCTGAATGTCCAGCACCTGCGCGTCGGGATTGCCGATGACCTCGCCGTAGAAGGCTTTTGTCCTCGGGGTTACGGCTTTTCGGAAATTTTCCGGGTTCCGGGAGTCGACGAACGTAACGGTGATGCCGTATCGCGGAAGCGTGGCGGCAAAGAGGTTCGCCGTTCCGCCGTAGAGGGCGGAAGAGGAGACGATCTCGTCGTCCGCGCCCGCGATATTCAGGATGGCGCCGCTTACGGCGGCGTGTCCCGAGGCGAAGGCTACCGCCGCAACGCCGCCTTCCAGTGCCGCCATGCGTTTTTCCAGCACTTCCGTGGTGGGGTTGCCGATGCGGGTGTAGATATTTCCCTCCTCTTCGAGAGCAAAAAGGCTTGCCGCATGAGCGGCACTTTTGAATCGATACGCCGTGGTCTGATAAATAGGCACCGTGCGGGAGAGTGTCGCCGCATCGGGTTCGTATCCGGCGTGGATGGCCAGGGAATCGAAACGGAGTGTTTCAGGAAGACCGTCGTTTCGGGACATTTTTTCGCCTCCTCGGTGTTGTTGAACCGATTGTTTCCTGTTGCAATATCACTCTATCCGGAGTGGCGAAAAAACACAACGATACGACAGATCCGCCGAACGCCGGAGTTCCTGGTGACGAGTATTTTAGAGGGGAGTGCTCATGAATTTAGGAACTTCTGGATAAGGCTGCATCAGCCCCGCAGGACGCCTTGCAGAGCCTGATGCGACCCGAGTCAAGGGAAAGCGACGAAAGGTCTTTATTCAGAGTTTCCTTTAGCGAAGGGGTTTTTACGGGAGAGAACCTTGTGGGCCGAACAAGCGGAATTCCTTGTGAGGGTGAGATAACGGCGGACAAGGGATGGTCTTCGAAGATCCTTTGGCCCGCGTGCGAGCGGAAGCGAGAGACCGCAGGGGACGGAGGGGCAGGATGCCCCGGAGAGTCGCAGCGCCGCCAGGGAGGGCGGCTCTGCGACGGTCCCCGGAGGGCCGAAGCGGACGCGAGCGATTCGTAAGCGGGCTCAAGGTCTGAGAAGAGCACCCGCCGTCCGCCGGGAGGGCGAAACGGCACTTTCTTCGTGCAGAAGGCGCATGTTCTCCAGGAGGTTGGAGGTGCCGTTGTGCAGAATGCCCGGGACGCCGCGGAGGGCCGTAAGCACCCGCCGTCCGCCGGGAGGGCGAAACGGCACTTTCTTCGTGCAGAAAGCGCATGTTCTCCCGGAGGTTGGAGGCGCCATTGTGCGGAATGCCCGGAACGCCCCGGACGACCGTAAGCACCCGCCGTCCGCCGGGAGGGCGCAATGTGGGGAATCGGCGACTTCAGCCGTGGTGCTGTGTTTCCTGTTCCTGCTTGAGGCGACTCTTCAGATCCTCGCCGCGCAGCGCATAATAGGTCCGTTCGGCCATGTTCGTGGCGTGGTCTCCGATGCGGGCCAGATGGTGGGTGATCCACAGGAGCCCCGCCGCACCCCGGAGAGACGTCGCGTCACCTCCGAAACGGGTTGCCATGAGAAAAAACAGTTCCTCCGAGACCATCTCCTTCAGTCTGTCCAGTTCGGCGTCGCGGCGACACACCTCCTCCGCGAGGGATGAATCTCCCTTGCGAGCGGCCTTGAGTGCGTCCCGAACCATGGCGACACAGATGTCCTTCATCCGGGGGATGTCCACCAGCGGCTTCACCAGAGGTGCCCGGTTCAGGACCTTGGCCTTTTCCGCGATGTTCACCGCCTGGTCGCCGATGCGCTCCAGATCGGCGATGCTCTTGAGCACCGCGAAGACGAAGCGCAGATCCTCCCGAACGGGTTGTCTGAGTGCGATCGAGGCGAGACACTCCTGATCGATGCGATGTTCCAGCTCGTCCACCGCGTCATCGCCGGAGATCACCTTGTCGCACCGCGCATCGTCCTGCGCCTGAAGCGCGTGCACCGCCTCCTCCACCGCAGTGGCGGCCAACTCTCCCATCTCCGCCACCAGGGCGAGGATGCGTTCCCGGTCCGCTCCGTAAAGCAGGGATTCCACCTGTGCCATCGGATCGTTTCGCGTCTCTCGTCTCTCCATGGGACATCCCTCCACTCCATTTCCGTCACGCGACGGGCCATCGGGGAAAACTTCCTTCGTCCAGTGCTGCCCAGTCCTCACCGGTGCGTCGCACCCGGAGCGCACGCATAAAAGCCCCACCCCTTGGAGAACCCAGAACGGCGAGGTATTGGGGAAACGCTGTCCGAACGTTCTCAGAGAGGTTCGTTTTCTCCGTTCTTCCGGTTCGGAGGACGTTCTTCGTTCTGTTCCGCCCTGGCCACCTGCGTCGCCGATCCGGCGATCCGTCCCGCAAGAAAAAGATACTCCAGAAGCGCCGTCGTTTCTCCCGCCGTGCCCTGTTCCCTGCCCGCCAGGGAGCGGCGGAGCAGTTCCGCCTGTTTCTCCAGTGCTTCCTTCTGCCCTTGTGCTTCTCTGGACGAAGCGGAGTCTCCCAGCACGAAGGCCCGGAGAGAGAGGCGCAGCACATCCTGAAGCAGTTCCTCCAGTTTTCTCCATCGGGCGTCCTCGGAGAGCAGTGGGCGCAGGAGAGCGAAAGAGCCCTGCCAGAAGAAAAAGAACCCTTGGGCGAGCAGGTCCGTCAATCCCTTGAGGGCGATCATGGCGTAGGAGGTGCGGGCCTGGTCGGCGAGGAGCCCCGCATCGTTCCCGGGGGAGGCGATGCGGAAGGTGTAATCCAGGCAGGTTTCTCCCAGGGTTGTGACGCCTTCCCGGAGCTGCAGGACTTCCTTTCGGGCCGGTCCGTCCCGAAAGAGGAGCAGGGAGAATCCCTCCAGGGCGCTCGCCAGGCGGGTCATCTCCTTCTTCAGCAGAAAGAGGGCGAGTTGGGGAAAGTCCACAAGATCGTCGTTGAGATAAAGCGGCTCGCCGATCCGGGTGACTCCTCCCGGGAAGAGGCGGGTTGTCAGCGCCTCCAGCCGTTCCGAGAAGGGAAAGAGCAGCAGGGCGTTGAGCCAGGCCACTCCCATCTGGGTTGTCACGAGGGCGGCTTTCGTCCCGCCGCCCTCCGCGAGATGTCCCAGAAAAGGCGCCACCGCGACGGCCGCCACGGTTCCCGCCAGCTTGTAGAGAAACGTCGCGGCGCCGAGGCGGCGGGCGTTGGTCTTGCCCCCGAGGGACGCCAGGAGAATCGTTCCGGTGGAGCCGAGATGCGCTCCCAAGACCACCGGAAGAGCCGCGGAGGTCTCCAGCACACCCGATCCGGCCAGGGCGAGGGCCAGGGCCATCACGGCGGAGCTGCTCTGGAGCAGTGCCGTGAGCGCCATCGCGACGATGCCGAGCGTCAGTGGATTGCCCGCGGCGGCGGCGAGGAGACGGAGCGTTTCCGGATCCGCCGTCAGGGGACCCACACCGAGCTTCAGCAGGAACATCCCCGTGAGCAGGAGGGCGATGCTCCGGAGCAGGCCGCTCCATTTCTCCAGGATTCCTCCGTCGCTCAGGTGCGATCCTATCAGGGAAAGGGCCAAAAGCAGCGGAGCGAAGGTGACGATCTCCAGGGAGAGCAGGAGCGTCACGAAGGTGGCTCCGGCGCTGGCGCCCATCATGACCACCACCGCGCCGCCCAGGGAGAGAAGCCCCGCGTCGGTCATGCCCAGGGCGAAGGACGTCGCTACGGAGCTGCTCTGGGCCGCGGCGGAGAGCAGGACTCCGAAGAGAAAGGACGCGGGTTTCCGCCGCGACAGAGCGGCCATGTAGGTTTTTGTCCGTCCGCCGAATCCCTGTCGGAAGCTTCGGGTGCATTCCTCCACGCCGTAGAGGAACAGGGCGAGCCCCCCGACGATTTCGAGAATCCAAAGAACCTTCTCCCCCATGGTGTGCGCCTTTTTCGAAAGATGCGGCCGGTCAGGCCGATGCCTTTGCGCTGCGGGGCTTCCGGAAGGCGGGAATGAGGAGCGCCGCGATGAGGAGCCAGAGGAGCAGGCACAGGGGGCGCTCGAAGAAGATGCGCCAGGAGCCGTCGGACATGATGAGGGACTGGCCGAAGCCGAGTTCCGCGATGGGGCCGAGGATGAGCCCCAGCACCAGCGCGCCCAGGGAGAACCCCGCCCGGTCGAGAAAGTACCCCGTCGCGCCGAAGGCCAGCATGAGCCACACGTCGAAGAGGGCGTTGTTGATGGCGTAGCTGCCCACCACGGAGAGAATGGCGATGGCGGGAATGAGGAGTGCGTTGGGAAGCCGTACCACCCTCGCGAAGAGGGGAGCGCAGGAAAGTCCCAGCACGAGGAAGAGCACGTTCGCCAGAAAGAGGGAGAGGATGAAGCCGTAGGTGACGGCTCCGAAGCGGGTGAAGAGTTCCGGTCCGGGAATGAGTCCGTGGATCAGGAGCCCTCCCATGAGGGCCGCCGCCACGGAGTTGCCGGGAATGCCCAGGGTGAGCAGCGGAATGAGGGAGCCGCCGACGCATCCGTTGTTCGCGCTCTCCGCCGCGGCCACGCCGACGGGGTTTCCCTTGCCGAAGGTCTCCGGCTCCGGAGAGAGCTGTTTGGCCACGTTGTAGGAGATGAAGGCCGAGATGGTGGCGCCCGCGCCGGGAAGCATTCCCACGAGGGTCCCGATCAGGCCGCCCCGGAGGATGGTCGGAGCCAGTCCCCTGGGGATCGGCGCCCGCTTCAGCGTTGTCGGATCGGCCTCCACTTTCTGGAGAATGCGGTTTTCCGCGGTGAGTTCCAGGATCTGACTCACCGAGAAGAGGCCGATGAGGGCGGGCATGAAGGAGATGCCGTCGTAGAGTTCCACCACTCCGAAGGAGAAACGGAGGTACCCCGACAGGGGATCCATGCCCACCGTGGCGAGGAGAAGCCCGAGGGTGCCCGAGAGAAGCCCCTTGACCATGTTTCCCTTCGTGAGGGTGACGATGCTCGCAAGCCCCATGATGGAGAGGAGAAAGTACTCCGGCGCACCGAAGCGCAGGGAGAACCGCGCCAGCGCAGGAGCGAGGAGAAGCAGCGCCGCCGTGGAGAGCATGCCTCCCCAGAAGCTCGCTACCGTGGCCACCGCGAGAGCCATGCCTCCCTTGCCCTGGCGGGCCAGAGGATAGCCGTCGAAGGAAGTGGCCGCCGCCGCGGGTGTGCCCGGCGTGGAGAGAAGGATCGCCGAGATGGCCCCTCCGTACATGCCGCCGCTGTAGACGCCTCCCATGAGGGCCAATCCCGCCGCGGGATTCATGCCGAAGGTGACGGGAATCAGAAGTGCCACCGCCATGGTGGCGGTGAGCCCCGGAATGGCCCCAACGAGAATGCCGCCGATGGTGCCCGTGAGGACCGCAAGCAGCACCGATGGCTCCAAAAGCGTTGCCAGGGCGGGAAGAAGCTGTTCGGTCACGGTACGGTCACCCCCAGGGGCCGCCGGGGACGGGCACGGCGAGAAACTTGACGAAGATCAGCCAGATGAAGGCGAGCAGCCCCGCCGTTCCTCCCAAAAGGGGGAGAGGTTTCCGAAACCCGAGGAACCAGCCGAGGCAGAGCATGAAGAGGAAACTCGCGGGGAAAAAACCGAGGCGGGGCGTGATCCAGGCGTAGCAGAGCATGGCAAAAAGCGTTCCCAGGAAGGGGAGCGGGGCGCGCACCCATTCCACGGAGGAGGCCTTCTCCGTTTCCTTTCGGAAGCGGAGAAGGCTCTGAGACACCAGAAGAAGCGAGAGCAGGCCGAGGACGAGCGAAAGAAAGTACAGATAGCGCACCGCCGCGTCGGCGCGCTCGGGAAAGTCAGTCGCCGCAAGGGCGACCGCCGCCGCCAGCGCCAGGCCGGCTGCTCCGAAAAGTCCGTCCGACGTGGTGCGTCGCATGTGGAATGCGCCTACCAGGGTTCCTTCTCGAAGGCCTTGTTCGTCACGGTGAGGAGTTCCTCCAGGTACGCCTTGTAGGCGGGGCCGTCCAGAACGTTCATCTCGAGCTGCTCCTTCGCCGCCTCTTGAAATTCCGCGTCGTCCAGCACCTTCCGGAAGGTTTCGTCGAGGGCCTTGAGGACTTCCTCGGAGACGCCCGCGGGAGCCGCGAATCCCCGGGAGGAGTCGGAGATCACCCGGTAGCCCTGTTCCAGGCAAGTGGGAACGTCCGGGAGTTCCGCGATCCGCTCCGGCGTCATGATACCGAGGATGCGGATCTCGCCGCTCTGGAAATTGGGCTTGATCTGGGACCAGTTCATGAAGCCCACGTCCACGTGTCCGCCGAGCACCGCCGCCTTCTGTCCCGAGGAACCTTTTTCAGGAACGCTCTTGATCTCGATTCCCGCCGCCTCGTTGAGCTGCGTCAGGGCGAAGAAGTCATCTCCGCCGGGGCCGGAGGTGGAGCCGTTGAGCTTCTTGTCCTTCGCCGCCGTCACCAGATCCTCCAGGGTCTGGAAGGGGCTCGCGGCGTTCACCACGACCACGCCGGGATCGGACACGAAGTTGAAGAGAGGGACGAAATCTTCAAGGGTGTATTTTGCCCGCTTTGCGGAAATATGGGCCGCCACGTGGGGGGTGTAGAGCGTGCCGATGGTGTAGCCGTCCTTTTTGGCTCGGGCAAGAGCCTCGAAACCGATCTGGCCTCCCGCGCCGGGGCGGTTTTCGATGACGAAGGGCTGAGGAAAGTATTTTTCCGCGAACTTCGCGAAGAGGCGCGCCATGGTATCCGTTCCGCCCCCGGGCTCGGAGGCCACGATGAGCGTCACGGGTTTCTCCGGATAGGCTCCGAAGGCCGTGAAGGGCAGGGAAAGGAGAAACGCCGCTACCGCACAGCACAGGAATACTCTTCTCATGGGTAGATTCCTCCTCCATGGTTGTTTTGGGGCATGTGCCCGTAAGAGAACGGGATACTTCATATTCAATTCTAGCACGTCTGCAACAGCTCTGTAACAATCGCTTCCCGGATTCTTTTCTGCGAGACCGTCTTCCTTCGCGGAGGCCGAAAGGAAGAAGCGCTCCGAAAAAGAGGCGAAAAAACCTGTGATGAGTCGTTATGTGTTCAATATACACTCAGTCGGACTGAAGAGAAATTTTTGGCGGGGGAAATTGCTTTTTCTGAAATGATGGGGTATGGTAGGCGTCAGACTGGCCGGGACATGTCGCCATCGAAAGAAAGTAAAGAGATTTCAGAAATTCATCCGTTTCGGAAGGACATTCCTTGGGAGTGTCTCTTGCGTAAGGATGGAGAAAACGACAGGAAGGATGCGTCTTCCGACCACTGCGGGTCGGAGACGCAGAAGGGGGGAAGAGTTTGACTCGTTTTCTGCTCAATCGATTCATCTCCGTGTTGTTGACCATCTGGGCCGTGGTGACCGTCACGTTTCTCATGATGCACGCGGTGCCTGGAGGGCCGTTCCAGTTGGAAAAGCAGCTTCCCGACGCGGTGGTCAAGGCCCTGGAGGCCAAGTACCACCTGGACGACCCCCTTCCGAAGCAGTATGTGGACTACCTCAAGGGCATACTCACCTGGGATCTCGGTCCATCCTTCCAGAAGATCGGCGTCTCCGTGGAGGAAATAATAGGTCAGAGTTTTCCCGTGTCCATGAAGGTCGGTCTCCTCGCGGTGGGGGTGGTGCTCCTTTTGGGCATTCCCCTGGGGGTGCTCGCGGCGGTGCGGAGCGGGCATGCCTCGGATCAGTTCATCCGCTTTCTCGCCACGCTGGGGCAGACCATTCCGAGTTTCGTTCTGGCGACGCTTCTCATCTACGTCTTCAGCGCAAGGCTGAACTGGTTTCCTTCCTTCGGCCTCCGGACCTGGAAACATTACGTGCTTCCCGTGATCGCCCTCGGAGGATACTCTCTCTCCTTCGTCCTCCGCCTCACCCGGTCGAGCATGCTGGAGGTGCTGCAGCAGGACTACATCCGCACCGCCAGGGCAAAGGGCGTCTCGGAATTCTCCATCGTCTTCCGCCACGCTCTCCGGAACGCCCTCATTCCCGTGGTCACCTACATCGGCCCTCTCATCGCCTCCATCATCACCGGTTCCTTCGTGGTGGAGAAGATCTTCGCCATTCCCGGCATGGGAAAATTCTTCGTGGAGAGCGTCACGAGCCGGGACTACACGGTTCTCATGGGGCTCACTCTGTTCCAGTCCATCATTCTCTGCGTCGCGATCCTTGCGGTGGATCTCCTCTACGGATTTCTCGATCCCCGGATCAAGGTCGGCAAGTGAGGAGGTTCTGATCCATGTCTACGTCGTATCCGGAATTTTCTACAGGCATGACGGAGGAAGGAACGCTTTCCCCCGAACTGTGGGAGCCCATCCCCGCCTTGGAACAGCAGGGGGAACACATCAGCCGCCCCAGTCTCACCTATCTGCAGGACGCATGGCGCCGCTTTCGCCGCAATCCCACGGCACTCATCGGCCTTGTGCTTTTGGCGCTCATCTTCGCCTTCGCCATCTTCGGCCCCATCCTGTCGAGCCATTCCTACCGGGAGCAGAATCTGGACCGGGCCTACGAATCTCCAAGCGCCGAACACTGGTTTGGCACGGACGCCCACGGCAGGGACCTCTTCGTCCGGGTCATGATGGGCGGGCGCATCTCCCTGCTGGTTGGGATCATCGCCACGGCGACGAGCTGCGTCATCGGCGTTCTCTACGGCGGTTTCTCGGGGTACATGGGAGGGCGCTGGGACAACATTCTCATGCGTCTCGTGGACATCGCCTCCACCATTCCCCTCGTGCTCTACTCGATCCTCCTCATGGTGCTCCTCGGCACGGGGCTGCACAACATTTTCATCGCCCTGGGACTGGTGTACTGGGTGGGAATGGTGCGCATCGTCCGCGGTCAGGTCCTTGCCCTGAAGGAACAGGAGTTCGTCCTCGCCGCCCGGGTGCTCGGGGCGGGGACGTGGCGCCTCCTCACGCGGCACCTCATTCCCAACGCCATGGGGCCGATTCTCGTGACGGCCACCATGATGATCCCCGGAGCGATCTTCACCGAGTCCTTTCTGAGCTTCATCGGCATCGGCATTTCCGCGCCCATGGCGTCCTGGGGTTCGCTCTGCTCGGATGCACTGGGGGGCTTGCGCTCCTATCCCTACCAGCTCTTCTTTCCCGCGGCATCCATCTGCATCACCATGCTGGGATTCAACTTCGTCGGCGACGGACTCCGCGACGCCCTCGACCCGCGGCTGCGGAAGTAGGGGAGGAGACAGGCGATGATCGGAACGGAAAAAAAACAGACCGTCGGGTCGTATCCCCCCGAAGACCGCTCCGTTGCCGCCGGGAAAATGGAAACGGCGGAACTGTTGCGGGTCGAGAACCTGTACACGTCCTTCTTCACCCACGTGGGAGAGGTAAAGGCCCTGCGGGGCATCGATTTCTCCCTGAAGGCGGGAGAGGCCTTCGGCATCGTGGGGGAATCGGGAAGCGGCAAGAGCGTCACCTCCCTGTCGATTCTGCGCCTTCTTCCCTATCCCGGGCGGGTCACGGCGGGACGGGTGCTCTTCCGGGGCGAAGATCTGCTCGCCAAGAGCGAGCGGGAGATGCGCTCCCTCCGAGGGGACGACCTGACCATGATCTTTCAGGATCCCATGACCTCCCTGAATCCCGTGTTCACCGTGGGGGAGCAGATTGTGGAGGTGCTGCGCCTCCACCGGAAAATCTCGAAGAAAGAGGCCTGGGAGCGCGCCGTGGAGGGATTGCGCCTCGTGGGCATTCCCTCGCCGGAAAAACGCGTCCGGGACTATCCTCATCAGTTCAGCGGCGGCATGCGCCAGCGGGCCATGATCGCCATGTCCCTGGCCTGCGAGCCCGCCCTGCTCATCGCCGACGAGCCCACCACGGCGTTGGACGTGACCATCCAGGCCCAGATGCTGGACCTCATGAACGATCTCCGGGCGAAGATCCGCACCGCCATCATCCTCATCACCCACGATCTCGGCGTGGTCTCCGAGGTGTGCTCGCGCATCCTCGTCATGTACGGCGGTCAGGTCATGGAAGAGGCCGCGTCGGAGGAGCTCTTCGCGACGCCGCTGCACCCCTACACGGTGGGACTGCTGCGGGCGCTTCCCGGCTATTCCCGCCGGGGGAACGCGGAACATCGGCTGGTGCCGATTCCCGGAACGCCGCCGGACCTGCTGCATCCTCCCCGGGGATGTCCCTTCGTGGAGCGCTGCCCTCTGGCACTGCGCGTCTGCCGGGAGCGCCCGCCCCGTTTCTCCAGTCCCGGGCCGGGGCGCCGCGTCGCCTGCTGGCTCCATGACCCGGGAGCGCCCGCATCCGCTCGGGAGCGGCTCTTCGCCGCCCGGGGAGACCGCTCTGCGCGAAGGGAGGCTGTCCGATGAACGTCGTCGAAACGAAGGCGAGGGAAAACGTCACCTCCGTGCCGTCGGAGCGCCCGCTTCTCGAAGTGAAGGGCCTGGTCAAGCATTTCTCCGTGGAGAAGGAGGGATGGTTCGAACGGCCGCAGGTTCTCCGCGCCGTGGACGGGGTGGATTTCTTCATCCGCCGGGGCGAGACCCTCGGTCTGGTGGGGGAATCCGGGTGCGGTAAGTCCACAACGGGAAGAGCGATCGTACGCCTCTACGAGCCCACCGCGGGGGAGGTGCTCTTCGACGGCGTGAACGTGGCGGCCTTGTCCGAAGAGCAGTTCAAGCCCTATCGGCGGCGCATGCAGATGATCTTCCAGGATCCCTACGCGTCCCTCAATCCCCGCATGACTGTGGGGGACATCATCGGGGAATCCCTGGACATCCACGGTCTCGCCAAGGGGAAGGAGCGCCTCGAACGCATTCACGATCTGCTCGGTCGGGTGGGGCTCAATCCGGACCACGCCATGCGCTATCCCCACGAATTCAGCGGCGGACAGCGCCAGCGCATCGGCATCGCCCGGGCCCTTGCGGTGGATCCCGAGTTCATCGTCTGCGACGAGCCCATCTCCGCCCTGGACGTGTCCATCCAGGCCCAGGTGGTGAACATGCTGGAGGATTTGCGGGAGCAGTTCGGCCTGACCTATCTCTTCATCGCCCACGATCTCTCCATGGTGCGGCACCTGTCGGACCGTGTGGGAGTGATGTATCTGGGGCGGCTCGTGGAGGTTGCGGAAAAGGAGGAACTCTACCAGAATCCCCAGCACCCCTACACCCAGGCACTGCTCTCCGCCATTCCCGTCATCGGCGACGGAGGGCGGGGAAAGAGA
The DNA here is from genome assembly GCF_000526375.1 of Aminiphilus circumscriptus DSM 16581. NCBI lineage: Bacteria > Thermotogati > Synergistota > Synergistia > Synergistales > Aminiphilaceae > Aminiphilus > Aminiphilus circumscriptus. The sequence continues at coordinate 65,574 of NZ_JAFY01000002.1, read as the reverse complement.
CGCATCGTCCTCGAGGGGGACGTGCCGAGTCCTCTCGATCCGCCCTCGGGGTGCGCCTTCCGGACGCGATGCCGCTACGCCGAGTCCCGGTGCGCGGAGATGCCCGCGCCGGGACTTGCGGAGATCGCGTCCCTGCATTACGTGGCATGTTGGAAAGTCTCGTCATAGACATCTCCGGAAGCGGTCGTGTCGTGGGGAGAGGTGTGCGGGAGAGAGTTTCCGCAGGAGGTGTGGCAGCGAAGGGGGGGACGCTCGTCTCGCGAAATTCCGGACCCGAAGGTTTGCGAAAGGGAGTTGCAGCGGCATCAGAAGACCTTTGCAGGGAGGGAACATGAGATGAAAAGATCCGTAGTTCTATTGCTCCTCGTCGCCCTGATCGGCCTGTGCGTGGCGGCGCTTCCCGCGGCCGCGGCGGAGCAGGTTATACGCTACAATCTGGCCCGTGAGCCCAAGACGCTCGACCCTGTTCTGAACGGCGACCTCATCGGCGGCTTCATCATCGACCACTGCTTCGAGGGGCTTCTCCGGGACCGGAACGGCGAGCTCGTGCCTGGTATGGCCGAATCCTGGAGCGTCTCCGAGGACGGCAAGACCTACACCTTCAAGCTCCGGGACGCCAAGTGGTCCGACGGCAAGCCCGTCCGTGCCCAGGATTTCGAATATTCCTGGCGGCGCTCCCTCGATCCCAAGGTAGGTTCCGGCTACGCCTTCATCTTCTATTACATCAAGGGCGGCGAGGCCTTCTACAAGGGAGAGGGCAAGGCGGAGGACATCGCCATCTCCTGCCCGGACGACAAGACACTCGTGGTGACCCTGGAGAACCCCACTCCCTACTTCCTCGATCTCGTGGCCTTCATGGTCTTCATGCCCGTCCGGGAGGACATCGTGGAGAAGGCTCCCGACAACTGGGCCCGCAAAGTGGAGACCTACATCAGCAACGGTCCCTACAAGATGACCACCTTCCAGCCCGACCTGGTGGTGCTCGAAAAGAACCCCGAATACTGGGACGCGGCGAACGTGAAACTGTCCCGGATCGATGCGGTGGTGATCCCCGAGCATTCCACGGAACTCACGGCCTTCGAGAACGGCGAGCTGGACATCATGGAGAACATTCCCCTTCAGGAGCTGCCCCGGGTCTCCAAGATGGAGGGGTACGTGGCCTATCCGCGCATCATCTCCTTCTTCTACACGGTGAACACCACCCGGAAGCCCTTCGACGACGTGCGGGTCCGCAAGGCCCTCGCCCTGGCCATCGACCGCAAGGCCATCGTGGAGAAGGTGCGCCAGAGTTCCGAGATTCCCGCCTGCGGTCTCGTCCCCGAGGGGCTGAAGGACAGCACGGGCAAGGATTTCAGCAAGACCTCGGGATGCTTCGGTCTGGACCCCGAGGGGAAGGCCAAACCCGAAGAGGCGAAGAAACTCCTCGCCGAGGCGGGCTATCCCGACGGCAAAGGATTCCCCAAGTTCACCCTTCTCTACAACACCAGCGAGGAGCACAAAGGCCTTGCCGAGGCCGTGCAGGAAATGTGGCGGAAGAACCTGGGCATTGACGTGGAGCTGGGGAACCAGGAGTGGCAGGTCTATGCCAGCACCCGCCGGGAGGGCAACTACGACGTCGGTCGCGGCAACTGGTGGGGTGACTATCCCGATCCCATGACCTTCCTCGAAATGTTCACCACCGGTGCAGGGACCAACTGGCCCCGCTGGAGCAACCCCGAGTACGACGCACTCATCCAGAAAGCCCGCCAAGTCTCCGGCGTGGAGCGCGACGAGGCCATGTACAAGGCCCACGCGCTCTTCATGGAGGACATGCCCATCCTGCCCCTGTTTTACCCCGTGGACGACAGCGTGATCCGTCCCTACGTGAAGGGGTTGGAGCGGACCAAGATGGGTTCCTGGTACATGGGGAATATCGTTATCGAAGACCACTGATTTTTTCGTCGAACGTCCCTGTTTTCGGAGCGTCCGGCGGACACCGCCGGACGCTTTCGGCTTTGTCGCTCCGGTGGAAAGGAAAGTCTCGCTCCCTCCGGGGGGCGAAGGAGGAGACGGTACGAGCATGGCCATGGACTGGAAATCGATGGAAGAGCGCTGTGCCGCCTGCGGTGGCACCGTCGCGATACTGTTGCGGCATTACGGGAGGGGAAGGACGCTTTTCTGCCGGAACGTCGACAGAGAGATGCCCGCGGCGAGCACCATCAAGGTTCTCCTCCTCGCGGCCCTTCTCGAAGAGGGCATTTCCTGGGAGGAGACGCTTGCGCCTCGGGAGGAGGAGAAGGTTCCCTACAGCCTCGTGTCGCTTCTGGACAACCCCGTCTGGTCCGTGGGCGACCTGGCGCGGCTCATGATTTTCTACAGCGACAACACTGCCACGAATCTCCTCCTGGACCGTCTGGGAATGGACCGGGTGAACCGGGTCGGTCGGGCGCTGGGGCTTTCGGGAACGCAGTTTCGTCGGAAGATGATGGATTTCGACGCGGCCCGTCGGGGCCGTGAGAACGTCACGACCCTTGCGGATCAGGCGCTGCTCTACGAAGAGCTTTTCGCCGTCTCCCGGGGACTTCCCCTTCCGGACGCGATGTCCTCCTCCGGTTTGAACGCCTTTTCGGAGCGGAGCAGCATCCCCTGGGGCGGAAGAGAGGGAGCGCGAAAGGCGCTGGAGATCCTGCTCCACGTCCGGTCGGATTCCATGCTCCTCCGTTATTTCACCGAGGAAGAATGTCTTCTTGCGCACAAGCCCGGCGGACTTTCCTATGTGCGGCACGATGCGGGAATCTTTTTCCCCGGCGCGAGGGATGTCGCGTCCGCCTGCGGGAATGTGCCGGGCAGCGGAAGCGCGCCTGAGGACGCCTACTTCTTCGGCGTGTTTACCACGGGCATGCCCGAACCGGAGGCGAAGGAACTCATCGGGCGCCTGTCCCGTTACGTTTACGAGACGAGAAAGGAGTGGCTCCATGCGTGACGCGGTCGTCACCGTTCCCATCTGTCCCCTCTTTCTGGAACCGCGGGAGGGGAGCGAGCTTGCCGACGAAGTGCTCTACGGCATGGTCGTCACCGTGCTCGGGGAGGAAAAGGGGTGGCTCCGGTTCCGGACCCGCTACCGCTACGAGGGGTTCGCCCGTCCGGGTGCTCTCGGCGAGAGAGACGCCCTCGCCTGGGAGGTGGAGGCGCGCTCGGTGGTGATTCGCCCCTTCGCGGACGTGCTTTCCGCCCCCGCGTACCGCAGCTCGGTGCTTGTGACCCTTCCCCGGGGGGCGGTGCTCGCCGGAGGAGCCGCCGCAGGGGAGGACGCCGAGTGGCGCTCCGTCACCCTGGCGGACGGAAGGGAGGGTTTCGTCCGGGCCTGTGCGCTGCGCCCGGCTCGGAACTGGAACGAGGAGGGCGAGGAGTGCACCCGGCGACATCTCGCGGAGGATGCCCTCGCCTACCTGGGGACCCAGTATCGCTGGGGAGGGAAGACTCCTCAGGGGATCGACTGCTCCGGCCTCTGCTCCATGACGTATCTTCTCAACGGCCTTGTCATCTACCGCGACGCCTCCATCAGGGAGGGTTTCCCCGTGCGCCCCGTCGCCGCCGAGGCCGCTCGGACGGGAGATCTCCTCTTCTGGCCCGGGCACATCGGTCTCTACCTCGGCGACGGACGGTACGTGCACTCCACGGGCAAGTCCGGAGGCGTCCTGGAAAATTCCCTTCGTCCGAAGGATCCGGACTACCGGGACGATCTGGCGCGCTCCATCACCGCCTGGGGGAGCGTTTTTTAACCGTTTTCGGGGAAATGTGCCCGAACACCTCCCCGGGGCGTTTCGGAATTTCCGCGATGCGAAGGAATGTTTCCGGGCGCCGGCGTGACGAGCGCCCGGAAGTCTTTCCGGGACTTCTTCCGGACGTTGTCGGGAACGTGCGTGCCCGTGTCCGTAACCTGAACAGACCTGTTCAAAGCGTCCTTCGGGACGCTTCTTCTTTTTTTGTGCGCAGGCACGGGTGTTTCAGGAATTCCTTTTGATATTATTTTGAATACATTTTGTTTCCACCGGGGAAATTTTTGAAAGAGATGGATTGTTTTCGTATCTGTTAGAATGGAAAGAAGAATTGTGTGGAGCGGACCACCGGTGACGGCGTGCGCGACGGAACACCGGGAGTTTTCTTGCGGCGCGTTTGCATCGGTCGGAGCGGAAGGGCCTTTGTTTCGAGAAGGAGGCGAAAGCGAAAAAAGCGACGGTGACGGGACGTGTGGCGTGGAGCGGCTGAATCCGAGGGACGAAGAGGAACGCAGGGCCGCACAGAATGTTTTCATGTTTATCGGGAAACGAAGCGACCAGAGAGGGAAGAGCGCGTCGCTTCGCCGTGGTCCTTGGACATGTGCCGGGGCCACCGGAACGGGGAGCGACGAGGAGGTCGTGGTGCAACCATGAGGCAGGAACAGGAGCAGATGTGTCTTTCTTCCCGGATTCTGGACACGACGGAGACCCTGGGCCTGAAGCTGCAGCAGACGCTCTGGGTCAGCAAGGAACAGGCCAAGGCGGCGGAACAGCTCCGCAGGGTCGTGGCCGCCACGCGGGAACGTATTGAAACCTACGCGCCTCGGGTGGAACGGATCATCGGCGAGGTGCAGAACCTGGCCGCCCAGAGCGAGGAGTTGGGCGCCATCGGTTCGGAGCTTTCCGCACGGGAGGAACGAGCCAGGGGCGAAGTCCTGAACGCGGTGGAGACCGTCCGTTCCCTCCGGGAGGAGCTGGGGCAGATCCGGGACGTGGCTCAAACCAACGGTGTTCTGGTGCAGGAGCTTCTTTCGGCCACGCAGGACGTGGTGACGTTGCTGGCGCGGATCAGTAAGATCACCCGGCAGACGCAGCTTTTGGCCCTGAATGCCGCCATCGAGGCGGCCCGGGCCGGGGATGCGGGGCGAGGTTTCAGCGTGGTGGCCTCCGAGGTCGGCAAGCTTGCCGTCTCCACCCAGAGCGTCGCCGGGGAGATCGATCGCGCGGTGGCGGACATGCGAGTTCACCTGGCTCAGGTTGTGGATGGCATGACGCGAGAGCGGGCGGTCATCGACCAGGGACACGCCGGAACGGAGAGTGCCGTCCGCGTCATCGGAGATGCCGGGGAATCCGTGGTCGCCCTGGGAGAGCGCTTCCGCGATCTGGTGCGTATTGTGGAGGAACAGGCGCGAGCTGCGGAGGTTATCGCCTCGGAGGCTCATGTCATCGGCAGCGACACCGAGCAAGTGATCGACGAGGTGAGCCGCCTCGGTGAGGCCATGACGAAAGAAGCCCGCTCCGCGGAGCAGTTCGCCGCCACCATGGGAGAGATGTCCCGGGAGGTGCTGGAACTCCAGTTCGAAACCGCCAGAAATCGTCCCGGGAATGAGCTGTGGGTCGGGTTCACCCCCTTCGCGGAGCCAGGATACATCAAGAAAAATTTCGGCGGGATCGTGGAGGCGCTGGCCCGGAAGGCGGGACGGCGGTTGCGGCTCTTTGTCTCCGCGGACTACGAGGCCCTCGGGCGGCTCGTCGCGGAGGGGGGGGTGGACCTGGGGTGGTTCAGTCCTCTGGCCTACGTGGTGGCGGCGGATCATGTTCCCTTGCGGGTTCTCGCCATTCCAAAGGTGAAAGGGCGCCCCGCCTACCAGGGGCTCATCGTGGCCAGAAAGGACGCAGGAATCTCCTCCCTGGCGGAACTCCGGGGAAAGGTCTTCGCCTTTGTGGATCCCGCCAGCGGTTCCGGGTACCTCTACCCCCGGGTGTTGCTTCAGGAGAAGGGGTATGACCCGGACAACTTTTTCGGCGAGGTCCGTTTTCTCGGCAGTCACGACCGGGTTCTCGAGGCTCTGACGAAGGGAGAGGTCCCCGCGGGGGCGACCTACACCGATGCCTGGGATGCGGCGTCCCGGAAGATGGATCTGAGCGGTCTGCAGATTCTCGCCCGCACGGAGGATATTCCCAAGGATGCCCTCGCGGTGCGGGAGGATGCCCCACGGGAGTTCGTGGAATTCCTGGCCCGGGAACTCCTGCGCCTTTCCCCCTCGGATCCTCTGGCGGGAGCGTCGATGAAACAACTCGCCATCGACGGCTTCGTTCCCGGGGACGACGGCATGTACGACATTCTGCGCAGAGCCCGGGAGGCGGAACGGGGTCTGCAGCGGAGCGGACGGCGCTGAACCCTTTCGCCTCCGCTCCGGGAGTTTCCGTTTCGTCGAAATCCGAAAGAAAGATTCCGCCGGAGGACTCAGCGCCTCCGGCGCCTTTTGGCGTCCTTTTCGGCGTACATGCGTGCGTCCGCCTCGGTGATGAGGCGGTCGATGGAGCAGAGGGGCTCTTCCCGGCAGGACGTGATGCCCATGCTCAAGGAGAGATGCTGCTCTGGCGGAAGCGGTGCGTTGTGGGCGGCGAGGTTGTTCGCGAGACGTTCCGACGCGTCCTCCAGAGGCGTTCCTGTCTCCATGCCGAGAACGATGAACTCGTCCCCGCCGAAGCGGGCGATCAGATCGGCCTTGCGGAAGGTCTTCCGGAGCAGCTCCGCCGTGACGACAAGCGCTTCGTCACCCGCCTGATGTCCCCGGGTGTCGTTGATGTGCTTCATGCCGTCCACGTCCACGAGCGCCAGAAAGAGGGGGCGCTTCTGACGTCCCGCCAGTTCGAAGAGCTGCTCCGCCGCACGGAAGAAGCCCCGCCGGTTGTAGAGCTTCGTGAGGTCGTCCACGGCGGAGAGGGCGTCCAGGCGCTCCTCCAGGAGCTTCTGGGCGGTGATGTCCACGAAGGTCGCCATGGCGGCCTCGATCCGGTCTCCCTCGGCGCTCGGGACGGGCTGGGCGTTGATGACGAGCCAGCGGAAGTCTCCGGTTCCCGGATGGCGGACGCCCATGATGACGCCCCGGACGGGCTTTCCCGTTCCGAGGACCTGCATGGCGGGGTGTTCGCCCGGAGGAAAGGGTGATCCGTCCTCGTGGACGGTCTCCCAGATGGATGACGCGAAGGTCGTGCCCAGCATGGTCTCCCGGTCGTAGCCGAGGATATCGCAGGCGGTGGCATTGGCTTCCACGATGACGCCCTCGTTGTTCTGCACCACCACGCCTCCCGACACGGCGTCGTAGAGCGTGTGGTAGCGCTGCTCGCTCCGGAGGAGGGCGAGTTCCGCCTCCTTGCGCTCCGTGATGTCCACGGCGGTTCCGATGACCCGCAGGGGCGCTCCCGAAGCGTTTCGGACCGCCACCTTGCCCCTGTCCCGGAGCCAGCGGATGGCTCCGCTCTGTGACGTCACCCGAAACTCCGCGCCGTAGACGTCCGTCTCGCCGTCGAGGTGGCGGCGCACCGCTTCCCGGGCGCGGAGGGCGTCCTCGGGGTGGATGCGCCGGAGCCACGCCGTGGCGGAGATGGTGATCGTCTCTTCCTCGGAGCCGAGCAACGCCCTTCCGAGCGGGCCCAAAAGGAGCACCGTGTCCGAGGCGATGTCCCAGTCCCAGATGCCATCGCCGCTGCTCTCCAGCGCCACGGAAAAACGGGCCTCGTTCTCTTCGAGGGTCCGGCGGAGCGCCGTCTGGAGCGTCACGTCCGTGCCCGTGCCGACCACCAGCGGGGATCCGGTGCCGCCTTCGGGAAGGAGTGTCATGGTCCACTCCACCAGTCGCTCCGAGCCGTCGCGACAGAGAATCCGCCCCTCGGTCCGCTCTGACCCGCCCGTTTCCGAAAGTGCGTCGAGGATCCGGTGGATCTGCGGCGCGTCCTCGGCGGGAAGGAGTTCCCGGTAGGGCTGCCCCTCCAGTTCCTGCGGCGCGTATCCCGTCATGTCCGCCAGGGAGCGATTGACGTACACCATATGTCCCCGGGCGTCGAGAACGACCACCAGAGCGCTCAGACTGTCCAAGACGGCGGGTGCGAAGACGGTGTTTTTCGCGGGCATGTTGCCGGACCTCCTCTGTTCTGCCCCGTCGGGGCGTTTTCGGAACAACCGCTTCGGATGCAGGAACGGGGGCCGTCCGAATGGATTGATTATGATTGATTATGAAGGAAGCGAGAGAAAAGGAAAAGCGTTTTTCTTTGCGGAACGACCGATGTCTGTTCGCGGAAGCAAAAGACTTCTTCCCGGATTTCTTTCCGCCGGGTCGGTTCGGGTGGTCCGGAAAGAACAGGGAGAGGGCGGAGACGAGCGAAGCGGTCTGAAAAGGAACGGTGCCTGTGATAGAATGAGCGCAGTACTGCGGCGCGCTGGAAAAGTCTTTTTTCACCCTGCCGTTTTTGCGGAGATGGATGACGTGGAAGAACGGAGGAGGATGCGCATGCGGGGAAGGAGGGGCCAGGCGGGCGTTTTTTCGGGGAGAACCTCTGCGTGGCGATGCTCCCCGGAATGCCGGGGGCATGCCGGTTTTTTCCCCGCGCGTCCTGGAGCGTTGCTGCTGCTCCTGGTCGTTCTTTTGTGCGCTCTTCCGGAAACGGCCTCGGCATACGAAACGGGACTCCGTCTCGCTCCACCTGATGCGGGGGGATTTCTTCCCGTGGCGGCAATTCTCCCCGGGAGTCCCGCGGAAGAGGCGGGATTCCGCGTGGGAGATCTTCTCGTGGAAGTGGACGGAGACGTTCTTTCCGGCAAGACCCCCTCGGAGGTTCAAACCCATCTCGAACGGCGCCTTTCCGGAGGATGGTCCTGCCTGGTTGTTTTGGTGCGAAATGGTGCGTCGGACGTGGTGCGGCTCCGGGGAACCTACACGACCTTTGCCCAGCAGCGCGTGCTCGACTGCGCGGAGGCCCTCCGGGTGGCCGCCCGCCGAGGCGACGTCGCCTGGGAGGAGAGCCTCCGCTTTGTCGCGGGAATGCGCGATGCCGGTTTTCCCGGAGAGCCTCTCCCCGCGATTCAGGAGGAAACGAGGCGTGCGCTCCGGAACTCCCTGAGGGAGCTTGCCGCGGTACCGCTTCCCGAGGGCGTTCCTCCGGAGGCACAGCGGCTTCTCGCGGAGGCACGGGACTGGCTCGGAAGGGCCCAGCGCTTCCGCGAGGAGGCACTGGCCCTTCTTGCGGACTGGAAGGCCCGGGAGGCGGCGGGAACGTCCTCTTCGGCGCGTTGGAAGGCCTGGAACGACATGTCCGCCCTGGCGGATCGCGCCCGGGGGAGAGGAAGGGCGCACCTGCTGAAAGCGCTCGCCCTCGTGGAGATGGATGCGCGGTCGTTGGCGTCGTTTTTCGAGGAGGAATGAGAAAAAGAGCACATGCAGTGTGTTTCGGTGCGGTTTCGCGCAGGGAGAACAGGGTGGCATCCAGGGATGGAAAGCCGGCCATGGACGAAGGAGGCGGTGGAATGATGCGAAAGAGAACGGACGAACGAAGAATGCGAAAGGCGGCGCTCTGGATCGGCGCGGTGCTGCTCGGAACGCTCGGTCTTGCCGGTGCGGCCTGGTGCGCGCCCGCTCCGGGGCACCTCATCGCGGAGCCGGTGCTCGTGACGCAGCCTGCCTATGCGGGCATGAGTTTCTATGTGTATCGGCCCTACAACATGCCCGCGGGATGGTTCGTCACCTTCGACGGCTATCCGGTGATGAAGGCGAAGGACGGGAAATGGATCTACGGCTTCTACGACGGAAAGGGCATTGTCCCCAGCGGGTACGTGGTGGGCTCCGTCGTCCCCGGAGCGGTGCAGCTCATGCCGCTCTTTCCTTCCCAGGGAGCGGCGCCCTCGCCGGGAACGGTACAGCCCCAATCCGAGGGGGCGTTCTCTCCGGGCGTGGTCGTGCAGGCCCCGGCGGATGTGGTGGCCGCCGCTCCTCCCTCGGTGCCGGTGACGGCGGTCGCTTCCGCCGTGCCCGTCGTTCCCTGGTGGATGGTGCATCCGACGTTTCTCGAAGTCAGCCGATGGAATGCCCTGGTGGACCGTATGGCCATTCTCGACAAACCCCGCGTTCCCATCGCATGGAAGGGAGACGCGCCATCGGTGCTCTTCGCCTGGACGGGAAAGAGCTGGTACGCCATGAAATCCCCCGGGGACGGTCTGGGTGTGGCGGACATCCTCCGGCACAACATCTATTCCCTGGTGCGGATGGTGAACCAGAACGGCTTTCTCTGGAATGACGCAGAGACCCCCGCGCTGGCGAACCAAGCCACGATCTGGGGATATCTGTGGATGGGACATCTGGCCCTGGGCGTGCGGTGAGCGCAGGTCCTGCGACGAAGGAGGAGGCTCTCATGAAACGCAAATTCCTGTCTATGCCGCTCGTTGCTCTTGTTCTGCTGTGCTGTGCGGTGCTTCCCGCCGCGGCGAACGCCCCGGCGCTCATCACGGTGGCGGACTACACCGACGGCTACACGGTTCGGCTTGTCCCCGCTCCGGCGTTCTCCTGGACCATCGTTCCCGGGGCACTCCCCGTGTTTCTCACCGCCGACGGCTATCCCGCCGTGCGCACCGCCTCCGGGCAGATCGTCTACGTGGGCTCTCCCCTGGTGTCGGTGGTGCCCCTCTCGGTGGTTCCCGTGGGCGTCGCGGCCTCGCCGGTGGTCGTGGCGTCGCCCTCGTGGATTCCGGTGGGAGCGCCTCTGCTGTTTCCGACACAGGCGCTTCCCGTCTCTGTACCCGTGGGATTGCCAGCCCTGATCGTGAAGTGATCCGCCCGGATCGGAGGTTTTTCTGTACGGTCCGGAGGTTCGACCGGGCGAGGCCAGCGTGTCGCTTCGGCGTTTGCGCGAAAAAGGGGCTCCTCTTCGAAGGAGCCCCTTTTTTCCTTGGTGGGTGGATGTGCACTTCAAACGCAACAAGGGCTAAGGGACAGTCTCCCGGGAAAAACAGGGAGGCCCATGGCAAGCCCTTCGCTAAGATGGAGTCACCATAACAGCCAACTAGCGGGAGAAACCGGCCATGAGCCACCACTATCTTACCAGAGACGAGCGCGAGAGCATTGTCATCGGCCCGCGAATCGGACTCTCTGGCAGAAGAGCGCTTCCCGTCTCAGAACGTCCGTGTGCCCTCTTTCGTCATGACGAAGCTTTCCGGAGCAGCGGTCGCCACGGCGCTGCCGGGCGGAAAAGAAACGTTTCCGTCGCTCACGACGCGAGAGGTTCCAACCGAACGCCGCCGACGGGAACGAGATTGTCCAGAAACTGTTCCGTGCAGGCTTCCCAGGAGGAACGGAGGGCCGCGTTGCGGCAGGCGGCCCGGTCCAGGCGGAGCGCCTGCTTCACGGCTTCTTCCAGATCCTCCGCAAGCCATCCCGTGCCCCCATGCTCCAGGATGTCCCGAGGCCCGGTCACGGGACGGGCCGCCACGGGAACGCCCGAGGCGAGGGCCTCCAGGAGCACGATGCCGAAGGTGTCCGTTCGGCTGGGAAAGACGAAGACGTCCGAGGCGGCGTAGATCCGGGCAAGTTCTTGTCCGTTCCGTACGCCGAGAAAGCGTGCGTCCGGATGGTTTTTCCGCAGCATCTCCAGATCCGGGCCGTCTCCGACGACGAGTTTGGTGCCGGGATGGCGCAGGTTCAGAAAGTCCGGAAGGCTCTTTTCCGCCGCGACACGCCCCACGTAGAGAAGAAACGGCGGTTCCGTTCCGACGGTTTCGCTCCGGTCGTCGCCGGAAAGGAGAGACGCCACGAAGGCGTGCCGTTCCGCCTCGCTTCCGGTCCAGGGATGGAAGAGCGCGGCATCCACGCCTCGTCCCCATCGGCGGAGATTCCGGAAACCCCGGTTTCGCAGTTCCTCCTCCAAGCTCGGCGTGGCCACCATGACGCTCGACGACGCACTGTGAAACCAGGAGAAATAGCCGTAGAAGAACTCCGGCGCCATGCCGAGACGGAGCGAGAGATATTCGGGAAAGCGGGTGGTGAAGGACGTGGAGAAGGGGACTCCCGAGGCGAGGCACCAGCTCCGCGTGGCGAGCCCCACGGGGCCCTCCGTGGCGATGTGCACCGCGTCGGGGCGGAAGGCGGCGATCTCCGGCCCCGCTCCCCACACTCCCCAGGCGATGCGGATCTCCGGATAGGTCGGGCAGGGAAGCGAGGGGAACCTGTCCGGAGAGAGGAGCATCACCGTGTGCCCCAGGTGTTCCAGACGTTCCCGCGTGGCGGCAAGGGTGCGAACGACGCCGTTCACCTGGGGAAACCACGCGTCGGTGGCAATGCAGATTTTCATGGCGGGAAAGCCTCCTTCTCGGGGATCGGATCGCCCTCGGCGGAGGCGAAACCCTCCGAAGGGCGGTGGCGGCCCGGTTGTATCCTCTTCGAGACGGGAGCCGACCGCGAGGGTTCTCCGTCTCGAAAGCGTGCGGAAGCGCCGGTGTCACCTTCGCACAGAAAGCGGCGCGGCGTCAACGACGTCCACGAAGGTGTAACCTCTCCGCAATTCCGCCGTCACACATTTTGCCGTCACAAAAAAGGTGGCAGGCGGCGCGCACTCCCAAACGGACACGGTGCGGCAAAAAAGCTATACTATTCAAAAGGATAGCCGTTTCCGAAACCCGAAGGGAGAGGACGGTGTCCCATGATGGAGGCAACGCGCAGAGCCGGATTGCTGCCTCTCGGTGGCGCGCTGCTTTTCGCGTGCCTTGTCGGGATGGGTTTTTGGGGGCTTGCCCGCTGGTTTCAGGCCCAGCTCCTTGCCGAGGCGAGGCGTTCCGTGCTGACCCAGGTGATGCCCCTTCGAGCGGGATTCGCCAACGCACTGGAGCGGCGTTTCTTTCACCTGGAGGGACTTGCGGGCTTCGTGGACATTCATGGAGCGGAAGACTCTTCCTACCCGGAGTTCCACTTCCTTTCCTATGCGGAACGGGTTTTCGCCCGGGTGGAGGGCGTGCGCACGGTGGCTCTGGCCCCGGAAGGGGTGATTCGTCTCGTCTTTCCGCTGGAGGGCAACGAGGAAGCGCTGGGGCTTGATCTCCTCGCGGGGTGGGACGAGACGCGCCAGGACGAGGGGGTGCGCCGCGCTCTGGAAGAACGGCGGCTCTCCGTGACCGGCCCCGTTGAACTGCGCCAGGGAGGAAGGGGCATCATCGGGCTCCTTCCCATTTATATCGCCGGGCGTTTCTGGGGATTCGCCTCCATGGTGGTGACGCTCCCGGCACTCCTGAGCGAGGTGGGATTCGGTGTCCTGTGGGAAGAGTTCTCCCTTGCGTTGCGGAACCCGAACGGAGATGTCTTTTTTGGAATCCCCGAGGTTTTCGAGGCGGATCCGGTGCGACAGACCATCTCCTACGGAGGAAATGTCTGGGAACTCGGAGCCGTGCCGAGGGGTGGCTGGAACGGGGCGATCCGGGAAAGACTCCGTTATTTCCTGCTCGGGGAAGGACTTCTGCTCCTGGTTCTCACGCTCTTCGTCCACGCGGCGCTGTGGCGGTACGTCTCCCTTTCCGGAGAGGTGGCATACCGCACGGAGGAACTCACCCGGGCCAACCGGGAACTCCAGGCCGAGGCGGAGGAGCGGCGCAGGGTCCACGCGGCATTGCGCGAGCGGGAACGGCGTTTTCGGACCATCGTCGAGAACAGCGAGGCGGGATACGTCTTCTGCGACACGAACCGGATCGTCCGGAATGTGAACCGTGCGTGGCTCTCCCTGCACGGCTTTGCCGCCCCGGAGGACGTGCTCGGCACGGATTTCCTCCACCACGTTCCCGCCGAGCAGATACGGGAGACGGCGGCGTTGCTCGAACGCCTGTTTCAGGGCGAGCGGGCCGTCTCGGGCGAATCCGCCCGTCTCCGAAGGGACGGTTCCCTGGGGTATCACACCTACAGTCTCACTGTCGTTGTGGAGAATGGTCGCGTGGTGGGCGCTGAAGGGTTCTTCCTCGACACCACGGAACGGCGGAAGGCCTTCGAGGAGTTGCGGATCCTGAACGCGGAACTTGAGGAACGTGTGGCGGCCAGGACGAAGGAACTCGTCGAGGCGAACCGAACACTCGAGGAAAAAAACGCCCGCCTTGCGGAACTGAACGAGGAGCTGTCCGCCATGAACGAAGAAGTAGGGGCTTCAAACGAACAACTCTCCGCGATGAACGAGGAACTCACGGCCATGAACGAGGAACTTGCCGCGAACAATGAAACGCTCCTCCTCGAAAGAGAACGTCGTGCCGAGCTGGAACGCCGTCTCCGGGAGATGGAGGAGGAACTCGACGGCTTCCGGCGGAAGGCGGAGCGGCTTGCTCTGGTCTCCCACGAATTCCGCACGCCTCTTTCGTCCATTCTCACATCGGTGCAGCTCCTGGAGGATTTCTGGGCCACCATGGACGAGGAGCGGCGCAGGGGACATCTTCACCGCATCGAGGAAAATGTGCGGCATCTTTCGGCCCTGGCGAGGGAAGGGCTTTTTCTCGGGTGCACCGGAAATGGGCGGGAGGGCCGGATCTGCACGGAGGGAGGATTCGGGGAACGCGTTTCCATGGAGGTGCTGCCCTTCTGCCGCCGCCTCGTGGAAGAGTTCGCCGCCGGCGAAGGACGGAATGCGGTGCTTCGGTGCGTCGCCGGCGAGGGCGTGACGGACGCCGAGCCTCTCGTGGCCTCGCTGGACCCGGTGGGCTTTCGTATTCTCCTCACGAACCTGCTTTCCAACGCGGTGAAATATTCTCCTCCGGGAAGCGTTGTGGAGGTCGTCGTGGGACGCCGTGACGACTGTCTCGAGCTGACCGTGGCGGATGAGGGGATGGGCATTTCCGCCGAGGATCTCCCGCGTCTTTTCGATCCCTTCTTCCGCGGAGAATCCGCGCGCCATGTCTCCGGAACAGGCCTGGGGCTGCACATGGTGAAGCGCCTCGTGGACGACGCGGGAGGCTCCCTGTCGGTGACGAGCGTGCCCGGAAAGGGAACCACGGTGACGATTCTCCTTCCCCTGGAGGAGGCGGGGGCGTGAGAACGTCCTCGTTCCGGAAGTGTCCGCTCCGGGAGCATCTTGCCTCCGGAGTGGTTCTTTGCTACGCTGCAAAGACATGAAAGCGTGAGCGATGAGGCGTCCTTGCCGTCCGTTCGTCCTTTTTCCCTTTTTCTGGAGGTGTTTGTGTGGTGCGTGAGGTCTTTCTCGTTTTCTCCGTGGCGGAACAGCGGTTTGCCCTTCCCGTGGAAGACATTGAGCGGGTTGTGGCCGCCGCGGAGACGACGCCGCTCCCGGACGCGCCTCCCTTCGTTCTCGGGGTGGTGAACGTGAGCGGCGAGGCGGCTCCCGTGGTGGACCTGCGGCAGCGTCTCGGAGCCCCGAGGCGGGACATGCTCCTCTCCGACCGCTTTCTTCTTGTCCGGGACGAAGGCCGCCTTTTCGCGCTCCTCACGGACGGTGTGGAAGGAGTGTGTGCCCTCGAACCTCAGGATGTCTCGGTTTCTTCCGACGGCGATGCCAGGGTTGCACTTTCCCCGGGGGAGCACGTTCCGGTGGCTCTCCGTCGCATCCGTTCCCTTCTCGTGTCGTCGGGAGGCGGAAGCACCGGCGAGGACATGCATGTCCCTTCCGAATAGCGCCGGAGCTGCGCGGGACGCGTTCCCCTCCGAGTTCAAAGAGGCGTTGCGTGCTCTCGGAGCGGAGGTGGAGGCACGGCTGGGGCTCACCTTTCCGGAGAACCGGAGGATTGATCTCTGGCGTGCTGTGCGGGACTTCGCGAGGGAGAGCGGAGAGGATGCGGCGACGGTGTTGGCGCGTCTCGCCGCGGCACCCCTTTCGGAGGACGTGGTGACACGACTGACACCCCACCTCACCGTGGGAGAGACCTACTTTTTCCGTGAGGCAAAAGCGCTCTGTCTCTTCCGCGACGAGGCGCTGCCCGCTCTGGCCCGTTCCTCCGGAAAGGAGCTGCGCCTCTGGTGCGCCGGATGCAGTACCGGCGAAGAGGCCTACACGCTCGCCATGCTCGTGGAGGAAAAGGCCCGGGAGATGTCCTTGCCTCCCGTGCGGATCCTCGGCACGGACCTGAACGAACGTTTTCTGGAGAAAGCCCGGAGGGGCGTCTACTCCAAGTGGTCGTTCCGAGGTGTTTCCGACGCCCGGCGGGAGGCCGATTTCCGCCGCGAGGGAGATGTCTGGGCCGTGCATCCCCGCTTTCGGAAATGCGTCACCTTCGCGCCGGACAACCTCGTGGAGCAAACGGGCTCCCCCTGGGGGGATTCCGGTGCGGTGGACGTCATCTTCTGTCGCAACGTGCTGATCTACTTCGCTCCTCCCACGATCCGGCGGGTTCTGGAGCGCTTTTCCCGTCTCCTCGCCTCGGGGGGATGGCTTTTCGTCGCATCCTGCGAGACGGCTCTCGTGCGGCGCCCCGCGTTCGTTCCGGTTACCGTCGAGGGAGTCACGGCCTTCCGGAAGGCTCCGCCGGAAGAGAGCCCTTTGCGGGTCGTCTCCGCGGCGCTCGGCGACGGGGACTCCTTGCTCGACGGGGGCGTCTTTTTCGCGAACGAAGAGCACCCTTTCGGGAGCGGCGGAGAGGGGGTTGAACCCTTTTCGGTGCTTGCCGGGAAGGCCGGTGGAGAGATGTCCCCGGAGTTTTCCGATGCGTTCGGAGAGGAGCTTCCGGAGGACCTCGCTTCCGATGGCGGCGGGAACGGTGTCTCCGCCGCCATCGGACATGCTCCACCCTCGTCCGAAGTAAGCCCGGAGGACGCGGCGTATGACGCCTTCCGGCGAGGGGACTGGGAGGAGGCGGAGCGCCTTCTGGAACCTCTGGCGGCTCATTCCGCTTCGGCGGGAAGGCTTCTCGTGCGCCTGGAGGCGGACCGGGGACGGCACGACCGTGCTCTGGATCTGTGTCGCCAGGCCCTCGACAGGGAAAAGGGAGATCCTGTCCTCTTTTATCTTCTCTCCCTGATTCACCAGGAGCGGGGGGAGGACGACGAGGGAGCACAGGCGCTCCGGCGGGCTCTTTATCTCGATCCGGACTTCGTGGCGGCCCATTATTCCCTCGGCGTCCTCGCCCTTCGGGGAGGACGGACCGAGGAGGTCCGGCGGCACTTCCGCAATGCCTCGACGCTCCTTGCGGGATTGCCCGAGGACGCGCCGGTGCCCGAGATGGAGGACATGTCCTCCCGGGCTCTTCTCGAAGCAATGCGTCTTTTGAGCCCATGGGAGGCTGCTTCGGAAGGGTCGTCCCGGTAGCGCATCGGGAGGAGCGGGCGGGGCTGTCCTCTTGCGTGAAGGGTGATGACCCGGCCCGGAGGTGGAGTGAGGGTGTTTTCCCGGATCCGAAGAGGAGGACATGCTGTGGAAAAACCAGAGAAAGGTCACTCCGGAGAGGTTTCTCCCGAAGAGATGGTTTTTTCGCCTCCGGCGGAGGCGGAGACGAACGATGCTGTTCCGACGGGCTTTCCCCTGTCCTGGAGGAGCGAGAGTGCGCTTCGGGAACGGAGGGCCCGCATCCTCCGGGAGCGGGCGATCCTGCTGGCCCGGGAGCCGAAGCAGCTCGTCTCCATCGGGGATGCCTTGGAAGTGGTGGTCTTTCGTCTGGCCGAGGAAGTGTATGCCCTGGAATCAACCTGCGTGGGCGAGGTGTTTCCTCTGCGGAACCTCGTCCCCGTCCCGGGCACGCCGTCCTTCGTGGCGGGCATCGTGAATCTCCGGGGACAGATTCTCTCGGTGCTCGACCTTCGGGTTTTCTTCGACCTGCCGCGCCAAGATCCGGAGGGCATGGTGCTCTTTCTCCGCTCGGAGGAGATGGAGCTGGGCGTTCTGGCGGACGCCCTCCTCGGCGTGCGAACGCTTCTTCGAGAGGAGATCCGTCCGGCGCCGCCGAGTATGCCCGGTCCTCGATCGGCCTATCTGAAGGGTGTCCTGGGAGAGGACCTGATTCTCCTGGACGGAAGGGCGCTTTTGCGAGATCGTTCCCTCGTGGTGGAGGAAGAACTTCCGGAATGACGACGAAGCTTCCGGGAAGAAAAAGGGTCTTGCGACGGAACGGAAAATGTGCGCCGGAACAGCCCGGCGTTCGGGGTGGTGCAGCGTGGGGAGGATGAGGATGCAATGCTGAAGAACGTCAGAATAGGGAGAAAACTGACCCTCGGTTTCGGTTTCGTCGTGATCGCCGTTCTGTTTGTGGGCTTTGTGGGGATCCGTGGTTTTTCCCGGCTCACGCAGGACATGGAGCACCTCAACAACCGGAGTGTGCCGCATCTTCGCACGCTCTGGACCTTGAATTATCTGCGCATGGCTGTCCGCGTCGAGACCTTCGGAATCGCGCTCTCCCAGCGGAAGGAGGATCCTCGAAAGGAGCTGCGTGCCATCGCGGACCGTCGGGAAGCCCTCTGGAAGCGGGTGGACGACGCATGGAAGACGCTCTTGGCCTTTCCCGAGGGGAGTTCGAAGGAACGACAGCTTTTGAGTCTCCTCAAGACGCAGTACGAATCCTGGCGGCGCATCCACGCCGAGATGGACCGCGTTCTCGCCGCTCTCGCGGAAACTGGTACGGAGACGGAGCGTTCTTCGGAGCTTTGGGAGGAATACGGAATCCTGCTGGAGCGTCTGCTGCCCGTGTCCGATTCCCTGGAGGAGACCTTCGGATTTCTCACGTCGCACATCGAGAGCGGCATGAGCACCCTCGTCGGCGAGGACACAAAGCGCACCCGCGACGTCGAACTTGCCCTGAACGTGGCCATGATCGCCGCGGTGGTCCTCTCCGTTCTCTTCGCCGTGATCATCTCCAAAAGCGTGAGCGGCCCCATAGGCGAGGGCGTGGCGGTGTTGGTTCGCCTGAGTGAGGGGGATCTCTCCCAGGATGTTCCGGAACATCTCCGTGCGAGAAGGGACGAGATCGGGGAACTGGCGAAGGCGCTCCAGGCGTTGACGGAGGACCTGCGCACCCAGGTTCGTACCATGGCCGAGGCGGCGGCCTCTCTCGGCACCGCGGCGAGCGAGGTCGCCGCCTCGGTCGTCCAGACCACGGCCACCGTGGAGGAGTCCGCGGCGTCCGTGGTGGAGACCACCGCCACCATGGAGGAGATCCGCGCCACCGTCGAGGCGACGAACAACAAGACCCGGAGCGTGGCGGAGCGCGCCCAGCAGGGGCTGCAAATCCTCCAGGGCGGAAAGAAGGCCACGGATGCTCTTGTGGACGGCTTCCAGCGCGTCAACGACCAGATGGGCTTCATCGCGGAGACCATCGTCAAGCTCAGCGAGCAGAGCCAGGAAATCGGGGAGATCACCGACACCGTGGAGGATCTGGCGGAGCAGTCCAACCTTCTGGCGGTAAACGCTGCCGTCGAAGCCGCGAAGGCCGGCGAACAGGGACGGGGATTCGCCGTGGTGGCCCAAGAGATCAAGAGCCTCGCCGAGGAGTCCCGGCAGGCGGCCAAGCAGGTGCAGCGCATCCTCCGGGATATCCAAAAGGCCACGGGAGCGGCCGTGATGGCCACGGAACAGGGATCGAAGGCGGTGGAGCAGGGAGCCCGGGACGCCGTCCCCTCGCAGGAGTCCATTCAGGCCATGATGAAGCGCTTCGGTGAAAATGCCCAGGCGGCGGTCCAGATCGCCGCGGCGACGGAGGAGCTTCTCCTCGGCGTGGACCAGGTGACCCAGGCCATGGAAAACGTGAAAGAAGCGGGACAGCAGAACGTGGCGGGCATGAAGGATCTGGAGGGCGCCGCGGAGGGCCTGAAGGACATGGGACGGCGGCTGACGGATCTGCTGGGACGCTACAGACTGTAGGAGCGGCGCGGGTGCATGAGTGGAATGCCCGATCTCTCGGAACAGGCTTTTCTGGAAGAGCTGCGCAGGGACTTTGTCCTCGAGGCGGAGGAGCACCTCCAGACCATCGTGTCCGGCTTGATCGAGCTGGAGGAGAATCCCGGAAGCACCGTCATCGAGGCGGTGTATCGGGCCGCGCACAGCCTGAAGGGAGCGGCCCATGCGGTGCAGCTTCCCGCCGTGGCCGCCCTGTGCCAGCCCATGGAGAGCGTCTTCTCCGGCCTGAAGTCCGGCTTCTTCTCTCTTGAGAGAAAGGATTTCGACCTGCTCCAGCGCAGTATCGACGCCGTGGCCGCCCTTGTGGCGGGAAAAGAGAGCGCGAAGGCGGAGGACTGCATCAAGGAGCTGGAACGTCTTGCGGCGGGACGGAAACTTCCCGGAACGGAACTCCCCCGCCTCGAAAACATCCTTCCCGCATCCCGGGACATCTCCTCGGAAGAGAGGATGCCGCCGCGTCCGCTTTCCAGGGCGGAGCGTCCGACTCCACCGGAACAGTCCGAAGCGCCTCCGGCCCATTCCGGTGGAGTCGCCGCAGCCCCCCCCGCGCCTCCGTTTCCGACGAGGGCCTCGACGAAGGGTTCTCTCTCCGGAACGGAGCGGCGGCCTCGCGGAGACGAGGTGGTGCAGCCCCGAAACGCCGTTGTGCCCTCCGTGCCGGAGAGACGGAATGCCCCCGATCCTTCCGCGCTTCCCCGTCGTGCCGAAGGAGTGCCTGCCCGGGAGGGCAAGACCGGCGAGGAGATCCCGCTGCCGAAGCTCGCCGCCCAGGAGACGATCCGCATCGCCGCGGCGAAGCTGGACGCGCTCTTTCTCCAGGCGGAGGAACTCCTCTCGGTGAAGCTCTCGCTGCAGCAGCGTCTCGCGGATCTGGAAGAACTTCTCTCCGGAGTGGTTCTTTGGAGGGAGGAATGGGAAAAGACTTCGCTCCGTCTGTGGAACGCGCTCTCGCCCGCGGCGTCCGCGCCGTTCCGGGATGTCTTCGCGGACAACCGAACCCGCCTCGCCGATCTGGAGGAGCGCCTCCGCCGACTCAGGAGATCCCTCCGGGCCGATCAGACCGAAGCGGGAACGCTGGTGCAAAATCTTCTGGAGGGAGCGAAGACGGTGCTCATGCTCCCCTTCGGTGCAATCCTCCAGGGGTTTCCCAAAATCGTGCGCGATCTTTCCGGGGAACTGGGAAAGGACGTGGAAACGGAGATCCGCGGCAGCGAAGTGGAGGTGGACAAGCGCATTCTCGAGGGCATCAAGGACCCGCTCATCCATCTGGTGCGCAATGCCGTCGACCACGGCATGGAGACCCCCGAGGCCCGAACCGCCGCGGGAAAACCTCCCCGGGGGACGCTTGCCATCACGGTCTCCCGCGCCTCCGGAGGGCGTGTGGAGGTGTGTGTCACCGACGACGGAAGCGGCATCGATCCGGAAAAAGTCCGGGAGAAGGCGGTGCGAATGGGCATCGTCTCCGCCGAGGAGGCGGGAAATCTGGACGATCGGGCAGCCCTTCTCCTCATCTTCCGCTCCGGGTTTTCCACGAGCCGGATCATCACGGGCATCTCCGGAAGAGGACTTGGCATGGCCATCGTCCAGGAAGGCGTGGAAAAACTCGGAGGCAGCGTCGCCGTGGAATCCACGCCCGGTGCGGGGACGACCTTCCGCCTTTCCCTTCCCCTGACGCTCGCCACCCTCCGGGGTCTGCTGGTGGAGGAGGCGGGACGGCTCTTTGTGGTGCCCACGGCGAATGTCGAGCGGGTGGCCCGTATTCCCGCGGGGAAGATCAAGACCGTTGGGAACAGGGACACGGTCTTTTTGGACGGGCGCCCCCTGGTGTTCCGTCGTCTCGGCGAAGTGCTCGGAACAGGGCCGGCGCCTTCCCGAGCGGAGCCGGAGCGGCGATTCTCCGCCCCGGGGGGAGCGCGGAGAGAAACCTCCCGGGAGCGGAAGGTCTCACTCCTGGTGGTGCGGTGCGACACCAGGGCGTCCCGGGGAGGAGAACATGCTGTTGCCTTCGAGGTGGAACGGATTCTCGGCGAACAGGAGATCCTCTTCAAAAACCTCGGCCCGCAGCTTCGAAGGGTCCGCAACGTGGCGGGCGCCACGGTGCTCGGCTCCGGAGATGTCGCGCTCGTCCTGAGCGCCTCCGACCTGATCCGTTCCGCTCTGGGGAGCGGTGCCGCTCTTTCCGGGCGGTCCAAGGAGGCGCATTCCGATGGAAGGGCTGGGGCGAGGCGGGTTCTTCTCGCGGAGGATTCCATCACGTCCCGAACGCTGCTCCGAAACGTCCTCGCCTCCGCTGGGTTCGAGGTCCGGGCCGTGGTGGACGGCATGGAGGCATGGAATGCCCTCGAGGAAGAGCCCTTCGACGTGGTGGTCTCCGACGTGGAGATGCCCCGGCTGGGCGGTTTCGACCTCACCGCACGCATCCGCTCGGAACCGCGGTTCGCCCATCTCCCCGTGGTGCTCGTCACCTCGCTGGAATCGAGGGAGGATCGGGAACGGGGCGTTTCCGTCGGTGCCGACGCCTATATCGTGAAAAGCAGCTTCGACCAGGAACACCTGCTCGAAGTGGTGCGCCGCCTCGTGTGAGGCGTTTCCTCCGGAGGTGGGGCGAAGAATGATCGACGTTCTCGTTGTTGACGATTCGGCGGTACTCCGGAAGTACCTCGAGCACCTTCTCCGGCGCGAGCCGGACATTCGCGTGGTGGGACAGGCGGCGAGCGGCGAAGAGGCCCTGGACTTCCTCGAGGAGAACACCGTTCATGTGGTGACTATGGACATTCACATGGACGGCATGGACGGTTTCGAGGCCACCCGACGTATCATGGCCCTGCGCCCCGTGCCCATCGTGGTGATCAGTTCCGGCTGGGAACCTCTGGAGCTGGAGAAGACTTTCCAGGCCATGGCGGCGGGAGCCGTGGCGATTCTTCCAAAGCCGGATTCTCTCTCGGGAGAGCGTGCCGCCGAACTCGTGAAAACCGTGCGGGAGGCGGCGGCGACGCAGGTGCGTTCCCGGATTTCCAAACCTCCGGGTGCGGCCGCCCATTGTTCCGCGCTGGTTGTTCCCGTTTCCGACAGGGCGCTTCGGATCGTGGTGGGAGGCGCCTCGACGGGAGGTCCCGTGGCGGTCCGCACGTTCCTTTCGGAACTGCCCCGGGAGTTTTCCCTGCCCATCCTTCTGGTGCAGCACATGAGTCCCGGATTCACCCCGGGGTTCGTGAAATGGCTCAAGGGAAGCTCATCCCTTCCGGTGGAGCTCGCCGCCGAAGGCACGAGGATTTCCTCCGGAAGGGTCTATGTCGCGCCGGACGGACGCCACACGGAAGTCCTTTCCGGAGGGGTGGTGCATCTCACCGATGCGCCGCCCGAGCACGGTGTCCGGCCTTCCGCGTCGCGGCTCTTCCGTTCCGCCCTGGAGTCCTTCGGCGGTGCCGTCGCGGGGATTCTCCTCTCGGGAATGGGAGAGGACGGCGCGGCGGAACTGCGACGCATCCGCGAGAGCGGTGGCCTCACCTTCGCCCAGGACGAGGAGAGTTCCGTCGCCTGGGGGATGCCCGGCGCTGCGGTTCGTTACGGTGGAGCGGAACACGTGTTGCCGCCGCATCGCATCGCCCAGGTGCTGGCGAGGATCGTTCTGGAAAAATAAAGGAATTGGAACAAAAAAGTGAAGAAATCGTGGTGATGAGTATGCAAGATGGACTTGTGATGGAAGATCGGACGGCGGCATTGCGGAATGCCTCGGAGATTTTGGTGGTGGAGGACAGCCTCACTCAGGCGAAGCGACTCGAACGCCTCCTGAAGGAACACGGGTACGGCGTTCGGATCGCCCGGAACGGTTTTCAGGGTCTGGCCTTCGCCCGGGAGAAAAAACCGACGGTGGTCATCACGGACGTGATGATGCCCGAGATGGACGGATACGAACTCTGTCGCCGGATCAAGGGCGACGAAACGCTCCGGGATGTGCCGGTGGTTCTTCTCACGTCCCTCTCGGATCCCCGGGACGTGATCCGGGGGCTTCAGTGCGGCGCGGACAACTTTCTGACGAAACCCTACGAGGACGCCCATCTCCTGCGACGGCTCCACCATATTCTGGTGAATCTGGAACTCCGCAGGGAGGGGCACGCCCAGATGACCGTGGAGGTCTTCTTCGCCGGGCAGCATCACCGCCTCACCGCGGACCGCATTCAGATCATCGACCTGCTGCTCTCCACCTTCGAGGCGGCGGTCCTCCAGAGCACCCAGCTCCAGAAACTGAACGGGGACTACCGCCACGCCCTGGAGGAGATCAAGCAGGCCCAGGCCAACTTCCGGACCCTCATGGAGACCACGGGGGATGCGGTGCTGGTGGTGGATGCCCAGGGGACGGTGCGCTACGTGAATCCCGCGGCGGAGCTGCTTTTCGATGTCCGGGCGGAGGAACTCACGGGGACGCCCTTTCTCTTTCCCCTGGAGGAGGAGGGCAAACGGGAGATCAACATCACCAGCCCGAACGGCGACATTCTCGTGGGGGACATGCGGGTGGTGAATTCCAGCTGGGACGGCGAGGTGGTTCGCCTCGTGACGATCCGGGACATCACCGAGATGGTGCTCCTTCGGGAGCGTCTGAAGGAAGAGGCCATCACGGATCCTCTCACGGGCCTCTACAATCGCCGGGGTTTTCTCATGCTCGGGGAGGAGCGTCTTGCCCTGGCGGACCGCCTCGGCTTCTCCGTGGTCTGTCTCTTCGCCGACCTGGACGGCTTCAAGGCTGTGAACGACACCTTCGGCCACGAGGAGGGAGACCGGGTTCTCCGGGAGACCGCGGATGTGTTGCGGCGCACCTTCCGCGCCGCGGATGTCCTCGGCCGCATCGGCGGCGACGAGTTTGCGGTCCTTCTGGTTCAGGACGGCCCGGAGGGAATCGGCGCGGTCATGGCGCGTTTGCGCCACACCCTGGAGCAGGCCAACGTGCGAAACGAGAACCCCTCCGTCCGCCTTTCCCTGAGCCTCGGCGTGTCCATGCGCCTCCCCGAGACACCCTGTACGCTTTCGGAACTGATGGATGAGGCGGACCAGAGTATGTACAAGGAAAAAATCGCGAAGAGAAAGCTCCGGTCGGAGACGTAGCGGAGGAAAGGATCCGTTCCACGGAAACGCTTTCCGCCGTCGCTGCTTGTCCGCGGGGAGTTCCTTGCGTTTCGGGAACTCCCCGCGCTGTTCGTTCTGCGCTTTCCTCTCCGGGGTGTTCTTCCCCAGCCTCGGAAATGTCGCCATCCGGTGATCCCACAACCACCTCCGCCGTGTCTCTTCCTGCTTCCGTTCGCGTGTTCTCTGGCCCGGTTTCTTCCGCATGTTTGTTTGCACCCTCAGGCGTTTCCGCGGCCTCTCCTGCGTCGTCGTGGTCAGAAACGGCGTCCGCCCTGTTTTCGGTCCCCCGGCACGCATCGGGAGAGATGCGCAGGGTGGTGACAGCACACGAACACGGGCAGGAGGAGCGCACGTTCCGCTTCCGATGGTGTCGGCATGCACTCCGTTCCGTCGCAAGCGTGTTTTTTGAAGAACGGCTCCTGTTTCGATAAAAAATACAAATCAAAAGGATGCCTTTTGACACCTGTCCTCATCGAAGACGGGGCGTCCGTTTTGCCCCGTATCGCCTATCTTGTCGCCTCGCATCGGTATGCTCTCTGTGTATCACCGGGAGAATTCGGATTCTCCGGAGGCGTGCACGGGGCACGCGAGGGCAAGTTTTCGCCAAAGCCGCAAGGACGCGGCATGTTCTGGAAGGAGGAATGGTGCATGGGCAAGGATCTCAGTTCCATCCGCATTTCGAGACTCAATCGGTTGATGCAGTTTTTTTTCATGAACCGGCGGGGAACGACGGACAGAATACTCGATGAGCTTGGCTACCGCAACGGGACGAACACGAGACGCGGGGCGGTTCGGGCGCTGCAGCGGGACCTGGAATATCTGCGGAACGAATTCCAGGTGGAAGTTGGCTTCGATCGGTCGAAAAGATTCTACGTGTTGCGGGGAACGGGGAAATATCTGCTGAATCTGGGGCTTTCCGAGAGCGAGGTGCGGAGCCTCGCCGCAGGACTCGCCCTGGTGCGGCGTCACCTCCCCGACCTGGCGCTGGATGCGGAGCGGATCTGGCGCAAGGTGGCGGAGATTCTTCCCGAGGCACTCCTCCGCGAGGGAGAGCATCCCGCGGGGGCGCTCTCCCCGGACGTGCCCGCGAGCGCCGGAGGCGATGCTCCATCTCCGCGGGAGGCGGAGTCTGTTCCGGAGGGAAATGTCCAAACAGTGCTCTTCTCGTCGACGAAATGACCCGAAGGACCTTGCGGCGATCCGGGTCTCCGCTTCCGAAGGATGCGGGGTGGATCTACGACGCGTCGCCGCAGGTCTGTCTCCAGGGGCAGCGTGCGCATCCGTGTCCCCGGGGCCATGGGCCGTTCGCGGCGTTTTTCCCGGCGCGGAGGATGCGCTGCTCCAGCTCCCGTAAGCCCTGGGTGGTTTCCGGAAACGTCACGGAAACCGACTGAAGGGGGGGGCGGAGGTAGAGAATCCGCAGGTCCGCCGGAAGTGGAAGTGCCTGTGGTATGGTCCGGGGCGTTTCCCCGAAAGAGGAACGCCCCTCCTCGATGCGTCGCAGGACTGCCACGGCGTAGAACCGGAGCTGGTCTTCATGGAGCGTTTCCGGCGCGCTCCTCCGAGGACCGGTCTTGTAATCCCGGAGATGGAGCCCTTCGCCGTCGATCCAGAAGAGGTCGATGGCGCCCTCCAGCACGAGCGTTTCCAGGGAGATGTGGAAGGGCCATTCCCGGAAGAGCGGGACGCTTTCCTCCGCCGCGAGGCCAGCGAGACGCCGTCCCTCCTCCGTTGTCGCGAAGGCGGAAAGCCAGCCCCGGAGGTGCGTCAGCGCACTCCGGTTCCTGAGCACACCCCGAAGAGCCGGCGGAAGGCGTTTCGCCAGAAGCTGCCGCGCCGCGTCGGGAGAGACCGGCAGCAGCCGGTCCAGGGAGTCGGGGAGGAAATTCCACCTTTTGAGAAGTTCGTGGGCCAGACTGCCGAGATCGGCCCCGCCTTCACTCTCTCCTCCCTCGCGGAAGCGCTCCCACTCCAGATCCCTTCCCTGCCGGTACTGTCTGCGCCACGCCCTCGGGCAGTACTCCCACAGGGCGAAGGAGGTGGCGCTCAGGCGCTCCAGAGAGCGCGGCATCTCCTCCCGGGGAGAAAGGTGCACCACAACGCACCGGCCCTCCGGCTCCGGTGCTGCTCCAGCTCCGGCGACGCCGGGAGCGCCCGCTTCCGGCGCGCTCCCGGAAAGAGCGCCTGTTTCCGGAAGCGCGTCCTCCACCTCCAGCAGACGGACCGCCGGATGCCGCTCCAAATCTCCCAGAGCATCCCGAGTCCAGGCGAGCCAGGAATGCTCCGGTGGAAAAAGGTTCGCCTCTCCGTCCCGTTCTTTCCTCTTCGCCACGCCGCAGAGCACCAGGGCGTCCCTGGCCCGGGTGGCCGCCACGTAGAAGAGGCGGGCCTGCTCCTCCCGCTCCTCCTGCTCCTCCAGGGCCTTGGCGAGGCGTTTCGCCGGAAGGATCGCGGGATCGCTCTCCCCGTCGGGTGTGCGGGTTGCCACGACGCCCAGGGCGCGGGAGGTCCGGAGTGCCCCTTCCCGATGTCCCGTCAAGGGGGTTCGCTCCAAGCCAAAGAGCACCGTCACGGGAAATTCGAGCCCCTTCGCGGCGTGCACCGTGAGGATGCGCACCTGGTCGGCGCCTTCGTCGCCGCCGGATTCCTCCACGTCCCGTTCCCGCCGGAGCGCCCGCCCGAGGTAGGCGGCGCAGCCCGCCAGGGAGGGGCCGAAGGTGCTCTCGTATTCCCGGGCTAGTTCCACAGTGCGCTGCAGGTTCGCCGCCACCCTGGACCGGGTTGCGGCGGGGTAGCTCCGGAGCCAGCGCAGATCCTCCGTCAGGGAGGCGAGGGCCGCCGCGGGGCCTTCGCAAAGCGCTCGTCGTCGCAGTGTCTCGAAGCGCTCCGCCCCGAGAGGATGTCGTTCCGCGAGGAGGGAATGCAGCATTCCCCGTCCAGGCGCCGCTTTTTCGCCCCTCGTGCCGCAATGCCGCAGTGTCGCCGCCTCGTCCAGCATCCTCTGGGCCTCTTCGGAAGAAACGAGCGAGAACGGAGAGGCCAGCCATCCCGCCAGGAGCAGATCGTCCTCGGGATCGGCCAGGGCGCCGAGACCGTTTGTCAGGTCCGAGACCTCGCCCCGGGTGAAGAAGGAGCGGTTCTTCTCGAAGCGGGCGGGAATGTCCGCCCGCTCAAAGGCCTGCTCCAGAACGCCGTAGAAGCTTCGTGCGGGGGTGAGCACCGCCACGTCTCCCCAGCGGAGGAGGCGGTGCACGACGGTGGTTCCCTCTCTCTCCCGGACCGCGCATCCCTCGCGCCGCCAGGCGAGCAGGAGCGCCGCCAGTTCCTCCGCGAGGCGGCTCCGCGCCGAGGCGAGCTTTTCCTCCTCACCGTCGTCCCCTCCCGGGAGTACGTCACCGGGGGCTGTCGCGGCGGACTCCGTTTCGCCGGAATGCGTGCTTCCGCTTTCCGCGTCGTTGCCGCGCCCCTTCCCGGAAGGACCGGAGGGGGCGCCGTTTTCTCCGGAACCCTTTCCGCGCACCGCCACGAGCAATGTCAGGGGGGGCGGTGTGCCGTCGTTCCGGAGGCGGGTGTCCGGAGAGGGCGCATCGTCTCCGCGAGGCACGGCGGCGTTCGCTTTTCCCGGGAAGGTCTCTCCGAGGGGTCTCAGAGGGCCGGCGCCTTCTTTTTCGGTGGTTTCGGGATTGTCGGGACTTCCGGAAGGCGAAGCGCCGTTCTCTCCCTCGGGGGAGCGGAGCGGCTCGTAGGGAAGCGGCACCTCCGAGGCACCGGAGAGCCCTTTCCGCCAGAGGAATCCGAAGAGGGTGTTCACCGCCTCCAGCACTCCCGGAGCGCTCCGGAAGGAGGTGGCGAGGGACACGTAGCGGGCGGCGGAAGCCGCCTTCGGGGCGCCGTCTTCCAAAAGGGAGGCGCAGGTTCCGCTCCGGGCGGCACGGATGTATGCCGCGAAAAGGCGCAGGTCCGCGTGGCGGAAGCGATAGATGGATTGCTTGAGGTCGCCCACGAGAAAGAGCGTGTTCTCTCCGGGGCGCCAGAGCCGCCGGAGGAGCCGGTCCTGGAGCGGATCCGTGTCCTGAAACTCGTCCACGAGAATGTGCCGGAAGCGGAGACGTGTTCCCGGGGACATCGCCTCCGCTCCGTCTCGCCCGTTTGGTGCGAGGGCCTCGCCGGCGAAGCGGATGAGGTCGTCGAAGGTGAGCACTCCCGCGGAGGCTCTGGTTTCGTTCCAGGTCTGCCACACCAGGGAGGCGAGGCGGAAGAGGAGCGTGCGAAAGGAGCGTTCCGGTTCTCCCAGAAAGGGAGTCGCCAGGAGAATCGCCGCAACCTGCCAGTCCTCGCGGGCCTCGTCGCGCCACTCCTTGAGAGGGCGCCCCAGCATCTCCTCGATGCGGCTCTTTGCGTCGCTCTTCGGAGGAAGTTTCGCCAGCGGTCCCTCCAGAAGGGCGCCGAGGAAGCGCGCCGCGCCCGGCGCCGCTGATTCCGTTTCCGTCGCGTCGGCCCTTTCGTGCTTCCAGGCCTTCCAGAACTCCCCGAGAGCCCCCGCGAAGGCGCTCTTCTCTCTGGAGAGAACCGTTTCCAGTTCGGGGAAAAGTCTCTCGTGCCAGAGTTCCCAGGCCTGGTTCCACCGTTGCCGCAGCGCTGGAAGCAGCGGCGCCGCCGCGGCGCGGTCCGCCTCCTCGTCCCAGTTCCAGAGCGTCTCCGGCGTCTTTCCCGCGCCGCCGATGACGCTCGCGCAGGTTCGGGCGAGGGTCGCCAGGTCCGCGGCGGAAAAACCTCCCGCCAGGGAGAGCACATCCTCCTGGGCGAAGAAAGTTCTTGCCCGCTCGCGCCAGGGCGGAGCGAGGCGGGAGGCGAACCACTCCGGGTCGAACTGTGAGAGTGCTTCCTCCGCGTCCTCCCAGAACTGCTCCTCCCAGGGGGGAGCGGCCAGAGTGGCCCGGGGGTCCAGGTCCAGGTTCAGGGCCGCCTCCCGGAGCACCCGGGAGGCGAAGGCGTGGATGGTGGCGATGTAGGCGTCGTCCAGTCGTGCCAGGGCGTCCCGAAGATGGGGGAGCGCCTCGGGAGCCCCTTCGTACAGGTTTCGAAGGGTGGTGCGGATGCGTTCCCGCATCTCTCCCGCGGCTTTGTCGGTGAAGGTGAGGGTGAGGATCTCCTCGATCCGGCAGGAGGGGTCCGACGCGAGGAGCCAGGCGAAGCGCGCCGCCAGGGTGAAGGTTTTCCCCGTGCCGGCTCCGGCGCTCACCACCACCAGCGGCTCCGGCGCCGTCACGGCCTCCCGCTGCTCCGGGCGCGCCCCCGCGAGAAGGGGCGCCAGTCCTTCGGAAAGAGACTTCTGTCGTTTATGCATCGTCCGCTCCGTCTCCGGGGAAGTCCTCCGGTCCGTCCGGTTCCTCGCCGCGTCCCTCGCCCCGGTACTCGCTCCTCCGGCAGAGTCCCCGGAAAGAGCAGCCTGGGCAGAGGTCGCTCTCGTAGTCCGCCTCGAAGCGCCCTTCCTTCAGGCTCGTCGCCATGCCCTCGAGGGCATGGCGGGCCTCCTCCATGCGCGCCTCGGGCGTGGTGTCCCGCTTCGTCGCCCTCTTGCCCGTGTAGCTCCACTTCACCTCCGGCGCGAAAACTCCCGCTGTCGCGCCGTCGCCGTGTCCCAGAAAGCCGAAGCCGCCGCAGGAATCGAGGCCGAAGGCCACCGCGTAGGCGGCGGTCTGGAGACGCGACCGCAGGCGCGCGGCCCCGCCGAGCTTGTAATCCAGAATCACCGTTCCCGCGTCGAGAAGATCCATGCGGTCGCACCGCCCCCGGAAGAGGACGCCCTGAATCGTCAGGTCCGGGCAGGGCACCTCCAGGCGAACGCCAAGGCGGCGGATCTTCGCCTCGACGAGGCGTGCCTCCGTGGCGGCCTGGGCGTCCGCCAGGGCGAGGACCTGACGGTGCAGGCGCGCCGCGGCGGCGGCGAGGCGGGGATCGCGCACGAGCTGGGGATAGAGCGCCTCCGGGGAGGGAGTTCCTTCGCCCTCTTCCGGAAAGAGGCGGTGCCACTCCTCCTCCGCGAGGGCCCGGAAGAACAGGGGATTTCCCGCCTCGGCGAAGCGCTCCTCCTCGGCGAGGCGCTGCCACACCCGCTGCCAGAGCGTGTGGAGGGCCTGTCCCGCCGCGGCGCTGTCGAAGAGCTCCCGGGGGGGCTCCTCCAGGCGCAATACCCGGGTGCACCAGTAGCGGAAGGGGCAGGAGACGAAAATGTCCAGATCGCTCAGAGAAGCGGTGGCGCAGGGAGCCTGTTCCGCCTCCGGAGTCACGCCCAAGGTTGCCACCCGGGGAAAGGGCTTTCGAGACAAGGGAGGGGCGTTCCGGCGGATCTCCGCGGGGAAGAAGCACATTTCCGTCTCCACCGGCAGAAAGCCCCCCGGCGGAAGTGTTTTTGTCTCCCGGGAGCGTGCATCGCGTGGTTCGTCCCGGTCGTCGTCACCGCCCTCGCGGGACGTCTCGCACGGCGGGGCAGGCTCGACGAAGCGCCACCGGGGATCCTCCCGGAGGTGCTGCACGAAGGGCGACGGTGCGAGGGGGCGTCCCTTGTCGTCCGCAAGAGGGCGCAAAAAGATCGTCGCGCGTTCTCCAAGGGCGGTCATGCGGCTGAAGAGGGCCTGCCGCGCCAACCGGCGCTCCGCAAGCAGCGGAAGATGCATCGCCCCGCCCCTCGCGCGGGGGGTCTCGTTCACCCGCTCCCGGAGCGCCTCCCCCGCCAAGGGGGCCTGCCGGAGCGTCCCTGGCCAGGCGGCCGCCGTGACGTCCGCGAGAATCCACACCGGCGCTCCCGCGAGGACCGGGGGCTGCCGGTCGTACAGCCGCAGGCTCTCCGCGGTGCCGAGAGGAGGCGAGGTGGTGGCGTTCTCCGCCCATTCGGCGAGAAAGGCCAGGGCGTCTCCGCCGCGGAGCCGCACCTCTCCGGCCTCGCCGAGGGAGGGGGTGAGTTCGTCCAGGAAGAGACACTTCCGCTCCAGTTCCGCGAGGGATCCCGCGAGCAGGCGCACCGATTCATCCAGGCCTGGGTCGTCCTCGGCGAAAGCGGCGAGGCGGGAGAGCCACGAGGGAGGTCCCGCGGCGAGAAGGCGCAGTGCCTCCAGAAGGCCCCGCGGGGTGTCCCCCTCCTCGATGCGGCGGCAGAAGGCCAGGAGGGCCTCGAAGATCGCCTCGCCGTCTTCGTGCCGGTGGGCAAGGCGCCCCAGGCAATGCCGCACCAGCTTCTCTCCCCGCTCTTTTGGGCTGCTCGCGGCGCGGAGGAAAAACTCCTGGGTGTGCAGCGTGCCGAGCAGGCAGGGAGAGGCCAGAAGATGCGCCGTCTTTATGGGGGGCCAGTTTTCGCGGAAGGCGCCGTAGATCGCCCTGGGGAGATATCCCAGGGGTGACGCCGCGGCGGATTCGCCTTCGGCGCGGACGAAGGGAATGCGGTAGCGCCGGAAAGCCCAGGTGAAGAGCGGCGCGTCGGATTCCGTCGCCAGGAGGGCCAGTGCTCCCCAACCTGGAAAGGTTCCCAGCGGGGCGAGGCGCCCCATCCCCTCCCGCCAGAGCAGTAATTCCCGGGCCAGTTGGTCCGCCTGGCGGGAGACGTCGGGAACGGGAAGTTCGAGGCACCGCTGGGGCGCGGTGCCCGCGCCGCCGGAGGCGTCGGAAACGATTTCGATGCCTGACGGAGCCGCGCCAACCCTGACTGCGGCCCGAAGCTGTTCCCGGGCGTCGTAGACGCCGTCGAGGCGGGGATCGGGCTGAAAGAGCGTCACCGGAAGGATCGCCGCGAGCTCCCGGATCAGATTCAACTGGGCGGAGGTGAAGGAGAGAAAGCCCACGAGCACCAGCTCCCCCGCCGGAGCGGGCGCGGTGCGGAGGCGCGCCAGAAGATCCCGCGTCAGGGAGGGCACGGCGGCACTGTCCGCGAGCCCCTGGCGCTCCAGGTAGTCCAGGTAGCGGTGGTAGAGGTGGCAGAGGAGGGCCGCCGCCGGGTCGTCCTTCGGACAGGAAGGAGGAGCGGGCGCTTCCGCCGCTGCGGTGGAGGTGCCGCAGGCATCTCCGCATCCCAGGGAGAGCGCCAGGTCCCGGGGGGAGACATCCTCCCGCAGCAGCTCTCGGACCTGTTCGCCCAGGATCGTCACGAAACCGCGGTGCCGCAACGGCGGGAGCAACGTTTCCGCGGCGGTGCGGCGTTCCTCCGCCACCAGCCGGAGGAGGATGAGGTGGTGGTCCGGAGGATCGATCTGCCGCCGCAGGATCTCCTGCGGGGCGAGCAGGTCCGCCGCCTCGCGGTAGAGGTCGTTCCAGAGCCAAACCCGAGGTCGCTCCCGAGAAAGCGTCGCGGGTTCGGGAAGCAGCGCCCGGAGCAGCGCCCGATCCTCCGAGGAAGGCACCAGAAAGACCGGCGGTGCGCTCGTGTGCGCCGCCTCGTGCCGGGCGAGCCCTTCCCGCAGTTCCGCAAGGCTGTAGTAGGTGGAAATAGTCAGGGACAGAAAAATTCCTCCTCCATGCCGAGGCGCGGCAGGTGCGTCCGGCGCGCATCCCTTTGGGCCCCGCCGCAGGGGCAGAACGACGCGCAGGCTCTGGAAAAACTCCTTTCACGTTCCCTCGCGTTTCAAGACCTTCGGGTGATGTGCCCGAAGAGCTTCCTGCCTTTCTGGGAAAACTCCTTGTACGTCACGTTTCGTTTCATTTCATCTATGGCTTTCACGTAGAGGTGGCTTCGATTATAGCAAAGGAGCACATGGCGGAGACTAGGAATGTGTGCCTTGGTGTAACAGGGCACTGATCTTATTGCCCCTGAGCGGGACGAGAAAAGGGCACCCATGACGAACAGGGGCGACGTCTTCATAAATCTTCATGACGATGGAGGAATCGCGGCGGTTCTTGGTGCGTGAACAGGCATCTGCCGGGGAAGTCCGGTTTCGGAGGACGAAGCCACGGAAGAAACGATGGCTCAGTGCGCATCGGCGCTTATGCTCGCAAAGGGTGCGGCATGGCGATGGCAATGAGGACGCATTGGGCGGGAGCGCGTTGCCGGAAGAGGGAGAGGCGGGCGCGTTTTCCGAAGAAAGCGCCCGCCTCGTCACGGATTCCGGTGGTGCGGGTGTACCGGAGCAAAGGTGCCCGTGGGGAGCCTCAGTCGAGGTAGATGCGCTTCACCCGGGGAGAAAAGAAGGAAAAAACCTGAGCGACGATGGTGTCCAGACGGTCCGCCACTTCCTGGGCGGTGATTTCCTCGTCCCCCTGGCGACCGATGAAGACTACCTCGTCTCCCACGGCGGCGTCCGGAAGGGAGGTGAGGTCCACGGTGACGGAGTCCATGCAGATGGCGCCCACCGCCGTGACGCGGTGTCCCCGGAGGAGAAACTGGGTGTTCTTCATGGAGCGCACCAGGCCGTCGTGGAAGCCCATGGGGATGATGCCGAGCCGCTGGGTGCCCCTGGTGACGTAGCGCAGGCCGTATCCCACGGGATGCCCCGGTGGAAGGGTCCGGACGGATGCGAGGGCGCTCTTCACCGTGACGGCGGGCGCCTTGGGAACAACACGGTTTTCGAAGCCGCTCCGGTAGCCGTAGAGGAGAAGCCCCGCGCGCACCGCGTCGAGATGTGCCTCGGGGACGTTGATGAGCCCCGCGCTGTTGCAGGCGTGCCGCAGTGGAAGGGAGATGCCGTTGCGCTCCAGGTCCTTGATGCTCTCCGCAAAACGCCGGTACTGCGCCCGCGTGTAGTCCAGATTCTCCTCGTCGGCGGTGGCGAAGTGGGTATAGATTCCGGCGATTTCCAGGTCGCCCCAGGAGAGGATCGTTCGGGCCGCCTCGACGAGTTCGTCCGGAAAAAAGCCGATCCGCCCGAGGCCGGTGTCCACCTTCAGATGGATCCGTCCCCGCCTGCCCACCGCCCTCGCCGCGTCGCGCAGGGCCGAGGCGAAGGCCATGTCGCCGCAGGTGGCGCACAGGTTCTGTCGCACCACCGCCTCGGTGGCGGAGACGGGAGGAATTCCCAGGAGAAGAATCTCCACGTCTCGCAACGCCGCCCGGAGCGAGAGCCCTTCATCGATCGTGGCCACGGCGAAGCGACGGCACCCCTCGCCGAAAAAAGCCTCCGCCGCGGGATGCATGCCCAGCCCGTAGCCGTCGCCCTTCACCACGGCCATGATGTCACACTGCGGGGGCAGGAGTTCGCGGACGGTCGCGTAGTTTCGTCTCAGGCTGGAGAGGGAGATTTCCATGCGGGTGGGGTGGAAGCGCTGGATATCGTGATCTGTCTGAAACCGGCTCTCCATGGGGGAACATGCCTCCTCGGCAGGAAAATGTCCTTCGGTGCAAGATGTGTTGTCTGTCCGTCCAAATTGTACAACCCGGTCTTCTTTCGCGGGTACCGTGCCGATTTTAGCCGCTTCCGGAGAAGCACACGGAATGATCCGGCGGGACGCCCGGTCCGCGGTGAAACCTGGCTCGGTCGGGTGAGAGCGGTTCCGGGCTCGGTGAACGAAACGCGGTTTTTCCCCTCCGAGCGGCCCGTTCCGGAAGCGGTGTGCAGCTCCGGGGGGGCGTGCCGGAGGATGGGAGGCGGTTCGAAGATCACGTCCCTGTGGATGTCTTCAGGCAGACCCGGCCGGAGCGGCTGGAGGTGAGGCGCCCTTCCTCCACGGCGGCGACCCCGTTCACGAAGAGATGGACGATCCCTTCGGCGAAGCGGGGGGGCTCACCGAATCCGGGGCCCCCGTCGAGGCGGGAGGGATCGAAGAGCACGATATCCGCCCTGGCTCCAGGGCGAAGAACGCCCCGGTCCCGCAGGCCGAGCCTCTTGGCGGGAAGACCCGTGATGCGGTGGATTCCCTCCCCGAGGGACAGAAGGTTTCTCTCCAGGACGAAATGGCGCAGAAAACGGGGAAAGGTGCCGAAGACCCGGGGATGGGGCGCGCCGTCGTCCGCCGGATCGGCGATCCGTGAGTCCGAGCCGATGATCGTTCCGGGCCGGGAGATGACGTATGCCACGTCCTCCTCGTCCATGGCGAAGAAGATGGCCCGGGCGTCGCCGCCGCAGGCGAGAAGCCAGTCGAAGAAACGTTCCGTCCGTTCTTCGGGAGACCCGTTTCCGAGAATGTCGCTCAGCATGCGCCCCTGGTCGCGGGGGAGGGCGGGGCAGTTGGCGATCATGATCGACTCCGGCGGCGACTCCCGGGGAAAGATGCTGTGCGGATTCTCCAGCATCTCCCGCCGCAGCGCGGTTCGCGTGTCGGGATCGCGGAGCCGGGCGAGCATCGCCTCCTTGCCCCCCTCCAGAGCCCTGTCGGGAAGACAGATGGTGATTCCCGTGGAGCTGGCATGGTAGGGATAGGCGTCCCAGGCGACGTCCAGGCCTTCGTCCCTGGCGCGACGGAGCATCTCCATGGTGGTGCGGACCTTCCCCCGGTTTTTCCGGCCCGACGCCTTGTGGTGCGAGATCTGGAGCGGAAAGCCCCAGCGTCGCGCCAGGGCGATGTTCTCCGCCACGCACTCCACCACGAAGTCGCTCTCGTCGCGCATGTGGGTGGCGTGGAGCGCCTTTCTCCGCCCCAGAAGGCGGAAGACGGCGTCCATCTCCGCCTCGGAAGAGAAACACCCAGGAGGATAGAACAGCCCCGTGGAGACGCCCCATGCGCCTTCCCGGAGCGCGTCGTCGAGCAGGTTCACCAGGCGGGCGATGTCCTCCCCGCCGAGAGGTTCCTTCCGGAAGCTACTCACGGCGGTTCGGGCGCTGCCGTGTCCCACCATGGGGAGGATGTTCACGCCGGTGCGGATCTCCTCCACGAGGCGGCAGAACTCGCCGAAGCCGCGCCAGGTCCACCGGAAACGCGCATCCTCCGGCACGGCGCCGCCGGTGCTGTTTTTCGAGAGGGCGAACAGTTCTTCCG
Source organism: Aminiphilus circumscriptus DSM 16581 (assembly GCF_000526375.1). NCBI lineage: Bacteria > Thermotogati > Synergistota > Synergistia > Synergistales > Aminiphilaceae > Aminiphilus > Aminiphilus circumscriptus. Next base: position 28,954 of record NZ_JAFY01000002.1, on the reverse strand, counting down.
TCGTCCCGAGAGGAGCCATGGAGATGCCGCACTGGCCGGTGACCACGGTGCCGACCCCCATTTTCAGATAGTTCGGCGCGGTGGGTTTGGCAAGAATGTTGAGATCCGCGTGGGAGTGGATGTCGATGAAGGCGGGACAGGCGACGAGGCCGTCGGCGTCGAGGGTTCTTCGGGCCGTTCCGTCGCAGTGTCCCACTGAGGCAATGGTATCTCCCGCGATGGCGATGGCGCCGTGCAGGGCCTCTTCGTTTTCCGTTCCGTCGTAGATCGTCGCGTTGCGAATGAGCAGGTCGTACACGGTATCGTCTCCTTGTCGTCGGGGTCCGAAGGTCTCTCCGTTCCGGGCGGCAAGGTGTCGCTCCGCCCGGAGGCTGCTCATTCCGCGATCCGGTGGCACGCCACGAAATGTCCCGGAGCGGCCTCTCTCATGGCGGGTTCCTCGGTGTCGCACAGGTCGGTTCTGTAGGGGCACCGCGGTGCGAGGCGGCACCCCGGGGGAAGATCGAGCAGGCTCGGCGGATCGGAGGAGAGCAGGGTCCGCCTGCGCCCGCGCTCTCTGGGCGACGTCGGGGGCGATGCGAAGAAGAGCCCCTGCGTGTAGGGATGCAGTGCGTTTTCGAAGACCATTTCCGAGGGACCGGTCTCCACGATCCTTCCCAGATACATGACCGCCGTGTGGTCGCTTACGTAGCGCACCACGTGCAGGTCGTGGGAGATGAAGAGATAGGCGAGGCCGAGGGTGCGCTGCAGGTCCGTCAGGACATTGAGCACCTGGGCCTGGACGGAGATGTCCAGGGCGCTGGTCGGCTCGTCCAGCACGAGCAGCCTGGGGCGCAGGAGCATGGCCCGGGCCACGCAGACCCGCTGCTGCTGGCCTCCCGAGAGCTGGTGTGGGTAGCGGTGCAGCACCTCCTCCCGGAGATGCACTCGGGCGATGGCTTCCCGGATCCGCTCCTCCGGGTCGTCCGCACCCTCCTCGTTGACCTGGAGAGGGCGCTCCAGGGAGCGGCGGATGGTCATCCGCGGATTGAGCGAGGCGTTCGGGTCCTGAAAGACCACGCTCATCTTCCGGCGCAGGCGCTTCATCTCCCCGGAAGGAGCGGTGGCCAGGTTCTCTCCGTCCAGGAGGATCTCCCCGGAAGTGCAGGCCAGAAGGCGCAGCACAAGCCGGGCCACGGTGGTCTTGCCGCTGCCGCTCTCGCCAACGAGGCCGAGGGTCTTCCCCGCGTCGAGACGGAAGCTCACGTCGTCCACGGCCCTGACCGTGCCCGGTTTCCGCAGAAAACCGCCGGAGACGCGGAAGTGTTTCTTCAGGTGACGCACGTCGAGCAGGGGGTGCGCGCAGGTCATGGCTGTTCCTCCTCTTCCGCGCGCCAGCAGGCCACGCGATGGGTTTCTCCGAGGCGGCGCAGGAGGGGTTCCTCCGTCGCACAGCGCCCCACGCGCAGGGGGCAGCGCTCGAAAAAGAGGCACCCCCGGTACGGCTCCGTCGGATCCGGCAGGGTTCCGGGAATGCTCTCCAGCCGCCCGCCCTGTTTGGTCCCCCTGGGAAGAGCGCGCATGAGCATCCGCGTGTAGGGGTGCCGGGGCGCGTCGAAGAGGGCAAAGACTTCGTTTTCCTCCACGAGCTTGCCCGCGTACATGACACCCACGCGGTCGGCCGTCTCGGAGACGATGCCGAAGTCGTGGGTGATGAGGAGCATCGCCATGTTGAAGCTCCTTCGCAGCTCCAGCATCAGGTCGAGAATCTGGGCCTGGATCGACACGTCCAGCGCCGTGGTGGGCTCGTCGGCGATGAGCAGTTTGGGGTGCCGGGCGAGCATCATGGCGATCATCACCCGTTGGCGCATGCCGCCGGAGAGTTCGTGGGGATAGCTTCGGAGCTTCTGCTCCGGGTCCGCCAGGCGGACGCCCCGGAAGAGTTCCAGCACTCGCCGCATCGCGGGGGCTTTGGCGAGGCCGTCCAGGAGAACCGCCTCGCAGGTCTGGTACCCCGCGGTGTAGAGGGGATTCAGGGAGTCCAGCGGGTTCTGGAAGATCATGCCGATGTGGCTTCCCCGGATGGCGGAGAGTTCCCGGTCGGGCAGATCGAGAAGGTTCCGCTCCCCGAAGCGGATCGTGCCGGTGATGCGCCGTCCCGGTGCGTTCGTCTCCGAGAGAAGACCCATGACGGCCTGGGCGGTGCTCGATTTGCCGCATCCCGATTCGCCCACCAGAGCGTAGATCTCCCGGGGGCGGATGGAGAAACTTACCCCGTCCACGGCGCGGCTCGTTCCGCGGGCCGTGCGGAAGGAAACCGCCAGGTTCTCCACGGAAAGGAGTGCCGTTCCGTCGGCACCGCCCGGTCCCGTGCGCAGGGATTCGCCTTCGCTTCTTGCCCCGGCCCCGGGAAGAGTGTCTCCGGCGGTGCCGTTTCCTCTCTCATGGCGGTGGAAGCGTTTTTCGTGTCCGTTTGGGTTGTTCCACACGTTCGTCATCGTTCCGTCTCTCCCGTCAGATCTTCAGCCGGGGATCGAGGAGATCCCGGAGTCCCTCGCCGATGAGGTTGAAGCCGAGCACCACGTAGATGATGGCCAACCCCGGAAAGACGCTCAGCCAGGGGGCGCGGGTCATGTAGGTCATGCCGTCCGAGAGGATCACGCCCCAGTCCGGCGAGGGCGGCTGCGCGCCGAGGCCGAGGAAGCCCAGGGCCGTGGTGGTGATGATCGTGGCGGGGAGGGAAAGGGTTGCCAGCACGATGGTCACGGGAACCACGTTGGGGAAAATGTAGCGGAAGAGGAGCGCCGCGTCGTTCTCGCCGAAGGCCCGGGCCGACTCGATGAAGGGAAGATTCTTGATGCTCTGGGTCTTGGCGCGGATGACGCGAGTGAACCGCGCCCAAGAGACGAGCGCCACGGCGATGATCACGTTCGTCAGCCCCGGGCCGAGGGCGGCACAGATGGCGATGGCGAGGATCGTCGGCGGCAGTGCCCAGGTGGCGTCGGTGAAGAAGAGGATCACCTTGTCCTGCCAGCCGCCGTAGAAACCGGCGAGAAGTCCCAGGGTGACGCCCAAAAGCACCTGGATGGTCACGGCGATGACGCCGATCTTCAGCGTGATCCGGGAGCCGTGGATCACCCGGGAGAAGAGATCCCGCCCGAGATGGTCCGTGCCGAAGAAGTGGGACGCCGAGGGGGGTTGCAGCTTCTCCCGCACGCTGATTTCGTCGTAGGGGCGGAGTGCGATGCGTTCGGCGAAGAGGGCCACCACCACCACGCTCGCCAGAATGAGAAACCCCGCGAGAAAGGTTCTGTTGCGGCAGGCCTCGCCCAGGTGGGTGCGGAACGCTTCCGTCTTCATGCCTGTTCCCTCCTCAGTTCCACCCGAATGCGCGGGTCCAGCAGCCCCGTGAGGAGGTCCCCCAGAGTGGTGCTCACCACGGTGAGGATGGCGATGAGGAGCACGATGCCCTGCACGACCGGGAAGTCCTGCACCGACACGGATTTCCAGAGCAGACGCCCCATGCCCGGCCAGGCGAAGATGGTTTCGGTGATGATGGAGCCCCCGATGAGCCAGGGAACGGCGAGAAAGAACATGACTGTCACGGGCACGAGGGCGTTGCGCAGCACGTGGCGGATCATGACGGCCCGCTCGCTCAGTCCCTTGGCGTAGGCCGTGGCCACGTGCTTTTCCCGGAGAATCTCCAGCACCTCCGAGCGGGTGATGCGCAGTGTCTCCGCCAGACGGGGGAGCATGAGGGTCAGCACGGGCAGGATGTAGGATGCCGGCCCTGAAGCCCCCGAGACGGGAAGAAGGCCGAAGTGGACACTGAAGACGAGAATGAGCAGGATGCCCAGCCAGAAGAAGGGAATGGCCCGGAGGACCGATGTGACCACCACGCAGCACTTGTCGAACCAGGAGTCCCGCTTGTAGGCCGCCCAGAGTCCGAGGGGCGTGGCGACGAGATACTGCAGCAGCAGTGCCGTGAGGGTGAGCTTGAGCGTGAAGGGAAAGCGCCCCGCGATGAGGGACGTCACGGACTGCCCCGTGGTGATGGATCTTCCCAGATCGCCCCGGAGGACGTTGCCGAGCCAGTAGCCGTACTGCACCAGGAAGGGTTTGTCGAGTCCCCATTCTTTGCGGAGGCGCTCGATGGTCTCCTCCGATGCCCTTGGATTGTCGATGAGCTGGATGGGGTCTCCGGGCATCATGTGCATGATGGAGAAGAGCACGAAGGAGACCGTGAGCACCACGAGTGCTCCCTGGAAGAGACGTTTTGCCGTGAACGCGAGAAAATCACCCAACGGAGATCCTCCTTCCGTCGCTCTTGTTCCGCCTTCTTTGTCCGCCGCGTCGTTACCGGAGGGCTTCTTCACGGACGGATGCCCGCCGGGACATTTCCGAAAGAGAGCCCCGCAGGAGCCCGCCGCCGTGACGGGAAAAAGTCCCGTGACAAGCGACGGAGATGACGCTGCCGCGAAAAATGCTTCGGTGCGGAACGCGCGGGCGGCGGAAGGGCTTTCTCCGTCCATCTCCGGCGCGTTCCGAAGGCGGGTAGTCTATTTCACGAATTCCACGTCGTTGAGCAGAAGGATCGTGTTCCCCGTCATCTTGTATCCCTTGATCTGCTTGCTGAACGCCAGGTAGCGGAAGGGCGTGAGGAGTGGAACGCCGAGCCCCTTCTCCAGCACCAGGCGCTGCCCCTTTGCGTAGAGCTCCATGCGCTTCGCCGGGTTCGTCTCGTTCACGGCGACCTTGAGCACCTCGTCCACCTCGGGGTCGCTCGTGTACTTGTAGGTCGATTCGAAAAGGTAGTTCACCATGCTGCCGTCGGGCCAGTTGTAGCGTCGTCCGGCGATCTCGTACTCGCCCTTGCGCGTCTGGTTCTTCACGTAGTTGTGCTCGAACTCCCGGATCTCCACAGCGATGCCGAGCTTCTTGAGCTGGGCCTGGATCAGCGGCGCCGTGGAGGCCATCTCGGGAATGTCCAGAGGAACCATCATGGTGAAGCTCAGCCGCACGCCGTCCTTCTCGCGGATGCCGTCCTTGCCGGCCTTCCACCCCGCGGTCTCAAGAAGCCCCTTCGCCTTTTCCATGTCGTAGCCGAAGTCCCGGGAGAACGCTTCCTCCGCGGCCTCGCTGTAGCCCGACATGGTGGGGGGCATGAAACCGTACCGGGCCTGGGCCTTGTCGTCCAGAACCGCCACGAGTTCCTCCTTGTCGATGCCCCGGATGATCGCCTGGCGCACTGCGGGATCATTCAGGCCGGGAACCTTGTCGTTCAGGTAGTACATGCTCCCTCCCGCGAGGAGATAGCGGATCATCTCGACGTTGTCGTTCTTCTCCAGTTCGTCCACGTTCTCGATGGGGATGTTGAAGGCGATGTCCGCCTTGCCCGCCTGGATTTCCGACACGCGGGTGAAGCCGCTGGGGACGAAGCGCACTCGTACGGATTCCACGAGGGCGATGCCTTTGTTCTCCACGAAGGGAATGTTCGTCCGGTGGTACGGATTGCGTTTGAGGATGATGTGCGATCCCTGGACCCACTCGTCCACCGCGAAGAGGCCGAACGTCACGGCCTTGCGGGCGAATTCGTCCTTGTCCGTGCGTTCCGCGGCGGCCACGTCCACCAGGCCCGTGAAGGCGCTTGCCATGTCCACGAAGTTCGCGGCGGGGGAGTCCGTCCAGGTCATGATGAAGTCGTTGCCGTTCACGCTGAAGCTGCAGTCCTTCTTGAAATCCGCCCCGAAGGAGGATGTCTCCGCGTAGCGCACGAAGGAGCGCATCACCGCCTCCGCCGTGACGGGGTCGCCGTTGGAGAATTTCAGTCCCTCCGGAATGGTCATGGTGATGACCATTCCATCCTCGGAGACCTTCCAGTCCGACACGTATCCCTTCTGCAGAGTCATGTCGCTGTCGAGAACGAGCATGGGGGCGTAGAGGAAGTCGTGCGTCGCGAAGCTGGTGGTGCACTGCTGGATGTCCGTGTTCTCGATCTCCTCCGCCGCCACGATGACCAGCTCCCGGGCCATCGCGGGAACGACGAGGCTCAGTGTCAACAGGAGGCCGAGACACACACGAGCGATTTTCCTTTTCATTTCCTTCACTCCTCTCCAAATGGGGCCGTGGAACCACCGAAGGACGCGGGTGAACCCGTGCCGGAGGCTGCGTGCCGCGTCCGCTCCCTGTCGCGCCGACACGAAAGGGATGTGTCCTCTCCGCCTCTGTCTTCAGACACCCCCCTTCTCGTGGTTCTTCCCGTGGGAATCCTTTCGTTCCGCTGCCGTCCACGTTTTCTCGAAGTTCCCCAGGGTGGCGACGGCGCAAAAGAGAAAGCGTGTGCGCTCAAAGAGCGAGGCCACGTCAGCCCACTCCATGGGGGAATGGTTGTGCCTGCCTTTGACGCCGAGTTGATCCGCCGTGGGGGTTCCCGCCGCGACGGTGAAGGCCGAATCGGAACTCCCCCCCGAGGCGGCGGGGTGCACCGGAGGCAGGTCGAAAGAGTCCGCCACCCACCGGAGATGTTCGAAGAGCGCCAGGTTGCCCGGGGTGCGTTCCATGGGAGGGAAAAACATTCCCCCTGACAGGTTCGCCTCCGTACCCTCCACGGTGCTGCGGCGGGCCACGTCCCGGAGCAGCGCTTCCGCCCGGGCGGCGGCGCCGGTGGTGCGGGTGCGCACGTCGATGTGCAGCTCCGCCCTGTCCGCCACGACGTTTGCCACGGTGCCTCCCCGGAAGACACCCACGTTGAAGCCCATGTCCTCTCCCGACGCGGCGGAGATGGCGACGGTCTTGTGCGCCGCCTCGAGCACGGCGCTCCGCCCCTCTTCGAGGTCGCGCCCCGCGTGGGCCGCTCTGCCCCGCACGTCGAGAAGGTAACGGCTCATGCCCTTGCGTTCCACGATGACCCCGTCGTCGAGAGCGCCCGTCTCCAGGTTGAAGGCCGCGACGCATTCCGCGGCGGCGGCGCGGAAACGCTCCCCCATGTCGGACTCGGGGTGCCCGGTCTCCTCGTCTCCCGCGAGGAGAACCCGGATCGGGCGCTCCCTGAACCCCCCTTCGAGAAGGGCCCGGACGGCGTGAAAGGCGATGGTGATGCCCCCCTTCATGTCCAGGACCCCCGGGCCGTAGGCACGCCCATCCTCAATACGGAACGTCCGCCGCTCTTCCGCGAGCGGGGGAAAGACCGTGTCGTAATGGCCGAGCAGAAGGACCGGCCTGCCGGGCGCGTTTCCGTTCAGCGTGACGGCGAGGCCATTCCCGGCCTTGGCAAAGCGCAGAAGTTCGCAGGTTCCTCCGATCTCGTCGAAGCGTTCGGCGAGCCACGCCGCCAGGGCGTCCACCGAAGGTTTGTCCCCGGAGAAGCTTTCTCTGTTCACCAGTGCTTCCCAGAAGTCGAGCATGTTCTCCCGGTTGCGGCGGACGTAGTCTTCGATGAAGCGTTTTTCCGAAAAGAACTTCCCGGCGGAGACGTCCTTCCCGGGAGCGGTTTCTCCGCGCATGATCGTTTCACCTTCCATTTCGTTCTCCTGCTCCTCCTGCGGCGCCCCTTTGCGCCGTCGTTTTTGTCCGCTCGCCGAACGGACAGGACATCCCGTCCGGCGCCGTGCCATCGCTTCGGAACCTGCGGCGGTGGCGGCTTCGGGCGGAATCACCCCCGAAGGGCGATCTTTCGGGTGATGACCCGGGCCGTTTCGAGCACGCCGTCCAGGTAGCTCTCCACAAGCGCCTCCCGGGAGAGCAGTGTCTTGGGACAGGAGAGGGCCACCGCGGCGAAGGCTCTGCCGTCCTTGTCGAACACCGGTGCGGCGATGCCCACGAAACCGATGCGGTATCCTTCGTTGCCCAGGTGGTACCCCTGTTCGCGGACTCTGCGATAGTGCTCCATGATCTGATCGATGTCCGTGAGGGTGTTCTCCGTCACTTTCTTCAGCGGGACCGCCGCCTCCAGCATGCGCCGGATCGTCGCCTGGTCCTGGTAGGCCGCCAGGAGGATCGCCGTGAGTCCCGCGTGGAGTGGAATTCCGCCTCCCTCGTAGGGACCGTAGGTCCGCCGGTCGTGGAGAAAATCCACGGAGAGGAGCAGAAAACACTTCCGCCCGTCCCAGATGCTCAGATAGGTGTGTCCCCTTCCTCCGGGCGTCGTCTCCTTGAGGCGGACCAGATGGGGCATGACCGTGTCCTCCAGATCGGATTGCTCCAGAAAGGCCTTGCCGAGCCGGACGAGAGAGGCCCCGAGGGTGTAACGCTTTGTCAGGGAATCGCGGAAGACGAACCCGCACTGTTCCATGGCGTCGAGCATGCTCAGCGCACCGGGCTTGCTCATGGAGAGAAAATCCGCCACCTCCGTGAGGGACATGGTGTAGGGCGGTTCGGCCAGTCTGTCCAGGACGGAGGCCGCTTTTTCGATGCTCGTGGGCGGTTTCATGTGCGGAGTTCCTCCTTTTTCATCGATGCGTGTTTGTGATGAACGTGAACATGAACATGAACGGGAAAAACGCCGTGTCTTCGAAGTGCAGAAATCGCCGCGACGGCGGATGTCGTGCTTTTTTCCGAGTGCGGGTGCTCCGCGGCGGATTTTGTCCGCACGCCGCTGCCGTGCCGAAGGAGCTGGACCGGAACCGTGTTTTACGCGGGAGCGTTTTGCAGCGACGAGGCCCTTGTGGTTAGATATAATCTAACTTAGTAAGATAATAAAGGTATTATAACAAGTCCTGTAGCGCAATACAAGAGCATGGACGCAGTTGGATCCGAGGGCAATAAAGTTTTTCGATGTCGGGATTGTTGTGTCGCGTGCAACGGCTTCGGGAGAAGGTGCATCTGTCCGGGACAGGCCGCCGGGTCATTTTCGCTGCCTGTTGCTGGAGTGGGGGATGTCGTGTCTCGCTTCGGCGGGTGCCGTCGTGACGGGGTTCTCGCTCGGTGGAGGGGCGACGGAACGGCGTTGACAGAGGCGCGGTTTCCGTGGTATGGTCCCGTCCATGACGCAGAAGGGTGCAGTGTCCAGGAACGGTTTTCGTCTGACGCATTTCTGGTGGTGGTGGCCTTAGGGTCCCGCCGCCTTTGACCTGTTTTTCAAGGGGGGCCGCGGGACAGGCGCATTCCCGCGGCCCCCTGCGTTGTCCTTTTCGGGGCCGTCGCGACGACGGCCCTTTTTGTATGTCGGTCCGTCGCGAAGCGGCGGGCGCGGACGACGCGAACGCAAGCGGGAGAACGCGGAGCGAACGGAAAAGAGCGCCCGGAAGAAAGGGGCATGGAGAAGAAGGAAGAGAGCAGAGAAAAGGCGAGGAGTGGAGAAGGGAAGGGGAAAGAAGAGGAGCGGTGAGAAGGGGAAGAAAAACGCAGCGCAGCGGAGGGACATCGAAAGAAACCAGAGGAGGCGAGGAACATGGCAGAGATGAGCAAAGGCGGAACGGCGGTTTTGAACGAACAGGGTGCGGCGCGGACGAAGCGGGGCTATTTCGGCCCTTACGGCGGCAGATTCGTTCCCGAGGGGATCGCGGTGCTTTTGGAAGAGCTGGAGAAGGCCTTCGACGAGGCCGTGGCGGATCCGACGTTCCGGAAGGAGCTGGACGAAGTGCTGGTGGAGTTCGTGGGCAGACCTTCCCCCGTGACGGAGTGCCGGAACCTCTCCAGGGCGTGCGGCGGCGGGCGGCTCTTTCTGAAGCGGGAGGACCTGAACCACACGGGGGCGCACAAGATCAACAACGCTCTCGGACAGGGGCTTTTGGCGAAGCGCATGGGAAAGAAGCGCCTCATCGCCGAGACCGGCGCGGGAATGCACGGAACGGCCAGCGCCACCGCGGCGGCGCTGCTCGGCATGGAGTGCGTTGTCTACATGGGCGCGGTGGACGTGGCGCGTCAGGCTCCCAACGTGGGGCGCATGCGTGCCCTCGGCGCAACGGTGGTCCCCGTCTCCTTCGGTCAGGCCACGCTCAAAGAGGCGGTGGACGGCGCGCTCGCGGCGTGGATGGAGGATCCCGAGGCGTTCTATCTCCTCGGTTCCGCCGTCGGCCCCTCTCCCTATCCCGAAATCGTCCGCTTCTTTCAGAGCGTCATCGGCAGCGAGGCCCGGACGCAGATGCTCCAGCGGGAGGGACGGCTTCCCGACGAAGTGGTGGCCTGTGTCGGCGGCGGCAGCAACGCCATCGGCATCTTCTCCGGATTTCTTGCGGACCCGCAGGTGGCCATCACGGGCGTGGAGCCCGCGGGCAAGGGGCTGCACCTCGGCCTCGGCGCCCACGCGGCCACTCTCGTAGCGGGTTCTCCCGGCGTCGTCCACGGCTTCAACACCTATGTGCTCGCCGACGACGCGGGCGAGCCCGCTCCGGTCTATTCCATTGCTCCGGGGCTCGATTATCCTGGCGTCGGCCCAGAGCACGCCTATCTCAAAGATACCGGGAGGGTGCAGTATGTGGCCGTCACCGACGAGGAGGCCATCACCGCCTTCGGGCGCCTCTGTCGGGAAGAGGGCATCATTCCCGCCATCGAGAGTTCCCATGCGCTCGCCTACGCGCTGAAGAGGCTTCCCTCGATGGAGAAGGAACAGATCCTCCTGGTGAACCTCTCCGGCAGGGGTGACAAGGACCTGGACACGCTCCTGCCGCTGCTCGGGTTGTAGGTTTCGTGTCGTTCCGCCGCGTAAGGCTGCGGCGGAACGCCGCCCTCGCGACGGTCGCGCCGTCGTGGAAGCGTGCCCTGCGCCGCGGTGCAGGGCACGCCGCGTCGAGGAGTGCAAGATCTTGCGGCGGCGGGCGGAGCCGTGGTGGGAAGGGCGGTCGTGCAGGATCTCGCCTCGGGTGCAGAGGCGCACCGGGTGATGTCCTACATCACCATGGTTTTCGGCCTCGCTCCCGCTATCGCCCCCATTCTCGGCGGATGGCTGCACGTGCTTTTCGGCTGGAGATCGGTCTTTCTCTTCCTCGCGGCCTTTGCCCTGCTCATGAGCGTCGCGTTCTTCCGTCTGCTTCCGGAGAGCCTTCCCCGGGGGATGCGCCACCGCTTCCGACCCGCGGGCATCCTCGCCGACTACGGAAAGGTCGTCCGGAACATGCGCTTTCTCCGGCTGATCCTGTCCATGGGAACCTTCTTCATCGGATTCGGGCTCTACATCGGCTCGGCGGCCAGTTTCGTCATCAACATCCTCCACCAGCCCGAGACCGGATTCGGCTGGCTCTTCGTTCCCCTCGTGGCCGGCATGGTCACGGGGGCCGCCACCTCGGCGCGGCTGACGCGCCGCTTTTTCCACCGGGGCCATCATCCGGATCGGCTTCGGCGTCATGGGGGTGGCGGCGCTGTGCAACGTGGCCTACACCGCCCTGTTTGCCCCCGCACTCCCCTGGGCGGTCCTGCCCCTCATGCTCTACGCCTTCGGCATGAACATCGCTGCGCCGGGGATCACCGTCACGGCCCTTGCACTCTTTCCAGAAAGCCGGGGCTTGGCGGCTTCGCTGCAGGCCTTCGTCCAGACCCTCATCCTCGCCGTCGTCTCGGGGTTTCTGGCGCCGCTGCTCTATGACAGCGCCTTCAAGCTCGCCTGCGGCGTGCTTGCGGCGCTTCTCTCAAGCCTCGCCCTATGGAATCTCTGAATAAGGCTACGTCAGCCTCGCAGGGCGCCTCGCAGAGCCTGACGCGACCCGAGTCAAGGAAAAGCGAAAGGTCTTTCTTCAGAGCTTCCCTATATCTTCCGAAAAGTCACTACGGCGAAAAGTAGCGGGGACAAAGCCCTCTTCTTCGAGGATGTTCCCGGATTTTTTCCGTATCCGCAGAAAATCCCACTCTCAAAGACGGGGCCCGGCGTTTAATGGTCCTTTCCCGTCGGATCTCCCGGAGTTGTGTGTCTTGAAAAAAGATCCGGCCTTCGGTAAAGGCCGGATCTTCTCCTGCCGTGCATGTCTTCTTGCTTTGTCGCTGCCACGGTGACTTTTACTGATCAATATCAATCAAAAAAAATGATCGATATTGATTTCTTTGTGTGCCTCCCGTACACTGGTGTCTAATGAATCGAGAATCGCTGTGCGATGCGCTGCGGGACCAGCGGTTCTTCATCCCATGTACGGGGAGGAACGGAATATGCAGAGGCAGGCTCATCCTTCGATTCTTCCGGCGGAGCGCCAGAGAAGAATTCTGGAAGCAATTCGCTCCGGTGGCGGGGTGACGGTGGAGGGTCTGGTCAGTCATCTCGGAGTTTCCGAGGCCACGGTTCGGCGGGATCTCGAAGCACTCAGCGCCAAGGGGCTGGTGAGCCGGACCCATGGCGGCGCTGTCTCTCCCGGGACCAGTACGGCTTTCGAGGACAGTTATGCGGAAAAACAGTTCAAGAACCTGGAGGAAAAATGTCGTATCGGCGCCGTTGCAGCCGCGCTGGCGGCGGATGGAGAGGCCATCGCTCTGGATGCGGGTTCGACGACGCTGGAAGTCGCCAGGAGGCTGATCAATCTCAGGCACTTGACGGTCATGACGTACGATCTTCTGATTGCCGGAACGGTGGACTACAACCCGACGAGTTCGGTTCTTCTGGCGGGGGGCAGGGTTCGTCGGGGGTTCGGTTTGACTCTCGGGAGCGAGACGGAACGTTTCTTCCGCCGCGTGCGGGTGAATAAGGCTTTCCTCGGGGCGGACGCCATTGACCCGGACCGGGGAATCTTCAATGCGAACTTCGAAGAAGCGGCCGTCAAGCAGCTCCTCATCGAATCGGCGTGTGAAGTGATCGTCGTCGCGGACCGTTCCAAGTTCGGAAAGACGGCCCTGGTGGAAATCTGCGGTATGGAACGCATCACGCGGATCGTTACCGATAGGGGAGCCGACCCTGCAGCTCTAGATGCTCTCCGCAGGAATGGCGTGGCGGTCACGCTCGCCTGAGACGTGCGGGTGAGCGAAAGGGGGCGGATCAAACACGGTGGATGACTCAATGCGTTGGGAGAAGCGGGTTGCGGATTGGCGGTGGCGCCATGGAACGTCCGAGTCGCTGGCGGAGGAATGTGTCGTTTTCGACGCGTTCACCCTTGATTCTCTCGGGAAAGGTGGAGTGTCCATGGATGCGGTGAAAAGAACGTATCGGATCGTTGTAGCTTGTGGAACCGGTATTGCCACATCGACGCATGTCGCTCTTAAGCTGAAGGAAATGCTTGCCGAGCGTGGAAAGGACCGTGTCGAGATCGTGCAGTGCCGCGTTCCGGAAATACCAGCCTATGCGGAAGATGCCGACGCGGTCGTCTCGACGGCTCAGGTCCCTTATGAGCTTTCCGTCCCTGTATTCACCAGCGCTATTGCTTTCCTGACGGGAATCGGCATGGAGGAGCTCGTGGACGAAATCGCCGCCAAACTCGACGAAAACATGTCTGCCACGTAATCGAAAGGAGTGGGGTAAGAGATGGAAAGCATCAAGACGATCAGTGATTTCATGACGGGATTGGGTCCCACCATCATGCTTCCAATCGTGGTTTTTTGCCTGGGCTTGATCCTGGGGCAGAAGCCGGGAAGGGCCCTCACTTCGGCAATTACGGTGGGTGTTGGATTCGTCGGACTGAACTTGGTGATCGGTCTGTTGCTGGGCGCCCTGGATCCTGCGACCAAGGCCCTTATTGCCGCTACCGACGTCAAGCTCGAAGCGGTCGACGTCGGGTGGGGAGTGGGTGCTGCAATCGCGTTCAGCACTACCATCGGTGCCCTCATCATTCCACTGGCTTTCGGCATCAACATCGTAATGCTCCTCACGAAAACCACGAAAACTCTCAATGTGGACATGTGGAATTTTTGGCATTTCGCGTTCACCGGATCGGTGGTCTATTTAGTCTCGGGTGGCGGCGGCAAGGGGCTGATCCTGGGCCTCGCGGCTGGAGGAGCACACTGCGTGATTGCCTTGCTCATCGGGGATTATACGGCGAAGAGAGTGCAGGAATTCTTTCACCTGCCGAACATCTCCATTCCCCAAGGGTGGTGCGTCACCAGCGTCCCGATCATTGCCGTTCTCGACTGGATCATGGAGCGCATTCCCGGTCTGAGGAACATAAACTGGGACGAAAAGACTATCCGGGAGAAGTTGGGCGTTCTCGGACAGCCCGTCACGATGGGAGCGGTCCTGGGATTGTTCCTGGGCTTCTTCGCCTATGGTTTCGCGAAAAATACCTTTCTCCTGGCGGTTCAGATGGCGGCGGTCATGCTGCTGGTTCCGCGCATCATCGCAATTTTTATGGAAGGGTTGACTCCTCTCTCTGAGGCGGGGAGACAGTTCATGCAGAAGCACTTCAAGGGGCGCGATTTCTACATCGGTCTCGATTCGGCCATTCTCATAGGACACCCCATCACCATCGCGGCAGCCATTGTTCTGATTCCGATCACGCTTCTTCTCGCCTTCGTTCTTCCGGGCAACCGGGTATTGCCCTTCGCGGACTTGGCGGCCACTGCGTTCTTTGTCTGCATGGTTCCGCCCATGACGAGAGGGAATCTTTTCCGCACGATTCTCTACGGCACGATCATCATGGCGATGATTCTCTATCTCGCCGGCTCTTTTGCGCCGGTCATCACCGATATCGCCCGGTCGAGCGGTGTCTACGCCATTCCCGAGGGAGCGACGATGATCTCCGGGCTTTCCAACGGAAACTGGATTGCCTGGATCATGATGAAGATCACCCAGCTTCTCTTCGGCGCGTGAGCGGAGGGATGCGTGTCTGATGCAGCGCTCGCTTGCCGACCTTCTGAGGGAAGATCTCATCGCGGTTCACGTGGAGGCCTCCGATGCGGAGACGGTCATTCGTGCTCTCGCGTCTCGCTTGGTCGAAAAGGGGTTCGCGGAGCCGGGGTACGCGGATGACGCCGTTGCGAGGGAGAAGATCTATCCCACCGGATTGCCCACGCTACCTCTGGGAACGGCGATTCCTCATGCCGATCCGGACCGGGTCTCCGCCTCGGGAATCGCTGTCGGTATCCTTGCGTCGCCCGCGGCTTTCGGACTGATGGGAACAGACGGATCCAGCACGGTCACGGCAAAGATCGTCTTCCTCTTGGCGATCAGGGAAAGAGAGAAGCAGGTAGGGTTGATCCGAGAACTGGTAGAACTCCTGCAGAATCCGACGCTGCTGGAGCGTCTCGGAAACGTCGAGACGGAGGGAGAGGCGTTGCGCCTTCTGCTCTTTCCTCCTGCCGCCTTGGAGGAAAGAGAGACCGGGCGATGAGAATTTCCCCCTCCATTGCCTCCGCCGATCCGCTGCGCTGGCGCGAGGCGCTCTGTGCGGTGGAGCAGGGAGGTTACCGGGATCTACACATCGATATTGAGGACGGAAACTTCATCCCGAATATCACCTTCGGGATGAAGGCCGTCCGAGCATTCCGGAGGGTCACGGCTCTTCCATTTTCTTTTCATCTCATGGTAAACCGGCCGTCGACCTACCTGGAGGACATCTCCGAGATGGGGGCTTCCATTGTCTTTGCCCACGTGGAGGCCCTGGACTACCCCTCGGATTTTCTCGCCTTGGCCCGGAAAGCCGGGCTTCGAGCGGGACTGGCCTTCAACCCAAAAACATCACCGGAACCCCTCCTGTACCTGGCGGATCGCCTCGATGGTGTCCTGGTCCTCACCGCGGAACCTGATGGCCGGGGGCAAGAGTTTCTCCCGGTCATGATTGCCAAAGTACGAATGAGCACGCGTCTGTTTCCCGCTGCAGAGATCTGGGTCGACGGCGACCTGAGTCGGGATTGTCTGGAGGAGATGGAACGGGCCGGAGCGACTGTGGCTGTCATGGGCAGGGCCGTTTTCGGGTATTCCTGACGATTCGCACGGAAGGGCTCTCCGAGTTGTGCGGTGAACCAGGAAGGATTGTTGCATAGCATCTCGAGATCTAAGAGGGGGTTTTTTTTACGTTCAAAAAATTTTTTGATTATATCTCTTGTTGAAATATGCAAGTCGAGGGTTGGTGTTATGATGCGACTATCATGAGAGAGAAGCTGGAGGTGAGATATCAAGATGCCCAAGGATGAAGATGTTTTGATTTTTGTTTTAAATACTCTAAGGCAGTAAATTATTTCCAGTGGCTATGGTGGTTAAGGTTATTATTTTGCGTGATACTATTTGAAAAATATTTCTATCAGGGTTGGAAACATTATTGCTCTCGTGGAAAACAACACATATGACTTAGGTTTCCTATGAGGGATTGCCTTTGTAAATCGCAAGGAAGCTCTGAATAAAGGTCTTTCACTTTCCCTTGACTCGGGTCGCATCAGGCTCTACGAGGCGCCCTGTGGGGCTGACGCAGCCTTATTCAGAGATTCCACAAGGAATTGTGGGATTTCGCGGGGGTGAAGGCGGACAATCGGGACTTGCGGCAGGATTGAAAAATAAGAGAGGATGAATATACTGAGAAAAAGCTCCTCTTTTTTGGAGGTGGATTGGCAATGTTGTTTGTTTCTTGGAAAAATGAGAAAGCGCCATGCGCATGACGGTTCATATTGAATCCAAACAGAGCGGTCCCGTGCGTCTCCCCGAAGCGTATCGGCATTATCTGCAGGCCGCCGTATACGGGCTCCTCTCGGAGGACCTCGCGGCGTTCCTCCACGGTCCGGGATTTCTCTTCGAAAAACGTTCCTTCCGCCTCTTCACGTTCTCCCGGCTTCAAAGCGTCTCCCCTCCTCGAAGAGAGAAAGACGTTCTTCTCTTCGACTCGCCTCTCTCGTTCGTCCTTTCTTCTCCCGTGCTGGATATTCTCGAGGAGTGCGCCCAGGGACTTCTTTCGGGGCGGCTGTTCCGTCTGGGGAACAACGAACTGCTCTGTTCCGGCGTGGAAGTGACGGCTCCCGTGGTGGCAGGAACGCGGGTCCTGCTGCGCACGCTCTCGCCCATTACGGTCTACTCCACGCTGCGCAGAGGGGACGGGCGCCCCTACACGGTGTATTACGAGCCGCAGGAAACGGCCTTTTCAGAACAGATTGCGTCGAACCTCCGAAAAAAACAGGCCGCTCTCGCCGGAACTGCGGAGAAGAACTGCCCCGGCGAACGCGACGACGCGGAGGTTTCGCAAGACCCTTTGCTTCGTTTTCGCCCCGTGGGAAGGGTGCATCGCGTGACCGGCTTTTTTTCTCCCGGGGATACCTTTCCGGTGAAGGGGTGGGACGGCCTGTTCCGTCTCGAAGGGCCGCAGGAGCTGTTGCAGCTCGCACTAGACGCGGGGCTGGGTGCGAAGAATTCGAGCGGCTGGGGATGCGTCGAACTGGTGCGGGAGGCGGGAGATGCGGAGGAGGCGACCGGAGCGGTTTCCGCGGTTCCTTGCGGATAAGGTTCCGGGCCGGAGGGCGGCCTTGAGGGGGAGTTGTATCACGTATTTTTTG
Source organism: Aminiphilus circumscriptus DSM 16581 (assembly GCF_000526375.1). Taxonomy (NCBI): domain Bacteria; kingdom Thermotogati; phylum Synergistota; class Synergistia; order Synergistales; family Aminiphilaceae; genus Aminiphilus; species Aminiphilus circumscriptus. Next base: position 11,656 of record NZ_JAFY01000002.1, on the reverse strand, counting down.
TAAAAGGTGAATTCATGTGATTTATTTGGGAATCGAGGGCTCCCTTGAGGATAATCCAGATAACCCTCTGATTTTGCCCATCAGTAGTCGTGGACACACGACTTTGCGGCAAACATCGCTTCGAAAGTTTCGGAACTCACATTTCCGAAAGTAGTGTGACGCCGGACGCGGTTGTAGGTGACGGAATATACTCGAAGACCGTTTGTCGGAACACCTCTTGCGTGGAAAGTGGTTGTCGTTGTCGTGAATCGCCTCGATCTCAAGGGAATAATGAAGAAACTCTCGGTGCATGCGTTGTCGAAACAGTTTTCCTTATCGCCCATGCGACAGCACAGTTCGTGCCGCGTGGGTAAATCTCGGTACAAGGCGGAGCAATAGCGGCTCCCACAGTCCGAATGAACGGGGAATGCCATTCGAAGCACATCGCGCACCAACTCGGCGGTCATGCGTTCGCTCATGGTCTACCTCTGATAGGTGTTGTACTTACTTTTTAGAATGTCCATTAAAAGTACGGTAGGATCACTCCTTCAGAAGAATCAGACGAAGCACCCATTTATGTCGTCGTCCTCTTCTTCTGGGGGAGTGAAGCCCGTCACCGGGTCGTAGAGTATGCTCACAGCTTCCTTCGACAGGAACCACATGTCGCTGTTGTTGATCTGTCTTAACGGATTTTTGGAGGAAAGAATAGAGGAAGACTTTTCGCGGCATTTTAGAAGAAGCTTTTCAGGAATTTCTACGGCATGTTGTTGAATTTCCCTGAGAAAAGACTTCTTTTCTTCTATGTTTTTGAGATTCCATTCTTCTTTGATTAAAAAATCCACAAGTTCGCCTACGTTGGAATCTTCCGCCTCCACCACCAGCGTCACCAGCGCTGGTCTTTCTTTCGCGTAAAGGGGAGGCAGCGTCGCCCATTTTCCCTTGACGATGTCATCCCAAAGGCCGCTGCCTTTTTTGCTTCCCGAGACTCGTTCATAGTATTTACCTACCACATCTCCGATCTGACGCTCCTCGAACTCCGAAATTTCGCTTGTTACTTCCTCCATGGCCTGAAGCAATATAGAGTCATAAACCATGCGGGAGAAACGTTTTCCTCTATCATTCTTGAGCCTCACGACCAGTACCATGCCGACGTTACGCTTGCCGTGGCGGTTGCAGCGGCCCGCCACCTGTATTACGCTGTCTAAGGGGCCCTCGTCCCGGGCTACCCAATGGAAATCCAGGTCTACCCCTGCTTCCACTACCTGCGTAGAAACCAGAAACCGCGGATGATCTTCTTTCTCGAGGTCCCTGAGCTTTTTCAAGGTTCGCCTGCGGTGCGCCGGTGTCATCCACGTGGAGAGGAAAAGGACCGGCCCCCGAGAAATTTGTTGCTTTTCCTGCATTTCGCACATGATTTTGTGGATTTTGAGCGCTTCTCTGCGGGTGTTGGCCACGATGAGCCCCGAGGGCTCTTTTAAGGGAAGATGGTGATTAAGTACATCCGGTAATTTCCCGAGGGAGAGTTCCTCGCGCAGGATCTTGCAGTGGTATCTATTTGATATGGGTTTTTGGCATGCACACGGAGCGATTTCCGTGGCGGATTCCGCTATATGGGGTTGTGTTGCTGTCATGAGAATAAAAGCGGTTTTGAACTTTTTCGAAACGAGATGCAGTGTCTTGCCCAATCCTGCCCAGTGCTCTGCCTGAATAGATTGGGGTTCGTCCAAAATAACCACCGACTTCCCGAGCTGATGGAAATTGATGGTGGAGTTGACCCTGTCACCATAAAGAACCTCCCAGAGGTGAGCCATGGTGGTAATTACCACCGGAAGATGCCAATAACGAAACAGTGCCTCCATTCTTTTCAAAGGAGACGGAGTGTCGTCATCCCCACCTCGTTTAATCATGGAATGATCTTCCTGGACTGCGTCCTCGCCGAGGAGCCGACGGGCTACCTCTGCATTCTGCTCGGTGATGCTGATGAACGGTAGAGCGTAGATGATGGACTGATAACCGTGTTTTTTCGCCCACATATGGGCTATCTCAAGGCCGATGGTGGTTTTTCCCGTCCCGGTGGGAAGCGTCAAGGTATACACTCCGGGTTCTCCCCTGCACTTTGCATTATCAAGACACTCAACCCGGACTTCTTGCCTCCACTTGTCGAGGTCATTCCTTTGGTCGAAGCTGGGTTGCTTGAACCGAAGAGGCGTGGGGTCGAAGCCCGAGACTCCCAGGGCATCCATTCTGTCGGCGGCAATAAAATACGATAGTAGAGCGCGATATCTTAACCAAAAGTTCTCGTCTGTCTTAAATTCGAAGAGCAGGTCATTATTAATCTTTTCCCACGTTGCGTCGTTCAGCGAGGGTTCCCATTCCGGCAAGATTTCTTTTATTTTTGAGACGATATCGCATAGTTTAAAGTCATCATTTACCCAAAAGGATTTCACGTCTTCAATGTTCTTGAGTGAACCGTGATGACAACGGACTAGTTCGGCTGCCATCACATCGTGCGTTAGATCCAGGGTGAAAAAGGAGGAGCTTTCCGAGTGAGGCGTTCCTTCTCCCTTTCCCTCAAGGTACCGCTGCCATTTGTCCCGTGCTTTTGCCAGGTCATGGGTAAGGCTCATATCAAAAAGCTTTTCAATGTCCGCTTTGTCTAGCACGCCATGGGTCTGGGCCAGGCGTTTCGCCAAGGCTGCTACACCCTCCAGGTGGTCGACGAGACATTTGTCCGGATGGCTTTTCTTACCAGTGAGGGAACCAGGCCACCACGTCATCATTGCATCTCGTGACATAGGCGTCTCCTTTATCTGTCAGGCAGAGCTTGCGGCCCTTTGGGTTATAGAGCACATCGATAACTCTTTCGAGGGCACGTTGGCGATCCATGGAGAAGGGCATCCGTTCCCTGAACGCCCCCCCGGAAGCTACAACGTCGATGGACATGTTTTCTTTCCAGGGGATCACGCTGTCCACGCATATTTTTTTATCTTCTTCGTCTTCTACGTTCAGAGTCGTCGGCTCAAAAGAACCGGCGTAAGATATGTTTGCCAGGGCATACGCCACGCCAAGATATGGAGTGTAGACGAAGCTTTCCGCCTCGAGGCGAGGCCTCAAACGTTCTTCCACCGCTCCTTCCACGTAGATTCTATACTTTGGCGACAGGACGAACTGGTGCTTCACTGGGCTGTGAGTGTTGTCTCTGTGATCGAAAAAGTTGAGTCCATGACGGGCAATGGTTCCGGCATGGAGTATCCGCAGTGCAACACGATTCCCTTTCATCTCCTCCCAGAAATCGGCAGCGCAGCCATTGGAGTGGCTCCCACTCTTAAACCCCACTATGGCACCGATAAGCCCTGCTATTGCCGTAGGAGGCGGAAAGGGAAACGATATCGACGAGGTGGTGGTGTAGGATTTTCGGAACATAGCCATGGGGCCGTTGATATCGAAAGCCAGGGCCATTGACCTCACCTCGTCTCTTCCTTGACCCTTTCTTCTCCGAGGATGTTCTTCAGTTCGTCTTTACCAGAGATGTTGAGCTGTCCGTTGTGGATCAGCCGAAGTTGGTCGATATTGTCCTTTTTAGATTCCACTGCCTTTAAAAGAAGGGCGATATCCAACAATACCGAGTCCAGAGATCGCAGGGCGTACTGGGCGTTCTCGTCCAACGTTTTGCAGTCAAGGGTTTTGAGGCTCACGCGCTCGTCCAAGGCTCCTATGAGGCCATCAAATTCCTCTCGGTAAGTGATCTCTAGAAGCAGGAGGGGTGTGTGTCCCACCTTACTTCGGCTGATGAGGTTTTCAGTACCCTTCCAGAGGGTATCTACAAGATCATTGAGGTCTTCCTCTGTGGCCCCCGAGTCTTTTGAGGCGTGCTGATTGGCTATGGCGTAGCTCGCTATCACGCAGAAGGGCACGATATACTCATTTCTGAAGGAGCGCTGCTCTTTTCCCTCCGTGGCAAAAGCCGCAGTGCCCTGGACGAACTGCTCCCGGACTCTGTGAAGGCTCCGTCCCCACTTAAACTGCACTGGACCGCACCAGGAAAAAGACTTCCCTTTGCTGGAGACATTTTCCTCCGCATTCTCCATGTTTTCAGCGGCCTTGTTTTTCTTGCTTTTGCCGGATGCTTTCTCTTCCTTAATAGTACAAGTAACGCCAAACAACCTTGCGTCTATGCATGAATTTATTATGTCTTTTATTGAGTCTCCTGATTTATTATTTTTTAATTTTTTGTCTAGTTGTCTCTTGAGCTCATCTACTCTTTTGTTAAGGGTTACGGCCTTTCCGTCCACGAAGACGTTCTTGCCTCCCTCGCGAATCCATTGATCCCGAACGGTTCGCTTTATCCTCACGTCAGAGACCAGGATTTGTCCCGTCTCTTCGTCCTTCCTCGGGGCGTTGCCGTTCAGAGGATCTCCGTTCGGGTTTGCATCCCTCACGCTGTAGAGGAAGAGAAATTCTCTGCGCCTCTCAAAGGCCATATGTGATTCCTCCTTTTATGAAATAAAAAATTTGATTATAATTATTCTGTTTTTGCGTCTAGATCATTCGACTCCGAAGGTGCAATTTTCTCCTCTGGAAAAATGTCTTTATAGTAGCGCCACGCGTTGACGAAAGCTATTGCGAAAGCGAAATTGCCATCCACTCCGAGATCTTTCCCTTTGTCCGAGAGCAGAAGATCGCCTGCTGTGCCAAGAAGTTGTGCTACTCTGCCCGCATTTTCCAGATGGTAAGCCTTTGAGAGCTCTGGTACACGAGAGAGGAGTTTCTCGAGGTCCCGCATCTGCATCCTTCCGAAGGAGATCTGTTTGAAGAGCGGTGCGTCCAAAAGGTTCTCCGCCTGCTGTGACGCCACAATGCTCAGCACGATGCCGCTCAAAAACACCCCCCTGCCCGCGTCGGTTTGTACATAGGGGTCTGAAAAGCGATCGAAGAAGTCGAGTTTCACGCACATTCACCTCTCATTCGTTCGAACTAGAAAATCCACAACCCGCGCCATGCTTATCACAGGATCCTCCCTAATGCCGGATTCATCCCCTTTATCTCTGCTCTTTTCCCTTCTGTTGTCACTGTTGTGGAAATGGGCGGGAAGCCTGGAAACCGCGAGGCGCTTCGCCTCCCTTATATCCACCTGTTCCTCTCCCATGAGCCTTCCGATGATGTTCAATGCTCTGTCCCGAAGCCACTTCTTCTGGCTTTCATCCTTGGCATTCCAGAGAAAGAAGTTGCTGATGGCTCCAAAGGCGTAGTCCAGAGACTCCACATAATCACGCTGAGGTTTTGTTAGTTCGCCTTTAGGGGTGAAAGGGTATGCGGTCACTGCTCCCTTCCATTTTTCTTCCAGTCGCTTGAGTCGCGACGGCGGTATGTCCTCAACCATGAGATGTACTCTCTCCTGGGAATTGTTTTTCTCCCAGAACAGGAAATGGAAAACCAGCGACTCTTTCTGATTGGCCAGGAAACTGAAGAGTTTCTTCTCTTTCTTGATGCCGCGCCTCAGAAAATCCTTGGTCTCTTCGGCCACCGCCGGAAGATGTTTCGACATATCGCCATCGGTGAAGAGCAACTCCGGGATCACGAAGACGTGAAGCCCCGGAAAGATGCCGCTTCGCATGTAGTGTTCCTCGATATACCCTCTTCCCCGAGACATCAGGCCACAGCAATTCTGACAAAGGGGCCAGATCTTTCCGGACACGGCTTTCCCCTGGTTGCCCGGCAGAAAGCTCGGTTTGTCAAGAGTGGCAAACTTGAAAATCTTATCCAGGTTAAAATGAGGCTCGGAAGCATGGATTTCACTAAGACAAGAGGAGCAGCGCAAGGTAGGAGAGGAGGCAAGCTTCTCTCTAGTCTTCTTTGGAGAGGAGGCAAGCTTCTCCCTAACCTTCTCTTTGAAATATCTGCGATAAGCTGGAATTTCACCAGGCCAAAGAAATTCCCCTGACGGAGATTTGGCGCCGAACACTAAAAGCGTCGAGGCATTGGCATCTTTCCAAAGAGAAGCGAGATTCTCAACGTGCTCCTCGAGGTCCTTCATGATTCGCTCGACACTTCCAGATGTCCACACACTGCACGTCTCATATGCTTGCAAAACGCTCTTTTTAAGCTTGAAAAACCTGGTTTCTGTATTCTCGTTCCAAGAGCCGCCTTCTCCCACAAGCTCTTCCTGTGCGTTTGCGTTTTTTTTCGCCTTTCCCAGCTTATACAAGGGGGAGTATTGCCACTTGATGTTCGTCCCAGCAGGGGAGTGATACAAATACTTTTTTTTAATGTCTTCTGGGTCAGGTGCATCCCCACCGGCGCTGTACTCCACCATGTCAATCTTTTCTATGCCCAAGATGTCGAGAGGGAGATCTTCGTTGACGAGATTTTTCTCCAAATCACTAACCTTGCACCATATGCGTATGACCTTTGGCGGAGTACCCTTCCCCTTTGGCAAGGGTAAAGGAAGTTGAAGAAGATTGGCGATTTCTACCAATGGATCGTTTTTTTCATTTGTTTTTTTAACGCTCTCCCCCTCTTGTGTAAGTTCTTCTTCCATTTTTCCAAGTGCTTTTATTGCATCAAGAAAGCCCATGGAGCGCCACCTTCTTTAGTGAATTATTTTTTATTCATATTTGTGCTTTAAGAGAGGGCTTCGCGTGCCTGAATCTGACAGGGTTCTCGCTCGCAATTTTAGTTAGTAAGATATGTCAATGACTCTGGCCACAACAATACTCTAAAGTTTTTTGTGGAAATAATTATTTAACTCAATAAAATGAAGAATTTATTTCAATAGTTAAAGTAAACTTTTAAACAAAACGTGAAATCCGTGGACGTGGTCGAGCTGATTTCCAACGCAAGCGAGATCTTATCCGACAATTCTGAAAAATTTTTAGTTAAGGTTATTCCTCGCTCTATGTTATCATAATCAGCTGAAATTGGAAAGTCTCTGAAATATTCGTGGTAAACTTACCCTAGGGATGGATCAGGTGATACACTATGCTCAGATTGTTTGCTTTGTGTAGAGGAGATGTCCCATGTTCGAGTGTTGCATCTCGCAAGCCTTTTTCACCAGGACGCGGCAGGACGATGACTGGCCCGATTCTTTCTGAATCCGCCCGCATCGGCGGAACGCTGGTCTGGTACGCCGCGATCTGTTCGCGCCAGGTGTGGCTCATGGCCCGCGGCGTGGAGCCTGACCGGCGGGACGAACTGCTCCGCCTCGGGCGACTGAACGACCGGGAAACCTACGTCCGCGACCGGCACGATATTTCCTTTGGGGACAACCGCTTCGACATCCTCCGCGAAGAGGGCGGCACCCTCGTCGTGGCGGAGGTGAAGAAAAGTTCGCGAAGCATGGCCGCCGCAAGGCTCCAGCTCGGTCACTATCTGTATGAGCTGGAGAAGCAGGGCCAGGAGGCGAAGGGGGTTCTGCTCTTTCCCCAGGAGCGTCGCCGGGAGGAGGTGCTCCTGGACGAACCCCTCCGGAAGCGCCTGGACCGGATCTACGAGGAGATCAGGGCCATTGCGAGCGCTGCCTCTCCGCCGCCTCTTGCGCGCTGCGCCTATTGCCGGTCCTGTGCCTACGGCGAATGGTGCTGGAGTTGAAGGTGCTCCGATCCGGATGCGTGCCGGAGCCGAAGCGGGCAGAACCGGAGTGGCGTGGGGCTTGAACGATCGGGTGGAAGGGGCGCCCGAAGCCAGACCGGCGACTTTGAACGCGGGACCCGAGCCTTGTCTCCAAGCACTAAGGAAGCTCTGAATAAAGGCCTTGCGCTTTTCCTTGACTCGGGTCGCACCAGGCTCTGCGAGGCTGACGCAGCCTTATTCAGAGGCTTCCTAAAGTAAAGCTCTGCACCCAAACGCGGAACCCGAGTTTTTCCCCCAGGCTTCTGAATGCGCGAGGGGAGGTAACGAATGGGACGTACGCTGTACCTTCTTTCATCGGGAGAGCTGAAGCGCAAGGACAACACCATCGTCGTGGAGAGCGAGACCGGACGGCGTTTCGTTCCCGTGGAGACGACGGACGAAATTCTCGTGTTCGGGGAGGTGACGCTGAACAAGCGTTTTCTCGAGTTCGCAACGACGACGCAACTGATCCTTCATTTCTTTAATCATTACGGTTATTATCAGGGAACCTACTATCCACGGGAGCACCTCAACGCGGGCGCGGTAGTGGTGGCCCAGGTGAAGGCCTACCTCGACGGAGCGGAGCGCCTGGTCTTGGCGCGGCGCTTCGTGGACGGGGCGACGTCGAACATGGAGAAAGTCCTTGCCTACTACGCCAATCGCAAGGAGATTCCGGAGCGTCGAGAGTGCATCGACGAAGCTGCGGCGGAACTCCGTCGCTTTCGCGAACGCCTGGAGGACGCCGAGGACGTGGCACAGCTCATGGCCTTCGAGGGAAATGCCAGAGACGCCTATTACGGCGCCTTCGACGCCATCGTGGAGGACGAGCGTTTTCTCTTCGGAGGCCGGAGCCGGCGTCCGCCGGGAAACCGGATGAATGCACTCATCAGCTTCTGCAATTCCCTGTGCTATGTGGCGGTGCTCTCCCAGATCTACCGGACGCATCTGGATCCGCGCATCGCCTACCTGCACGAGACGAACTTTCGCAGATTCAGCCTGAACCTTGATCTGGCGGAGATTTTCAAACCAATCCTCGTGGATCGGGTCATCTTTTCCCTGCTGAATCGAAAGGCGCTTCAGCCGAAACATTTTTCCACCTCCGGCGAGGGCGTGCTGCTCACCGACGCGGGGCGGGAGATCGTCCTCAAAACCTGGGAGGAGCGCCTCCAGGGCACCATTGACCACTCCACGCTGAACCGCAAGGTGAGCTACAGAACTCTTTTGCGCATGGAAGCCTACAAGCTGGAGAAGCACATTCTCGGGGATCATCCCTACGAGCCCTTTGTTTCCAGGTGGTAGCCGTGTTCGTCATCATGGTCTACGATGTGGGGGAAAAGCGAGTCGCCCGGGCATTGAAGGTGGGGCGGCGCTATCTGTCCTGGGTACAGAACTCTGTCTTCGAGGGTGAACTCTCGCCCGCGGTCTACCAGCAGCTCAAGGCGGACATGCGGCACGTTCTCGACAGGGAATACGACAGCGTTATCTTCTACACCTGGCGCACCGAGCGTTACGCTACCCGGGAAATCCTGGGTCAGGAGCGGGGAAGCGGGGATCAGTTTCTCTGACGGAGCGTCAAGGCAATGCCGGATCCGAAACTCTCTCATGCGCCTGTCGTTCCTGTCGTCCTTGCTGTTTTGTTGCCTCATGTCGATTACCTCGTCCGCCGTCTGGAGCCCACACCGTTATCGTCCTTGTTGTTGTGTTTGTTGCTGTTGTTCTTGTTGCCCCTGTGGTGCCTGTTCTTCTGTCCATGTTTGTGTGGCTCTGCTCCGGGAAAGTTCACCATGTGGGACCAGCCGACGCCGCCTTTGAAGTTTGCCTGCGTCCACCCTCGGTAGCGAGTAAAACCCGGGAGATCGACGCAGCGAGGCAAGACTCCCGAATTCTGTGACGGCAACGAGTTCGACGCAACACGCATCTTGACAACCGTAATGTTTCTTGCTCTGGCCACCCGACGGAAAAGCGGGTATGATGAGTGTCGCGGCGGGTTGTGAGCCTTCCTACGAGGGATGGAAACTTTCAATCGACAGTAGGGAGCCTGATATCACAAGCGGTTGTGAGCCTTCCTACGAGGGATGGAAACGCGCGGTCGTCGTGCCGTCGCGGATCTCGACTCTGGGTTGTGAGCCTTCCTACGAGGGATGGAAACTTCCATGGAATTCCACGAAACCAGAAGATTCGATGAGTTGTGAGCCTTCCTACGAGGGATGGAAACCAACCAGATCCAGACACGAGACCCCGCACCCGCTCGTTGTGAGCCTTCCTACGAGGGATGGAAACACTGGCGACAGTGAGTCCAAGCATCTCGTCAGGGACGTTGTGAGCCTTCCTACGAGGGATGGAAACGCGGCTGGTCTCATCGCAGGCCTTGTTGTCGAAATGGTTGTGAGCCTTCCTACGAGGGATGGAAACCAATTTCAGCTAACTCGGCAGCAATGGCATCGCTCGGTTGTGAGCCTTCCTACGAGGGATGGAAACAGAAGGCATTCCTTCGCAACCTCGACCGCAGTCATAGTTGTGAGCCTTCCTACGAGGGATGGAAACTCGGATTATGAATTGGGAGGTGGTTGAGAAGGGGGAAGTTGTGAGCCTTCCTACGAGGGATGGAAACGAGACATCCTCCATGGAGATCCCGTCGAGCGTTGTCGTTGTGAGCCTTCCTACGAGGGATGGAAACCAAAAATCCGGGGACTAACTGAGCGCCCAAACAAGGTTGTGAGCCTTCCTACGAGGGATGGAAACTATGATCGACCACTACAACCTCATACTCCCGTCCATGTTGTGAGCCTTCCTACGAGGGATGGAAACGAAATTCCCTGGCCCAAAGAGCGCCAGCATACTCTCGTTGTGAGCCTTCCTACGAGGGATGGAAACTTTGTCCCCGTAGATAGACGGGGGCAATCTGGGGAGTTGTGAGCCTTCCTACGAGGGATGGAAACTCACGTCCGATGGCCACTGATGTTCGTTCGCGGTCGGTTGTGAGCCTTCCTACGAGGGATGGAAACGTGGCACCGACGAGGGAATATGGCGCAGGGTGCGCGTTGTGAGCCTTCCTACGAGGGATGGAAACATCGGCGTCGGCTCGGAACTCTTGAACGGTCATTTCGTTGTGAGCCTTCCTACGAGGGATGGAAACAGGATAGCCGCGCTCCAGAGCAACCCTGTGGCTGCCTCGTTGTGAGCCTTCCTACGAGGGATGGAAACTTCATTCAGATATGTAGGCATATCAATCATCCTCTGTTGTGAGCCTTCCTACGAGGGATGGAAACATCTCAAGTGCTTTTCGCAGGAGATCAATGACGTCTCCGTTGTGAGCCTTCCTACGAGGGATGGAAACTTCAGATTGAACGCCATTTGCGTACCTCCTTCATGGGTTGTGAGCCTTCCTACGAGGGATGGAAACGGTCACCCGGTCCCTTCCGATCCAGTACGCCACGTGTTGTGAGCCTTCCTACGAGGGATGGAAACTCGCAAGGGCCTACCAGTATCGAATCTGCAGATCCAGTTGTGAGCCTTCCTACGAGGGATGGAAACGCGGCGGCGGTGGCGGAGGCGGAGGGGTCTCGAATCGTTGTGAGCCTTCCTACGAGGGATGGAAACGATTTTGCCGCCCCGAGTGGCCTTGGTGCGCCTGCTCGTTGTGAGCCTTCCTACGAGGGATGGAAACCGACGTCATACACGTCGCCTCTGTGGGGCAGTCCGGTTGTGAGCCTTCCTACGAGGGATGGAAACATCTCATCCCAAGGCCTGCAGCGAAAAACGCACGCCGTTGTGAGCCTTCCTACGAGGGATGGAAACGGGTATGGCTCGGTCTTCGATCTTCCCCCTGGGGTGGTTGTGAGCCTTCCTACGAGGGATGGAAACCAACTATCTTCGGGGCCTGAAGGTGCGCAGGACGGTGTTGTGAGCCTTCCTACGAGGGATGGAAACTTTGGCTCTCGCTCTGTGCTCACCGTACCAATGCCAGGTTGTGAGCCTTCCTACGAGGGATGGAAACTCCAACAATGAGCGAGGCAGAGCTTGAGTCCTTCCCAGTTGTGAGCCTTCCTACGAGGGATGGAAACACATA